>NZ_BTGR01000003.1:0-480255 GCF_036985525.1 Croceitalea sp. MTPC6
ATCTATAAAATTTATTCCTTTTTTTGTTTTTCGTAATTCTTTTTTAGGGTTGATAGAATAATTGGCAAAAAGATTTAGTTTGTCAGTTTTATAATAGTGACTTGTCCCCAGGCTAAACTTTGGAAAAACTGCTTGCGTATATGACCCGTTTACACTCCCTTTGTATCCCGGAACAATGCTTTTACTAGTAACAATATTCAAAATTGGACCACTTTCAGCATCATATCTAGCCGGTGGGTTCGCAATTACTTCAACCGACTTAATCGCTGTGCCTGTAAGTCCTTGTAACAAATCCTGAACTTCTTGTCCTGATAGCTGTACTCTTCTATCGTTTAAGTAGACTGTTGCATTTTGTCCTCTAATTTGGAGGTCATTTTGATTTACAATTACCCCTGGTGTATTCTTTAAAATATCCCAAGAGTTTCCTTGGGAAATCACTGTATTTTCAACATTAAAAACCAACCTGTCGGACAATCTTTGAACTGTAGGTCGGCGAGCTGTAACCACAACCTCATCCAAATTTTCTGCTGTCGACGGTATAATCAACGCTCCAAGTGAAACATCCTTTTTTATGTCGAGTGCCAAAGGTTTTGAGCCTCTTCCTATGTAGCTGGCTTGTAGTAAATATAGGTTTGGTTCAACGTTCGGTAATTCAAAAAATCCACTCTCAGAGGCTGACGTTCCTTTAACAAATGTAGAGTCACTTGCACTCAACAATAATACATTGGCAAAAGGGATTATCTCATTTTCAGTATTTACAACCTTTCCCGATATTTTAAAAGTCTGGGAAAAACAACATCCAAAAACAAATAGCACCAAAAAAAAGGAGAGCAGGAAGTTCTTCATTTAGGCTTAGGTTGAATATCAAATCTAAGAAAATATTTCTGAGCAGTCATTTATATTTAACTATCCTGCTATGCAAAAGAACTATATTTGCAGTTGGTATGAAAAAGATTAGAAACTTCTGCATTATTGCACATATAGACCATGGTAAAAGTACCTTGGCCGATCGTCTATTGGATTTTACTGGTTCTGTTACCGAGCGTGAAAAGCAAGACCAGCTTTTAGACAGCATGGATTTAGAACGAGAGCGTGGTATCACCATTAAGAGTCATGCCATTCAAATGGAGCACACTTACAAAGGGGAAGAATACATACTTAATTTGATAGATACTCCAGGCCACGTGGATTTTTCTTATGAAGTCTCAAGATCTATAGCAGCGTGTGAAGGTGCGCTGCTGGTTGTTGATGCTGCCCAAAGTATTCAAGCTCAAACCATTTCCAATTTATATCTAGCATTAGAGAATGATCTAGAGATTATCCCAGTCCTTAACAAAGTAGATTTGCCCAGTGCCAACCCTGAAGAAGTAACCGATGATATTGTTGACCTCCTCGGTTGTGATGCTGAAGAAGTTATCCCTGCTAGCGCTAAAACGGGAATTGGAATTGAAGAAATATTAAGTGCTATCATAGAGCGTATCCCTCCCCCGGAAGGAAATCCTGACGAATCTTTACAAGCATTAGTATTTGATTCTGTTTACAATCCTTTTAGAGGTGTAGAAACCTATTTTAGAGTAATCAACGGTGAAATTAAAAAAGGACAAAAGATAAAATTTGTGGCTACTGGCAAGGACTATTTTGCTGATGAAGTCGGTACGTTAAAATTGGAGCAACATCCACAGCAAAGTATAAAAGCTGGTGACGTAGGTTATCTTATAACTGGCATCAAAGATGCAAGAGAAGTAAAGGTTGGAGACACTATTACCGATGCAGCGAAACCCACTAAAAATGCAATCGAGGGCTTTGAAGATGTAAAACCTATGGTTTTTGCAGGTATTTACCCGGTAGATACCGAGGAGTTTGAAGAATTACGTGCTTCCATGGAAAAGCTTCAGCTAAATGATGCTTCTTTGGTTTTCGCCCCGGAAAGCAGTGCCGCACTTGGTTTTGGTTTTCGCTGTGGGTTCTTAGGAATGCTTCATATGGAAATTATACAGGAGCGGCTGGAACGTGAATTTAATATGACCGTAATAACCACCGTTCCCAATGTAAGTTACCATGCTTTTACCACAAAAAATACGGAAGAGGTTGTTATTGTAAACAATCCTTCAGATTTGCCAGATCCTTCTACGTTAGACCGTGTTGAAGAGCCTTATATTAAAGCGACAATAATCACAAAGTCAGATTTTGTAGGTAACGTAATGTCCCTCTGTATTGAAAAACGTGGACAGATTACCAATCAGACTTATTTGACCACCCAAAGGGTTGAGTTAACGTTTGATATGCCTTTGGCCGAAATTGTTTTTGATTTTTATGACCGATTGAAAACTGTCTCAAAAGGGTATGCTTCTTTTGATTATGCCCCGATTGGAATGCGTACTTCAAAATTGGTTCGTGTGGACATCCTCTTAAATGCACAACCGGTGGATGCACTTTCTGCTTTGGTTCATTTTGATAATGCCCATACCATTGGTAAAAAGATGTGTGAGAAGTTGAAAGAACTAATACCAAGACAACAGTTTGATATTCCTATCCAGGCCGCAATTGGTTCAAAAATCATATCAAGAGAAACTATAAAAGCTTTGCGAAAGGACGTTACTGCTAAATGTTATGGTGGTGATATTTCGCGTAAACGTAAATTGCTTGAAAAACAGAAAAAAGGTAAAAAACGAATGCGCCAAGTAGGTAATGTAGAAATACCTCAGCAAGCATTTATGGCCGTATTGAAGTTGAACGATTAATTTTATTCGTCAAAATCAAATACCTTTCCTAAATATACGAGTTTATATCCTTCTTGAATATCTGTAAACTCCTTGCTAAAGGCAGATATAATTTTTAGATCGTTGTTTGGGGTTTTTAGAAATAGAGGAATAATATTGTTATCTGCTTTTGTAATCTCTATAAGTCCATTATAATGTTCTTGATCTTTCAATTCTGTCTCGTTGATTGAAGGATATTTTCTTGCTGCATCAGTCAGTTTTATAAAATCATCCGTATGTGAAAACAATCCTTCTTCGGGATTATTTTCCGGGTCATTCATTTCATCAGTATTCACTATTCTGAACGCTCCGTTTTCCCCAAACTGTTTTTTAAACTTATCTATTGCAAATTTGTTAATATCCGAATTTCCCGTTAAGGCCATTAAATACCCCATATCGTTCAATTCAATATTATCGGTTAAAGAGTCCGAATAAATATTCGCAACCATGGCTTCAATACCCAAGTTCTTTGCCTTTTGAACATTATGCTGATTATTATCAATAAGTACTACATGGCGATTATTCTTTTTTAGGTAGTTGGCAATCAGTCTTGAAACTTTAGAAGCTCCAATAATCAAAATACCTTCAGACTTTTTAAGAAATACGCCTACTAGCTTTGCAAATAACCTAGCGGTAGTGGCATTTAACAAAACCGTACCCAAAACAATCATAAAAACCAATGGTGTAATGTATTCCGCTCCTGGCTCTCCCTTTGCCAAAAGTTTAGAACCAAAGAGAGAAGCTATACCAGCGGCAACGATACCTCTAGGACCTACCCATCCAATAAATAATTTTTCGTTCAATTTTAATTTGGAGCCCTGCGTACTTAGAAAAACGCCAAGAGGCCTAATTAAGAAAACTACTAAAACAAAAAGTGCTGCAGTCTTCCAGTTCATTAACAATTCCAAATCACTGATATTAATGTTTGCCGCTAATAATATAAAGAGGATTGAAATTAATAAAACACTTAGTGATTCCTTAAAATATAGAAGTTCTTTTATGTTTGGAAGGTTCATATTTCCTAAGACCATTCCCATTACCACAACTGCCAAAAGACCCGATTCATGGGCAAAAACATCGGATTCCACAAAAACCAACAGTACCACGGATAGTGAAACCACATTCATTAAATAATGCGGAATTAAATTCTTTCTTATAGCAAAGGCTAGTGCATGGGCAAATGTGAATCCAAAAGTAGTTCCAAAAAGTAAAATCTTACCAAACTCGATCAATGCAGTTTGGGTATAACCGCTTCCTTCCCCAACACTTATAAATTCAAATACCAAAACCGCTACTAAAGCACCTATGGGGTCTATTAAAATACCTTCCCATTTAAGAACGGTAGAGATATCCTTTTTAAGTGGAATATTCCGCAATATTGGTGTTATTACGGTGGGGCCTGTTACAATAATCAGCGCTGAGAACAAAAAAGAAATTTGCCAAGAAAGTCCAAAAATATCATGAGCTGCTACTCCAGCTCCAAAAAATGTAACTACAGAACCAACTGTAATTAACTTTGTAATTACGGGTCCAACATTGGCAATTTCAGAACGTTTTAAGGTCAGTCCACCTTCAAAAAGAATAATACTAATAGCTAGAGAAACAAAATAATATAGCCCTTCACCAGGAAACAATCCCTTCTCTCCATTCCAAATAGGTTCTATTAATTTTGCGCCATCTTCTGTATATAAAGTTGCGATTGGCCCAACCAACAACCCTATCAGGATAAGGGGTAAAATAGCGGGCAATTTAAGTCGCCAAGCTACCCATTGCGCAATAATTCCTAAAATTATAATTCCCGCAAGCTCTAGCATTGTTGTATTTTTTTGGGAATTTACTGTTTTTATTTTAGAATTCTGTTGTGATTTTAAACATTGCACTCTTCGTGTTTTATGTCTTATATTCGGCAAAAATGATATCACATTTTGGAGCAAAAAGGACGTCCTTTTAAACCCATTTTATTTGGCTTTGCATTTTCACCTTCACTTCGGTCAATGTATTTGAAGCCATACAAATTGCTCATTTTTTGAGAATCATTTAATAATTGTGAAACGATTTATTGACATATTTTATAAGTCAAATAGTTAAACAAATGGAAATTACACCAAAAAAAGGGGTCAAGGGTTTACTAGAAAATTGGCAAAGTGATTTAATCGCCGCTGTGAGTGTCTCACTCATTGCTTTACCACTTTCATTAGGTATTGCTTTAGCAGCGGGCGCACCCGCTATGTCAGGCATCATTTCTGCAATTGTTGGTGGTGTTGTAACAACACTTTATAGAGGCGGGCATATCTCGGTTAACGGACCTGCAAAAGGAGTCATTGCCGTCATACTTTTAGGAATCACATTGATGGATGATGGTTCAGGGCAAGCTTTTAATTATGTCTTAGCGGCGGTGGTTGTTTCTGGTGCTATTCAAGTATTTTTAGGAATATTGAAATTGGGTCGACTAGCGGATATCTTCCATTCTTCGGTGATTCAAGGTATTTTGGCCGCCATCGGAATTATCATTTTTGCCAAACAGATTCATGTTGCCATTGGCACGCATTCTGATAGTCCGAGCATCATACAAAACCTTGTCGATGCAATTGTACTCCTGCCCCAGGCGAATCCTTTTGTGGTAATTATTGCTTTGGTAGGCCTACTGTTATTACTGTTTCATTCCAAAATCAGTAATCGGTTTTTCCATATTCTACCGACGCCCATGTGGGTCGTTGCGCTTTCGATTCCGTTTGTTTATTTTTTCAATTTCTTTGACCAACATTCGCTTTCCTTCTTTGGAAAAGGCTATGAGGTTGGACCTAATTTACTGTTGGACATTCCCGATAATATTATGGATTCCATAATGCATCCCAATTTTGGTAAAATCAATACTATTGAATTTTGGACGACCGTATTTTCCATCTTAATCATCACAAGTATTGAATCATTAGCCATTGCAAAAGCGATTGACAAAATTGACCCTTATAAACGAAAAACGAATTTGAATAAGGATTTGACCGGTATTGGATTGAGTACAGTGGCAGCGGGTATGATTGGTGGATTACCCATTATTGCCGTGATAATTCGAAGTACGGTCAATATCCATAATGGCGCGAAGACAAAGTGGTCCAATATGTATCAAGGATTGCTGCTGTTAGTTTTTATTGTGTTATTGAGTCCCATAATGCGTCAAGTACCGCTATGTGCTTTTGCTATTTTACTCGTTTATACCGGGTTTAAATTAGCTTCACCAGCCGTCTTTAAACAAGTGTATAGTCAAGGTACCGAGCAACTCATATTCTTTGTGGCTACAATGGTTCTAACCCTGTACACCAATTTGTTAGTTGGATTACTGGGAGGGTTAGTATTGGCCATGGTCAGTCACATGTTGTTGGCTCGGGTATCCATCCCCCAATTTTTTAAAATGGTGTATAAATCGGGTTCTGATTTGATTACGAGACCAGATGGCAGTTACGATTTAAAGATTAAGGGAATCGCAAACTTTTTGGGCATCTTAAAAGTCGACAAATTAGTGGCTCAAATTCCTTCTGGGGCGGATGTGAATATTGATTTATCGGAAACAAGATTGGTCGGCATGACCTATATGGATTATATCGTGGATTACTTAAAAATACAAAAGGACACAGGTGGCAAAGTTGTCATAAAAGGATTAGACAACCATGTTTCATCATCTAGCCATAATAGAGCCTTAAAAATTTCTTTAAACAGTTCTGCCGCCAAATTATCGCCCAGACAAAATCGATTGCAAAATTTAGCCAATGAAAAAGATTATCAATTCGCCCATCAAGTAGATTGGAATACAAATTATCTAAAGAATTTTCACTTTTTTGAGATTCGGCCTATCGAACGTAAATCAAATTGCCTTAAAGGAACATTTAAAGGCTTGGACGTGTCTTGGGAAATTGCGGATGTAACCTTCAGTGAGGGTGCGGCTTTTACGGCCGAGACTTTCAACACAACACTCTTGGTCCTGAAGTTGAACAAAAAAATACCCATTTTTACAATGGAAAAAGAAGGCGTATTGGAAAGATTATTTGACCGTGTGATGGCCTATACAGGTTATAAGGATATTGATTTTGAGATGTATCCAGATTTTTCCAAAAAATTTCTAATTATGGGTAGTAAAGAGCCTGAAATTAGGTCATTTTTTACAGACGAAGTCATTCGCTTTTTCGAAAATCATCAGATTTATCACTTAGAAAGTAATGGCGAGGCGCTAATCATTTTTGATAAAATCAAATTGGCGCGAACGGATGAAACCGTTGCGTTCCTAGATTATGGCAAAGAATTAGCCACAATCTTAAATGAAATGAAATAGGGAGATGATATTGAAAAAAAACGCTAGCAAGCGGTAAATCATGTCATCTGCTTAGCATACGCGGTATATATCACCAATATACCAGTGTTTATTTACACTTCTTAGGCTTTCTCAATATCCAAATTGATGACCAGTCTGATTTCAACAAACGCTTTTACTTCAACGGAAAAGATTCTTAAAAAAGAACTGCTGTTAAGCTTTCAGGAAATAAAGGCTATAATTTATTTTGGACAGCAGTTGTAAAAGCCTCTTAAGGCCTAGAGCCAAAGTTTTCTGTTAAAAAACATCCAATAATTACGTGTTTTTAAGGCAATTATCCCCTCTTTTCTTATTTTGCATGGCTTTTTAAGTGTTGATGACTTTATACCCCGTTGAAACAGGAAATTTTAAGCTTGATGGTGGTGCCATGTTTGGTGTGGTACCAAAATCGCTATGGTCTAGGACCAATCCTGCTGATAATAATAATATGATCGATATTGCTGCCAGAAGCCTTTTGGTTGAAGACGGTGAGAGATTAATTCTTATAGACACAGGAATGGGTGACAAGCAATCTGAAAAGTTCTTTAATTATTATTACCGATGGGGTGATTTTTCTATTGATAGCTCTTTACAAAAGCTAGGTTTTCATCGCGATGATATTACCGATGTTTTTATGACGCATTTACATTTTGATCATTGTGGTGGAAGTGTCCAGTGGAATAAAAATAGAACTGGTTATGAGCTTGCGTTTAAAAATGCCGATTATTGGACAAACGAAAATCACTGGAATTGGGCTACAAAACCGAACCCTCGTGAAAAAGCGTCTTTTTTAAAAGAAAACTTACTTCCTATGCAAGAAAGTGGAAGATTGCGATTTATACCGTCTTTTGGTAATTCATTTGTTAAAAACTCAGAATTAGGTTTTGATATTCTGTTCATAGATGGCCATACAGAAAAACAGATGATTCCCCACATTAATTACAAAGGAAAGACTGTGGTGTTCATGGCAGATTTAATGCCAACAGTTGGCCATATCCCTCTGCCCTATGTAACAGGTTATGATACTCGTCCACTACTTAGTATGGATGAAAAAGCCAACTTTTCAGAAAGGGCAGTTGAAGAGGGATTTGTACTATTTTTTGAGCATGATGCACACAATGAGCTCTGTACATTAAAACATACCGAGAAAGGTGTCCGGCTTAACGAATTGTTTTCTTTTGATACTTTATTCGGTTAATCTTATTATTCAAAATACATTTATATGATGACTACATATTCAAAATCATTTTTTGCCCTTATATCTGGAAGTATATTCCTAATGGGGTGTGGAGCAACTTCTTTAGTTTCAACTCCTGTTGAAAATATAGATACCGTACCCTTAAAAATTACTGAACTTTCAGATTCTCAGAAGAAAAATTGGGGCCATGCAGACTTGGTCACAGACACTATCCCCGGTATGAGTGTTGATAGGGCTTATACAGAATTAATAGGAAACAAAAGAGGACAAACTGTTGTGGTTGCTGTTCTAGACTCTGGAATGGATTTAACCCATGAGGATTTGGATGATGTGCTTTGGACCAATAAAGGTGAAAAAGCCGGAAACGGAAAAGATGACGACAATAATGGTTATGTAGATGATATTCATGGCTATAATTTTTTGGGCGAATCTTATAACGAACAATTAGAGTATGTGCGCATGCTACGATTGGGAATTGGTGATGCTGCTATGCGAGCTAAGGCCCAAATAAAATTGGACAAAGAATATCCAAAAGCCTTACAGAATAAACAACAGTATGAGCAGATTCTTCAGGCAGTTAAAAATGCTGATACAGAAGTTAAAACAGCTTTAGGTAAAGATACTTACACCAAAAAGGAATTAATGGCCATGAAGCCCACTTCGGAAAAAATGCAACAAAATGTTGCCATACTTTCTCAAATGTTTCAATATGCTGATACTATCGATGAAGTAATTGAAGAAGTTACAGAGGGTGTGACTTACTTTACCGAACAAGCAAACTACAATTTAAACAAAAATTTCAATGGAAGAGAAGTCGTTGGCGATAAGCCCTATGATTTTAACGATAGAAACTACGGTAATGGCAATCCCAAAAATCGTGTTGAAGATGAAAGCCACGGTACGCATGTAGCTGGTATTATAGCTGCAGAACGTAACAATGGAAAAGGTGTTAATGGTGTGGCTAAAAATGTAAAGCTAATGAGTATCCGTGCCGTCCCAAATGGTGATGAGTACGATAAAGATATCGCATTGGGGATTAGATATGCCGTGGACAATGGCGCAAAAATCATCAATTGTAGTTTTGGAAAATCATTTTCTCCAAATGCGGAATGGGTTTATGATGCTATAAAATATGCTGCTTCAAAAGATGTGCTAATTGTGCATGCGGCTGGTAATGATGGGGATGATTTAGACGATGCATCTAATCCAAATTTTCCCAATGACCATAAATATGTTGGCTCAGAAATTAGCGATAATGTCATAACCGTAGGCGCATTAGCCCCTGCCTATGGCTCTAAAATGGTTGCAACATTTTCAAATTATGGGGCTGATAATGTTGATGTTTTTGCTCCTGGAGACAATATATATTCTACCATGCCCAACAACAAATATGATTTTCAAGGTGGAACTTCAATGGCTGCCCCTGCTGTAGCTGGAGTTGCAGCTTTAATACGTTCATACTACCCTAGTCTGTCTGCTTCTCAAGTCAAAAAAGTGCTGATGCAATCAGGGTTGCGTTCAAAAGCATCTGTTATTGTAGCTGGTGATCCCTCAAAAAGCAAGTCATTTTCAGAAATTTCAAAGTCTGGAAAAATGGTCAACGCCTATAATGCATTACTTTTAGCTGAAAATATTTCAAAAGGAAAATTAACTTTAGATTCTAACGCAGAATAAAATGATTAAACTGGTCAAAAAAATTGTATTTCTTCTTCTTTGTGGGATAACTACCTTAATTGCTCAAAATAATACCGGATATTGGCAACAGCATGTTGATTATACCATGAATGTTGACATGGATGTAGAAAATTATCAGTATACCGGCACTCAGAAATTGGTATATACCAACAATTCGCCTGATGAATTAAACCGGGTATATTATCACTTGTATTTTAATGCCTTCCAGCCCGGTAGTGAAATGGACATGCGTTTACAGAATATAGCTGATCCTGATGGTAGAATGGTCAATGCAGAGAAAAAAAGCAGGATTGCTTCTTTGTCTCCTTCGGAAATTGGCTATTTACACGCTACTTCTTTAACCCAAGACGGTCAAAAAGTGTCTTTTTCAGAAGAAGGAACTGTGCTGGTAGTCGATTTAGCTAAACCGATTGCTTCAGGCGGCAAAACCACTTTTGAGATGGAGTTCAAAGGTCAGGTTCCTGTCCAAATACGTAGGTCCGGTCGCATCAATAAGGATGGTGTTGCGCTTTCTATGAGCCAATGGTATCCTAAATTAGCAGAATATGATTTTGAAGGTTGGCATCCCAACCCCTATATAGCTAGAGAATTTCATGGGGTTTGGGGAGATTTTGATGTAAAGCTTACCATCGACAAAAACTACACTGTTGGTGGAACCGGTTATTTGCAAAATCCTGATGAGATTGGACATGGGTATGAAGCCCCGGAAACCAAAGTAAAAACAAAAGGCAAAACCTTAACCTGGCACTTTAAGGCGCCTATGGTCCATGATTTTATGTGGGCCGCAGACCCAGAATATGTTCATGATACTTTACAAATGGAGAATGGTCCAACGCTTCATTTTCTATATAAAAATGATGAAAAGTTCAAAGAAACCTGGGAAAAAGTACAGCCTTTAACGGAAAAGGCAATGCTCTTTTTTAATAAAAACATAGGTGAATATCCCTATAAACAATATTCAGTAATCCAAGGTGGTGATGGTGGTATGGAGTATGCCATGTCAACTTTAATAACTGGCGGGGATAAACCAGGTAGCGTTGTTGGTACCATGATTCATGAATTGGCCCACTCTTGGTTTCAACACGTTTTGGCCACTAACGAAGCTAAGCATGAGTGGATGGATGAGGGTTTTACTTCTTTTATTTCAGCTTTATGTAGCAACGAAGTATTGGAAAAGAACAAGGAAAATCCTTTTGAAAATTCGTACAGGGGATACTTTTATCTGGTAAAATCCGGAAAGGAACAGCCTCAGACCACACATGCAGACAGATACAATGAAAACACTCCATACGGAATAGCAGCTTATAGTAAAGGTGCTATCTTTTTGTCGCAATTGGGATACGTAATTGGGCAAGATAAGTTGATGGAGACAGTTAGAAAATACTACGAGGATTTTAAGTTTAAGCACCCTGTGCCCAATGATATTAAAAGAACCGCTGAAAAAGTTTCAGGTATGGAATTGGACTGGTACTTAACAGACTGGACACAAACCACCAACACAATAGATTATGGGATAAAAGAAGTTGTGGCCGATGGTGACAAAACCAAAATAGTTTTAGAGCGTATTGGCCTAATGCCAATGCCCTTGGATATTTTGGTGGTTGATGCTAATGGAAACCAAGAGACATATTATGTTCCTTTAAGAATGATGCGTGGTGAAAAAGAAAACCCTTATCCCTCATTAAAAAGAACCGTTTCCGATGATTGGGCATGGGCAAGCAATACCTATGAATTGGTTATTGATAAACCTTTGGAAAATGTAGCGGGTATTTCTATAGACCCCTCCCAACTAATGGCAGATGTTGATAGAGAGAACAATATTTATCAGCCTGAATAATTAAAATTGAAACAGTTAATGAATCCGTTTGGGGCATTGTACTCTCAAACGGATTTTTTACTTTTAATAATGGCCTTTACTTTCCCTAAAAACGAAAAACTCAAAAGCAGAAAGTTGATTGAAACACTTTTTGAAGAGGGTAAAAGCATCACAAATTTTCCTCTTAAGTTAATTTATCTTAAAACGGATTTTGAGGACAGCTCCAAGATTAAAGCTGGGGTAATTGCCCCTAAGAAAAATTTTAAAAAAGCAGTACAAAGAAATCGTATTAAACGCCTATTAAGAGAGTCTTACAGGCTAAACAAGCCCTCCATTTTTAACAACATTGAGGGAAACTTTGCGTTTATGATTTTATATCTTGGTAGGGAAATGCCCACTTATTCAGCTGTAAACGAAAAAATGCTTGGGCTTTTAGAAAAATTTCAAGAAAAAAACCTTCATGAAAAATCTTTATAAAAAACAGCTTTTAGTTCCAGTAGCCGCAATTTTCTTTTTAATAGCAAGCAGTAGTTTTAAAAGCGACTTTTTCGAAATTGCCAAGCAAATTGAAATCTTTACAACCTTGTTTAAAGAGCTCAACATGAACTATGTGGATGAGACCAATCCTGCTGAATTGATGGACTCTGCCATTAAAAATATGCTGGATGAATTAGATCCGTATACTAAGTTTTTGAACGAACAAGACGTAGAAGAATATAAAATAAATAACGCAGGTGAATACTCTGGTATTGGGGCGTTGGTCCGTTCTTATGATGACAAGCTGGTTATTGTAGAGCCTTATAAAGATTATCCTGCCGATAAGGCTGGTCTCAAAGCTGGGGATGAGGTTATTAAAATTGGTGAAATAACGGTTTCAGATTTTGATGATAATGCCAGCGAGTTACTTAAGGGTGCCAATAATAGTAATGTAGAGGTTACTTACAAAAGACAGGGCGAAACCAAAACAACTACTATTACGCGTGAAGGTGTAGAGGTAGATGCTGTACCTTTCTATAGTATGGTAGATGATAAAACCGGCTACATTGTCTTGGCAAAATTCAATAGAAAAGCTTCTAGTCAAACCAAATCTGCATTGCAAGACTTAAAAGGACAAGGAGCAGAACAAATCATTCTAGACTTAAGGGGCAACCCTGGCGGGTTATTATCTGAGGCAATCAATGTTACTAATTTATTTGTTCCAAAAGGAGAGTTGATTGTTACCACAAAATCGAAAGTTAAAAAATTCAATCAAACCTATAAGACCAAAAACAAACCAGAAGATTTAGAAATTCCGCTCGTGGTTTTGGTCAATGGCAGTAGTGCCTCTGCAAGTGAAATTGTTTCGGGCAGTTTGCAAGATTTGGACAGAGCAGTGATTATGGGGGCTCGTAGTTTTGGTAAAGGTTTGGTCCAAAGGCCTTTAAGGCTTACATATGGCACCCAACTAAAAGTCACTATTTCAAGATATTTTACGCCTTCGGGCAGATGTATTCAATCCTTGGATTATTGGAATAGGGATGATGAGGGAAATGCTGTTAGAAATACAACTTTCAATCAATTCAAGACCAGAAATGGGAGGGTTGTTGAAGATGGAGGTGGCGTAATGCCGGATGTTGAAATAACGTCCTCAAAATCTAATGCCTTAACAAATGCATTGGTAGCCAATCATATAATCTTTGATTTTGCAACTGAATTTTACTACAAGAATGAGTTTAGTTCTGTTGAGGATTTTAAGTTTTCCCAAGTCAATTACAATGCCTTTAAAAGTTTTGCAAATAGTAAGGGTTTTTCATTTAAAACTAAGACTGAAAAACTCTTGGAAGAGACATTGAACTCTGATGACTCACTTTTAGGTACAGAAGTCCAGAACAAGTACAAGGACTTACTATTTGCGGTAAATCGAGGTAAGATTTTAGCTTTGGATATCTATAAAACAGAAATCATTAAAAAATTAGAAGACGAAATAATTAAACGTTATTTCTACAGGGGGGGGCTTTTTGCGTATAATTTAAATAATGATGATGCCATTTTATCTGCTACCGAAATTCTAAAGGATAAGAAAAAATATGCCGAAATTCTTACGCCCTAATTCTGTAGCGGTTTTTCTGAGGTCGTCCTTTCTTTGAAAATTTGTAGGGTTTTGCTTATTTTTATTCCCGAGTAAGATCAACCTCCTTTGTTTCTAAAATGGCTAAAGCTGATAAAAACTCTATTTTTCCATCTAATGGTCATAGCAAACCTTCTAATCATTATGTCGATAATTTTTATGCAAAGCAGTGCTTCTATTTTATGAGCACCTTTTTTGTTTGCTAGAAATGGCAATTGCTTACTTTTGATATATGCTAAAATTAAAGGTCTGCGAACTTTTTGCTGGTGTTGGTGGTTTTAGACTGGGCTTAGAAAAAACTGATGGGTATGAGGTAATTTGGAGCAATCAATGGGAGCCTTCTACTAAAACCCAGCATGCCTCTATGGTCTATGAAGCCCGTTTTGGTTCGGAAAACCATTCTAATATTGATATTGAGCAGATTCCAACAAAGCAGATTCCAGACCATGATGTTTTAGTGGGTGGTTTTCCCTGCCAAGACTATTCCGTTGCCACCACTTTAAAAAACTCAAAAGGTTTGCTTGGTAAAAAAGGGGTGTTGTGGTGGTCCATTTATCGTATTCTTTCTGAGAAAAAGAAAAAACCAAAATATCTAATCCTTGAGAACGTAGATAGATTGTTAAAATCACCTTCTTCACAACGCGGTAGGGATTTTGCAATTATGCTGAAGAGTCTTTCGGATTTGCAATATGCTATTGAATGGCGTGTAATAAATGCTGCAGAATATGGAATGCCACAACGCCGAAGACGGGTTTTTCTTTTGGGAATACACAAATCATCCACATTATATTCTAAATATATTGGTGAAAAAGCAAATGATATACTATTTAAAAAAGGTGTGTTTGCCAAAAACTTTCCTGTTCAAATGAATTTTCTAAACGAGAGTTCTTTGGCACTTGATAATAGTATTCTGGAGATTTCTGAGAACTTTAATAAAAATGAAAAGCTGTCTCCATTTTTTAATTCAGGTCTATGCGTTGATAGTTTGGTGACAACAGTAAAAACTTCTGCTAATTATGACGGACCTTTTCACTCACTTGCAGAAGTTCTTCAAAACGGAGACGTTTCCAAAGATTACTTTATTTCTGATGGTGATCTGCCCAAATGGAAATATCTAAAAGGTGGCAAAAAAGAGATTCGAACCACAAAGGAGGGTTTCCAATATAATTATTCCGAAGGGAGTATGGTTTTTCCTGATGCTTTGGATAAACCTTCCAGAACCATAATTACTGGGGAAGGCGGTAAATCTCCTTCACGGTTTAAGCATGTGGTGCAAACCACAAAAGGACTTCGTAGACTTACGCCTATAGAGTTAGAGCGTCTTAATATGTTTCCCGACAACCACACCAAACTTGAAGGGATTTCAGATACAAAAAGAGCATTTTTTATGGGTAATGCACTTGTCGTGGGTGTAGTGGAACAAATTGCTAATGCCCTTATTGAGAAAATACAATCTTAGATGGGCTTAAAAAACAACTTTAAATCCGATCTTGAAAAAGAAAAAAAGCTAACAGTTCTCTTAGATTCTTATTACAAATCCAACCTAAAACACTATACTTTTGAGCGCATTACAGATATTAAGCAGCAGTATAAAGGAGTAGATTTAATTTTTAAACACATGGAAAGTGGTGCTTCTTTCTATATAGATGAAAAAGCGCAGCTAGATTATATTAATGAGGATTTGCCAACTTTTGCCTTTGAACTTTGTTATCTAAAGAATGGTGAAGAAAAAAGAGGCTGGTTGTTTGATGAAAAGAAAATAACCAACTTTTATTCATTAATAACCGCTATATACTCAGATGAGCCAAATTCTTATACTTCATGCAAAATAACCTTAGTAAACAGGAAAAGGTTAATTGAATTTCTATTAAAAAGGGGTATAGATAAAAAGTCGATTTCAGAAAACATATTCCTTAGGGTTAAAAAACATGGAAAACATAAAATTTTAGGGCTAGATGATAAAAAAGAGGGATATTTATTTTTTTCAAAGCAGAACAAAAATGAACAACCTATAAATTTAATTTTACGTTTGGATTTTTTGATTCAGCATAAAATTGCAAAACGCTTGTTTTAAATTGTTAATACGCTGTTAATCAGCTGTTTTTATTTGTTTAAGCGCTTATTTTTTTGTATGTTGTTAGCTATGATAAAAATAGATAAAAAGGAAAATAAAGAGTTTTTACAGAAATCAATCAACCATCTGGAGCATACTGGCTTTGAAAATATAAAAGCGGATTTAGATGGTTATGAAACCCCAAAATCCTACCTTAAAAAAGGTGGAGATACGAAAATAACCCCAGACATCGTAGCGGTGAAAAATGGCAGAAAGTACTTTTTTGATGTTAGCCTAAAAACAGAGAAGGAAAAATTATTAAAAACCAAGTGGTTATTTCTGGACACAATAAGTAGGCTTAAGTCCAATCGTTTCAAAATTATTACAACTAGGGGTCATTATAAGTTCACAGATGATTTGTTGAACGACCTGAACCTAAGTTCAAAAACACCTATTAAAATCTAGTTTCTAATCATTTTAATGTGAGGGATTCCATCTTCTAAATATCCATCTCCCTCTTCTTTAAAGTTCAAATCATTATAAAATTGTACTAAGTATTGCTGCGCAGAGAGTTCTATAGTGAATGTGTTGAATATACTTTCAATGGCCTTTATGGAAGCTAACATGATGTCTTTGCCAAGCTCTTGTTTCCTATAGGACTTGGCAACAACAACCCGACCAATACTTGGGTTGTTAAAGTAATCATTAGGTTTAAAAATCCTTGTGTAGGCCACTATTTTATCATTCTTTTTTCCTATAACGTGTATAGCGTTTTTGTCCTTATCATCAATATCTTGATATATGCATTCTTGTTCCACAACAAAAACTTCGCTCCTTAAACGCAATAACTCATATAGCTCTTCTAACTCCAGCTCGACAAAGGATTTTATTAATATTTCCATCTAATCTTGAACTATTATTTTTTTACTGTCACATTTGCCGTATTCTGGTTGTATGTTAACATGGTTGATACCATAATCATGGAAGACCTTATCTTCTATTTGTTCTAAAATCTTATCAAATTCAGAAAGTTTAATATCTTTTTCAAAATCTACATGTGCCTCTAAATGGATTTCTTCTTCGTTCAATTGCCAAATATGAACATGGTGTACATTTTTTATGGGTTTAATTTTTGAAATTGAACTTACAATTTCCTGAACAGTTATCGATTTTGGAGTAAATAACATCAACACCTTTGTCGATTCTTTTAAAAGATCATAGCCCATATAAATTAAGTAAAGTGCAATCAACAATGTAAGCAAAGGGTCCACCCAATATATTTTGTAAAACTTCATTAGTATTCCCCCTACCAACACAGCAATAGATGCCATCATATCTGTCAATAAATGTAAATATGCAGATTTCATATTCATGTTTACATCTGCATCCTTTTTAATTAACAAAACACTAAATCCATTACCTAATATCGCAACTATAGATAACCATATTACCAAATCTGACCCTATTTCTTCTGGGCTAAAAAAACGCTTAAAGGCTTCAATGATTAGAAACACAGCTACAACCATCAATGTTGCGGCATTTACAAAAGCAGCTATTATTTCAGCTCTTTTGTATCCAAAGGTCTTATTGGTTGATGCTTTTTTCTTTGAAAGTGTGTTGGCAGCATAACTAATGATTAAAGAAAGAACATCACTAAAATTATGAAGCGCATCAGATAATAAAGCTAAGCTTCCTGAAACCAGGCCCCCAATAACTTGTGCTACCGTGATAAGAATATTTAAGAAAATAGAAATACCAAGATTTCTACCTTTTAAGTCATGGTGGTGATGTGAATGATTGTGTCCGTGATGATGGCCCATTCATTTTTTATTGACAGGGTATCTTTTCTACCCTTCGTTCATGTCTACCACCTTCAAAATCTGTTTTTAAAAATGTTTGTACCATTTCCAAAGCTTGTGGCAATGCTATAAAGCGAGCCGGCAAGCTTAAAATATTTGCATCATTATGTGCCCTTGCCAGTGCCGTAATCTCTTTATTCCAACAAAGTGCACTACGAACTAGTTGATGTTTATTAGTTGTCATATTTGCTCCATTACCAGTACCGCAAACCACTATTCCAAAATCTACTTTCCCTTCCCCAACATCCTTGGCCACAGGATGGGCAAAGTCTGGATAGTCTACACTATCCGTTCCATCCGTTCCATAATTAAAAACTTTTATCCCCTTGGATTTTAGCATACCTACTATTGCTAGTTTATACTCTGTCCCAGCGTGGTCATTTCCTATGGCTATTTTCATCGTTTGTTCTTTTGTATTTAGGTCTATAACAAAGGTACAATTCTTTTAAAAGGACAATGTTTATAAAGCTTAAGAAAAAATTCTATTATTCTTTATGTCAAGACTTTAAACTAAAGTGCCTTTTGTTGAAAACAAGAAGAAAACTTATGATTAAACTTTTTTCAAAATGCATTTATTTTTAGCATTACAATCTTTATTCTCATGTCTTGGTATAATTCAATTAAAAAATAATCAACACTTATAAAACGTCAGATGCTACTAGTTAACATTAAAAATAGATTTAGTTATCAATAAATTCATGTTAAGAAAGGTTATCAAATGCTGTTTATAACCAATTTAACTACTTGATTTCTACGTTTTTTTAAGTTCTATAAAATGTCAACAAAAAATAATTCTTGTTCAAAGCAAGTTATTTTTAATTTTTTTATTCTCCATTTCAACAGACAATCATAACAATCATTTTTCTATTTAAATTTTAAAAAAAAGGAAATGTAATTATATATAATGTTGATAAAATTGTATTTGGCTTATTTATGTATACTTATTACCAGAGATTGACGAATTATAATTTGTAATTTTCAAAAAATAAATAAACTGAATGTCTAAAAAGAATAAGAGAGCAAAAAGCCAGAGAAAGAACGAGATAACAAAAGGCATTTTTACAATACTAGAAAAAGAACCCTCTAAAAGTTTTAATTACAAGCAAATTGCTGCAAAACTTCATATAGAAGATACCCAAGGAAGAAATTATTTAATCAAAAGACTCGGACAGCTAAAAGTAAAAGAAAGGATTATTGAAGTTGAACGAGGCAAATATCAGAAGAAACCTTCTTTACAATCACTCATACAGGGTACTGTTGATTTGACTACTAGTGGAAATGCTTACATTTTAGTTGATGAGATGGAAGATGATATATTTATTCCAAAACATAAATTGAATAAAGCTTTACATGGAGATACTGTGGAGGTTTTCTTAAAAAGAAAGAGTAGTGGAAAACGACAAGAGGGTGAAATAGCTTCAGTTTTAGAAAGAAAAAAGCATACTTATGTTGGGATTGTGGACAAACAAAAAACCTTTGCTTTTGTTAGACCAACAGATCCAAAAATGTATACAGATATTTTTGTCCCTTTAGAAAATATTAATAAAGCCGATGATGGTGACAAGGTATTGGTTGCGTTAGGTGAATGGCCAGATAATACAGATTCTCCGTATGGTAAAATCGTGGAGGTTTTAGGAAAACCTGGAGAACATAATACAGAAATCCATTCCATTTTAGCAGAGTACGGATTGCCCTATGAATTTCCTTATGAAGTAGAAAAATACGCGCAAACTTTAGATACTAGGATTAAACCTGAAGAAATAGCGAAGAGAAGGGATATGCGCGACGTACTTACGTTTACGATTGACCCAAAAGATGCTAAAGATTTTGATGATGCGTTGTCTTTTGAAAAATTGGAAAACGGAAATTTTGAAATTGGAGTTCATATTGCAGATGTATCCCATTATGTTTTACCAGACACTATTCTAGAAGAAGAAGCTTATAATAGAGCAACATCTGTTTATTTAGTTGATAGAGTTGTACCAATGCTCCCGGAAGTTTTATCTAATAATGCATGTTCCTTAAGACCTAACGAAGAGAAATATACCTTCTCAGCAATTTTTGAACTGGACAAAAATGCCATTTTAAAAAATCAGTGGTTTGGAAGAACGGTAATAAATTCCAATGAGCGTTTTGCCTATGAAGAGGCACAGCACATAATTGAAACTTCAGAAAATACAATCCCAAAAAACATATCAATACGTAAAGATGCGTACCAAGTTTCTAATGAAGTAGTTGAAGCTGTTTTAACTTTTGATAAACTAGCTAAAATTATGCGCTCCAAAAGAATGGAATCAGGAGCTATTTCTTTTGATAAAATTGAGGTTCGCTTTAATCTTAATAAAAAAAACGAACCAGAGAGTGTTTATTTTAAAGAAGCTAAGGATGCCAATAAACTTATTGAAGAATTTATGCTCTTGGCAAACAGGAAAGTAGCGGAGTATATTGGTAAGCAACAACCAAAGAAAACATTTGTTTATAGAATCCATGACGAGCCAAATGAAGATAAATTAATGGCTCTTAATGGTGTTATCTCTAGATTTGGACATAGTGTTAACCTTAAAGATAAAAGAAGTATTAGCAACTCTCTAAATAAGTTGTTACAAGATGTAAAAGGTAAGAAAGAACAGAATTTGGTAGATACATTGACTATTAGGAGTATGAGCAAAGCAATTTACACTACCGATAATATTGGACATTACGGTCTTGCTTTTGATTATTACAGTCATTTCACGTCACCTATACGAAGATATCCGGATGTAATGGTGCATAGATTGCTACAACACTATTTGGATGGTGGTAAATCTGCAAAAGAAACTGTTTATGAAGAAAAATGTAAGCATTCTTCAGATATGGAAATTTTAGCTTCAAGTGCAGAAAGGGATTCTATCAAGTATATGCAGATTAAGTTTATGCAAGACCACAGCGATAAAGAATTTCTTGGTGTTATTTCTGGTGTTACGGAGTGGGGTATCTATGCAGAGATTATTGAGAATAAATGTGAGGGAATGGTAAGAATTAGAGACATCAAAGATGATTATTACATATTTGATGAAAAGCAATTTGCGATAGTTGGTGAAAGGTCTAAGAAAATGTATCAATTAGGGGACGAAGTATTTGTTATGGTAAAAAATACAGACTTGGTTAAAAGACATTTGGATTTTTCGTTAATCGGTAAGAAAGAATAATACTTTTTTGGAATTAAATTTGTTTATGTTATTGAATATCAATCAAGAACAAAAATGAAAACATCTAAACTTATAATAGCCTTTTTTGCTTTTGTTATGCTTACCTATGCACAAGAGGAAAAGATTACCCAAGAACTTAAACCATTTAAAGAGTTAAAGGGTTTTGATGGTATTTCCATCAGACTTATAAAATCAGATAAGAATGAAGCGGTAATAACTGGAACAAACACAAACAAAGTTGCCATTGTCAATAATAATGGAACTTTAAAAATTAGAATGGAGATTGATAAAATATTCAGTGGTTTTAGAACTTTTGTTGATTTATACCATACTGAAGAGTTATTAATCATTGATGTTAATGAAGATGCACTTATAACTTCAGAAGATGTTTTTGCCCAAGATGTATTAGAATTAAAGGCTCAGGAAGGAGGAGAAATTAATCTCAACTGTCAAACGGAACAATTATTGGTAAAAGCAGTAACAGGTGGAGATATTATTACTACAGGATTTACAGACAATCAGGACATAAGTATAAATACCGGAGGAACCTACGATGGAAAAACATTTAAATCAAAGTTTACCACTATATCTGTCAGTGCAGGCGGTAATGCCTCTATTTATGCAACCAAATATGTGAAAGCGGACGTTAAAGGAGGGGGTAAAGTCAAAGTTTACGGAGACCCCGAAAAGATGGACGAAAAAACAGTGTTTGGAGGAACTATAGAAAGAATAGAATAACGATATAGAATGATTGAAGATATACAGGCAGCGATTCCCTTAGGTTTTTTACTAAGCTTTATGATAGGGCCTGTATTTTTTGTTTTGTTGGAAACTAGTGCAACCAAAGGATTTAGGGCAGGCTTAGTACTGGATATTGGAGTTATATTAGCGGACATACTCTTTCTTTTTATAGCGTACTTCAGTAGTTTTCAATTATTGGAAAATCTGAGCAACCAACCCGGCCTTTATGTTTTTGGGGGGATGATTTTATTGGTTTATGGCATTGTAATTTTTGTTAAAAAACCTCCAAAAGAGGAAAAAACAAAAAGCTCAAAAGCGACCTATCTAAACTTATTTGTAAAAGGTTTTTTACTAAACTTCATTAATATAGGCGTATTGGTATTTTGGTTAGGAGTTTTGATTATTGTTGGACCAAGTTTGGATAACCAGCCGAATAGAATTTTTGTCTTTTTCGGGACAATGCTGGCCGCCTATTTTATAACGGATATATGTAAAATACTTTTAGCAAAACAGCTTCGCAAAAAATTAACCCAAGACAGGATTAAGCTAATAAAAAAAGGCCTTGGGGCGGTACTCACCATATGTGGATTAGTATTGATAATTAAAGGGTTTTTGCCAAAAGAACAGTTTAACATCCACGATGGAATAGAACGAATACAAGAACAAAAAACCCAGTAATTTTACTGGGTTTTTTTGAGGCATCGAGCGGATTCGAACCGCTGTACAAGCTTTTGCAGAGCTGTGCCTAGCCACTCGGCCACGATGCCGTTATAACGGAGCAAATGTACCATGTTATTTTAAGGTTTCCAAAAAGGAAAACCACTACTTCTTAGAGCTAATAACCACCGAAACACTTTCCACATCCCCACCAATGGGAGGGTTTATTTTAGATACAGAAACCTCAGCGTTTTTTATAGCTTCAATTTCTGAGAAAATACGGTTTAAGATTCGTTTGGCCACATGTTCAAGGAGTTTAGACTTTATTGCCATTTCCTCCTTAACAATGTTGTTTAAATGTACGTAATCAACCGTATCACTTAAACTATCGGACATCGAAGGTTTTGATAAATCTGCTGATACTTCTAAATCAACACGATAATCACTACCTATGATACTTTCTTCTTTTAAGCATCCATGCCAAGCATGGACTCTAATATTGTTTAATTTTATTTTGCCCATTGTAGTAAATAGAAGGGCAAATTTAAGTGAATATTAGTTTAGTAGGTACAACGACAATTACTAATTCCCTGGAATAAGTCCATTCCCACAGTTACAACATGAGTTCCAGAACTATAGCCTAAAAGCTCATTGGTTATTACCTGGTAAGAATAACCAAAATAGAAGTTGCTCTTTTTAAAACCTGCAATAGGCGCAACATATAATGGTGTACCAACTTGGTCATTCAAAAAACGATAGGTTAAACCCAAGTAATAGTAGTCTTCATAATCATGAAAACGTACTTTAGTGTTTAAATCCGTTACCGAACGCCCATCACTTTCAAACCATTGAAAAAAGATGGAAGGCTCCACTTCAATTTTACTGTTTTTGTTTTTAGAAAAACTATATCCCGTGTAGGCATAGTAGTTTCTTAAGGTGTTTGGCTCAAATGTTGGGTTAAAGGTTTCTAAATCTTTAGGTAAGATGTTAGAAGCGTTCACACTCAAATAAAATTTATCCAAACGATAAAGAACCCCAATATCAAAATTATGGTTAACTGTGGATTTATCATCTGTCGGGATTTGACCATTTTCATCCCTAAAGTTTTCCACATCAATTCGGAATTGGTTGAAATTATATGAAATACCTAGTGATAAAAACTCATCATCATAGCGATCTAATGTTAAATGGTGAGCGAAGGAAACCCTGGCTCCGCGCTGTCTTGTATTACCGTTACTATCATTGTACATTAACATACCCAACCCAGACCTATTTCCTATTCTGGCATCAGCAGCAAGGGTTTGCGTATCAGGCGCATTTTCTATTCCAACCCATTGGGTAAGACCGTTCAACCTAATCTTAATATGGTCTCCAACACCCGCGTAAGTGGGAGACATTAAAAAGGGATTGTCCGCAATATATTGTGAAAGCTGTGGAATGGTTAGCTCCTGGGCTTTTGTGCTGAACGTTAACAGCAATAATAATACTAAGATTTGGGTCTTTTTCATGGCTTATAGGTTAACACATCATCATCTATCTGTACAAGGTAAAGTGGCCGACAAATTCTCGGTCATCATTCTCTCCTTGAAGTTTTATCACGTACCAATAGTCACCTGTTGGTAAATCATGGCCTTGATAAACACCCTCCCAAGGAGCATCGTTCAATTTCATCCTATAGAGCTCTCTACCATAACGATCAAAGATGATAGTTAGTATGTTAGGGAACGCCTCTAAATTGTCTGGCACCCACCCATCTCGAACGCCGTCACCATCTGGAGTAAAGAAATTAGGAATCTCTATATCAATGAATTCCATTTCAATTTGAGCCACCATTTCACAACCGTTTTGATCGACAACACGAACTGTGTACGTATCCGTTCTATTTATGATATAGGTGTTGTCCTCTCCATTATCCACATCGTCAAAATAGAAAGTATATACTTCAAGCCCGCCACTAGCAACGGCTGTGATTTCATTAATATTGTTTTGCTCCAATGTTAATGTTAAAGGCTCAAAACCTAAAATTTCAAAATCTATGGTGTTGATACACCCATTTGCATGCGCAATGGTCAAAGTGTGTATTCCAGGAGCCATGTTTGTAAAATCTGGAGCCAATTGCATTGGATTGGAATCTAATCCATAAAGAACATCTACACTCACGGATGGATCTTCTAAAGCAACATCAATTCGATTATCAGGAGTATCACCGGAACATTCGTAAACGGGTGTTATCACAGCATTTAGATTTACTCCAGACTCGATTTCAACAATAATGTTTTCTTCACAACCCTGAGCGTCTCTTACAAAAATCACATAAGTTCCAGCTGCCAAATCTGTAAACAAAGTTTGGTCTTGCACAAAATCGGCATCTGCATTGGAGTTAAATGCAGTGCTATATGGTGCTGTACCACCAGATATTGCAACTTCAATAGAACCATCGGCATCTCCTTCACAAATCTCATTCATTACAGATACTGTAGTCAAATCAAGCGGCTGAGGCTCATTAATAGTGAATTGGAATGGAATAAAACAACCATTTCTATCCTGTGCTACCACATCATAAACACCTGGCTCTAAACCGTCAAATGTATTAACATCGTCAAACTGATTTAGGTTAGGGGTAATGGCATAAAGGATTTCTCCAGTTCCACCAGAAACCTCGACAGTAATTGTACCATCGTCAAGACCAGAACAAGTTACATCTGTGAACTCTTCTATATCAATTTGTAGTGGAGCAGGATCAACAATTAAGGTTTCTGTTGACGTGGCTTCACAATCTTGGCTTGTTACCCTAACATAATAGCTTCCTGCAACTAAACCACTGAATGTATTACTGGTTTGTGGACCAGTAACTAAATTGGTAAGCCCTGCATCCGCATATAATTCGTAGCTGTAATTTCCTAAACCACCAGTAACATTTGCAATTATAGTTGCAGATGCTTCACCAGTACAGTTAATAAATGCCGCACTGTCATCTATCGTAATGGTTAATGGAGGAACAGGGTCAACAGTTACTTGGTTTGATATCATTGCCTCACAGCCAAAAGAATCCCTTACATAATATTGATATACCCCATCAGTAACACTAAAAGTGTGTGAATTACCGCTTGACATTGCAGTATATGTGCTGCCGTCTACGCTGTATTCATACGGACCAGTTCCGCCAGAAGCAGATAACTGAATTTCTGCATCGTTAGTACAAGTCATCTGGGTCAACTGTATTAAAGAGGCCATTACATCTGTCGGTTCAGAAATGGTCACTTGAACAGTTTCCACATCACAGTTCCAGCCATCAGAAACAGTAATACTGTAAATTCCGGCACCAAGATTTTCGAAAGCTGGGTTAGCCTGAGAACCACTTGTAAAAGCTATTGTTGTACCGGTAACATCATATTCGTTTAATTGATATTGATATTCCCCTGATCCGTTCAAAACATTAATTGCCGTTACTATAGCATTGGTATCACCATAACAAACCAAAGTGGTCGGCGTGGCCGTTATATCTGCTATAATAGGGATAGCAGGTACAATAGTCTCAGTCTCGTTATCAATACAAGGAACAGTACCACTATCAGAAACCTCAATGGTAAAACTACCAGCCGAAAGACCAGTAAAGGCAAAACTATTTACATCAGTTTCTACGTAAACTTGTCCGGTTGTAGTATTTGTTAATGTGATGTCATAAGGAGCATATCCTCCAGATGGCACGACCAAGATTTCTCCTTGATTATTATCACAAGTTGCTGGCGCTTCAATGGACACCGAAGTATCGAGCGGAGCAGCTGGCGAAACAATAGTGATAGTATTAGAGTCTTCTATACACAAAGGAACATCGGTTTCAGTTACTCTTACATAGTAATTTCCACCAGGAACATTAGTAATTGATCTTGGGTTGATACTAGTGTCTGTGCTAACAACTCCTCCAAACGGATTATTTGAACTATCAAAGACTTGATAATCATAGTTACCCGTATATCCAACAATATTTATCTCCAATGCACCGGTAGCAGTACCAAAACATGATACAGGCGTTGTTGCTGTAGCAATCACATCTATCACATCATAAGGCGCAATTTCATAAGGCGCAGTATCTACATAACAACCCGTGGTTGTATTGGTGACACGGAACGTATAACTTCCAACTGCGGACAATTCAAAAATTGCCGTAGTATTTGTGTTCGAAGTCATCACTCCATTAGCATTCGGAATCGGCAATAACTCAAAAGTGTATACATCGCCTGGGGCTCCAGTTTCGGTAACCGCAATGGTTACTTCTTCTGGGTTGGCACAACTTATGTCAATATTCTCAGTAACGGCCGCCGTAAAAGTATTTAAAGCAGTTATGGTAACTGTATCCGTAGCTGGACAACTTTCCCCATCGGTAACATAAACTGTGATAGTTTGATCTGTTCCATCATCAATAATTTCGAAAGTATTTGATGTCTGGAAATTCACATTATCAATACTGTATAAATATGGCGATGTTCCAGAAGGCGTTCCAGGGGTGGTAGCACCGTCTAGAATAGCCACTGTGATTGTTGAGGTATTAACGGTGTTATCAACTGCGCAAGTAAAGATTGAAGCTGTAGCATCAATCAACAACTGTGTTGGCTGTGTAACTATTTCTACTTTTGTATCCTCACAACCCCTGCTTGATATCACGCGGACTTGATAAGAATCAGCATCTAAGTTTTCAAATAACGGACTTGCCTGTGCCGTTCTTAACGGAGTAACCAAATCAGAAGTCCTGTATAGTTCATAGGTATAATCCGGATTAGTTGCTGTAGTAGCATCTAGAACCGCAGCAATACTACCATCGGCACCACCAAAACAACTTACGTTTTCTATTGTAGCGTCTAAAAGCACAGGATCAACCTTATCATCTAAGGTTTGGCGTACAGTGTAAGTACAAGGCGTTGCCGTATCTAAATCCGTAACAACAAATACGTATTCTCCAGGTTGAGTAAGGTTTGTAAACACGCCATTGTTCTGAGAAACCGTTGTTGTTAAATCTGGATATGTAACCGTAAAATCCAAGTTTGTAGAACCGCCACTAACATTAATTGTTATATGGCCTCCAGGATCTACTGTACAATCAATAGGCTTTACAACTGTTGTAGTGGCTGTGATTGCATCTGTCAACACGACTGGGCCAACCGTTGTATCACATCCCCACTGATCTAGGATATAAACTTCGTAAGAACCAGCACCAAGACCTGAGAATATAGTTGTGTTCTGAGGAGAACCTACATTTGTACCATTTCTCACCAGTTGATATGTATAATTGCTTCCTTGGCCACCACTAACTGGGTTAATCGCGGGAATACCCACAACCTCTATCTCACCTTGAAGGTTAGTACAGTTATAATTATTTATTTGAAGGTCCGCTACTATAGGCGTAGGATTGCTCAAAATTACATTTGGCAGTTGTTCGGGACAACCAAATTGATCCATCACCCAAATTTCGTAAGTGCCAGCGATTAGGTTTTCAAACCTAGGGGTAGCAACATAGTTAGACACATCAAACTCATCTGGGTTTGGCGTAGTGCTCACATAATATTGGTAATCACCCCATCCACCGACTACATCTATCACTTCAATGGCACCATCATTAAACGCAGGATCAGTAGCACATGTGATTTGGGTTACTTCTGTATCTCCTGTAATTGCAGCTGATGGCCCAGCGATTGTAAACGCTTCAATATTGGTACATTCTGGGAAAGCATCTTGAACAATTTCCACCAGATAACTTCCTGCCTCTAAATTTAAAGTTCCAGTTGGCCCAGTAGTGGTTATATTTCCAGTACCATCTGCACCAGTATAAACTGTGTCATCCAACCTGTCAGCAGTACCATTGGTATTATAAATGGTCCAGCTGAAGCCATCGGTATAAGTAGCATCAATAAGTTCTAAGGTTATTTCTCCAGTTTCCGTACCGTAACATTGAACATCCCTAAGTTTTACAACATCTATTGTAAAAGTATTAGGTTCAACAACAACATGGGAAATAGGTATTATACAACCAGTAGCCACATTGCGGACTTCGAAATTATGTGTTCCTACGGCTAAATCCGTAAATGTATTGGTTGCTGCAAAAGTTCCACTTGGCAGTTCTCTAAATTGATAGTTTGCCGGGTTGGCCCCGAAGTTAGTAATAGAGCTGGTCGCGTCTATTCTAATATCTTCGCCGCCATTTGTACAAGAAATGGCATCATCTATATGGATTGATGCAGATTGTAGCTCGTCAAAAGGGAGAATTCTTGCAGTTGTACTGCCCACACAACCTCTATCATCAAAAACTTCTACTCCATAAAAACCACCATTAAAATCGGTTTCTGTATAACTATTATTCGTATTGTTCTGCACTTCCACGTCAGGCTCAATGGCTGCGGTCAATGGATCGTCAGTTGTAAAGAAACGATAGCGAACAAATGTATCAGACCCACCTGTCATACCAGAAACAGTAATAGTTGCGTTATCTGGGTTATTGCCCGATGTACATCCGAATTCAACAACCGTAGGAGCTGGAACATTGATTACAGTAGGCTCTGAAATTTCAATATTGAAAATATCTGTAAAGCAGCTATTTGTTCCTGTTCCCCTAACATCATAAAACCCAGCTGGTAAATTCTCGAAAGTATTTCCATTGAGCACCGCACCCACTGGCATTGGCGTCAGGGTATAGGTCAACGGATTAATACCCTTGTCCACTTGAGTAAGTGTAATACTTCCATCGGCGCCACCATTACAAGTAACGTCAATATTACTTTCTGAAAAATCAGGGAGAATAGCATCTGGGATATCAATAGTAACTGTCTCGAAACAATTTGGCGGTGTAGTGCCTAAATCAAAAACAGTTACCGCGTAAGGACCTGCAGCACTAGCACCTGTCCATGTGAAAGGATTAGAAGGCAATGCAGTTCTAGCTACATCAACAGAACCTGGCCCGTCTATTACATACTCGTAGTTTCCAGATCCAGAGGTTACGTTTATTTCTATTTCTGCATTTGCTGATACTCCAGGCTCACAATCAAGGGCAACAGTTTGTATAACAGTAAATTCAAGTGGAACCTGTATATTCAAATTTTCTGTTTCCCCACAACCATTTAAGTCTTGTATGGCAATAGTTTGTCCTAAACCAGAGCTTAAATTAGATAGTGTGTGCTGACCGCCAGTAAAAGTAACGGTTTGAAAGCCACCACCATTAATGCTTATTAAATATGTTTCTGCAGGAGGTGATGGCGGAGTCGTAGTTGTAACACCCGCTTGATCTAATGTAATTGTTACCTGGAACATACCTTCTTCCACACATTCATCCACAATAGACAAAGAAATTTCAGGTGATGGATCCAATAGAACTGTTACATCATCAAATTGTATACAGTCATTAGCATCTTTGATATATACCCTATAATCACCTGACTCAACATTTGCGGTAGTACTACTTGTCCAGCCTGCCGAGGCAGCTGTTGGCGGAGTATGGGAAACTGCAGGAGTAGGATCGGTATCCAATAAATATTGGTACTCATAAGGAGCTGTTCCAAATTGACCTACTGCAGTAATTACTCCAGCATTCACATTACAATTATCATTTGTTGGAGAATCTGCCGTAACACTTAATAGGTTAGTAGATTCATCTATAGTAAAATCTACAGTACTAATAGAACAACCATCAAAAGCTCCATTTCTTTCAGTTAAAAGGATATAATAAATACCCGGGGCCAAAGGACCAACGTTAGGCACCGTTTGGGGTCCAGTCGGTGGGTTTACCGCCACACTACCAGTTATTGCGGTTGGCGTGATGCTTCCATTGGACTGAGCATTGAATATCTCATAATCTACATGTGTAGCTCCAACATCGTAGTCTTCAATTGTGAATGTAACATTACCATTATCTGAGCCAGTACACGTAACATTGTTAACGGCATCTAATACTGCTGTCATATTAGATGGTGAATTTATTGGCGCAGCAGCTTCTTCAAAATAGTAGCAGTCTGTAGTTCTATCGTGTACGACAAAGGTATACGTTATACCGGGAGTTAAACCCGTAAACGTATGTGTTGGTCCGCCCGCAGTATCTGGTGGAAAGTAAGTTGAAGCATATGGAACGGCAAACGTGTCCAAAATACCAAATTCATAGTCTGTTCCCAATATAGCCGTAGTTACCGTAACTTCAGCAGTTCCTCCACTGGCACAACTTGCAGTTGCAGCAGAAACATCAATATCCAAATCATCAGGTGGGGAAGCTATAATATTTGTAGTAACAACGGAACATCCATTGGCATCAACAACATCAACCTCATAAATTCCGAATTCAAGTATCGTAAAAGTATAATCCTCACCTCCAGAAGTGGTTAAATAAGAATCTGAATAGCCATTATTTCCAGTTAGGTAATAAGTGTATTCAGCCGTACCGCCCGCAACATTTTCTACAGTTATTGAGCCAGGGTTTGTGCCCGTACTTGAATCACAAGTTATTGGCTGTAAGTCAATATCATATGTTATTGCGTCTGGTTGGTTGATGGTCACAGGGAATGGGTTGGAGACACACCCATTAGCATCAGTAATGGTTACTTCGTAATCTCCAGCAGACAATCCTGTGGTTTGAGTTCCATAATTTGTGGGGCCGTTTATTTCTATCACATCAATTACGTATGGTGGAATACCTACCGATGTGTCTATTACGACATCAAGACTTCCAGTGCTATCACCATTACAAAGAACATCTGTAGGAGTTACCGATGCTATGATTGGATCTGGAGCAGGTGTCACAGTTATTGGTCCAACAATATCAAAACAGTTAGTTGGTGTGGTATTGTCCGTTACCCTAAAGTAGAAATCACCTGCCGTATTTGTAGTAAATACATTCCCTGTAAATTGTGTGTTGTTCCATGGCCCTGTTGCTGAAGTACCCCACCCATAAGTGTACACTCCAGAACCTCCAGTTGCATTGACCTCAATTGTTGCATCAGCAATACAGGTTAGGTCATTTTGTAAAGTTGCAGATGCATTTAGTTGAGGGTTTATTGTTATAGGCACGGCTGTTCCTTCACAACCAAAACTATCTCTAACGTTGATGTTATAAGTTCCAGCACCCAGGTTATCAAAGATATAATCAGGTGGGCCCGCAACTGTTGGGGCCAACCATGGACCTCCATTAATTTGGAACTGATATCCGCCGTTTCCGTTGGTAACAGTTACTTCAATGGTTCCATTATTACTACCGCTATAACAAGCTGTAGGCACAGCATCAAACGTTACAAGTTCTGGCCCATCTACTACAATTGCATTGTCTATAACATCGATACAGCCATTAGCATCCCTTATGCGAATAACATATGACTCTCCAGGGGCATTTTCAGGAACTCCTGTAAATGTTACTGCATTTTGAAAAGGCCTTTCAATAGATATGATATTATATGAAGCTTCTGCAAGACCACCATCATTGAGCTCTAACTGATATTCATAGTTTGGTGTTCCGCCAGAAGCAGAAGCGGTTATAATGGCATCATCATTACAAGTAACAGCAGTAGTTAAAGAAGCAGAAGCCACTACAGCTGTTGGCTGTGTAATTATTTGAGTTAATTGGACAGAACAAGTGTTTCCTAAATTATCTGTAGTTCTTACATCAATAACATACTCTCCAGAAGGACCAACAAATGGCAAGCCAGTAAGGTCAACTGTACTTGTGCTTTGAGGAGCAGAGAAACCACCACCATTTACTTGATATTGAAAATCAGTATCAAAGTTTTCTACCTCAAAAGAAATTGTGCCATCTGTACCTGCGTTACAACTAATATTGGAGAATGCAGTGATATCTGCACCAAAAGCACGACCATCCTCAACATTTACATCAATGGTAACTGTGCCAGCACATTGCTCAGGAGTTTGGAACGCTTGGATATTATCAATGGCAACATCATTTCCATTATTACCGGTACCGATAGTCCTAATAACAATATCTATTGTGGTATTTGCACCAGGGTCTAGTGGTGGAATCACAAAATTTCTCCAATCATTAGGACCAAAATTTTCTGAAATCGGACCGGTAGTCGCATTTGCAATTACAATACCAGCTGGGTCAACCAGTTCAATCAAGATATTGGGTTCAATAAGTCCCCTACCGTTACTTACTAGGTTAATTACATCTAAAGAAATTTCAACATCCCTGTTCGGAATAATTTCAATATCTTCTTTAGTGTATACCACAGTGTTTACACCAGGGTTACCCACATTAATGGCCAAGTATCTTCCATTGGGATCTCCAGAATTATCTATCGGGCTTACCCATGCTCCAAAAGGAGCTACAATTGTACTGGTTACACTATATTCTAAATCGTTAATTCTTGAGTTTGCGCTATTTGTAGTACGACCATCTAGAGGACTACAGGGCGAAGCTGTACCATCTTGAGGGTCATAGCAATAGTAATCTGTATCAATTTCAGGAAGAGGTATATTTGGACCAGTTCCAAAGTCTTCCAATAGTAACGTGCTTCTTACTGGAGCAGAATTGCTTATGTAATCTACACTAATAGTATGGTTCCCAACCACTACATCACTAAAGACATTAGAAGTGTTGGGTGTGTTAGGTGTTAGAGCACCGCCGTTAACAGAAATGGAATAAGTATAATCAAAGTCAGTACTACTTGGGGTAACCGTAATTGTTCCTTCACCATCACATTCATAATCAACTGAAGCCGCTAAGGTAGGAGGTGTTGGTTGAGGGTCAACAGTAACGGTCATTTCAAAAGTACAATCGTTGTCATCCCTTATGTACAAGGCGTGCGTTCCTTCCAATAAAAATCCAATGGCACTAGTGCCGTATGTTGTTCCACCATCAAAACTATACTCGTAAGGTGCAGTCCCCCCTTGTGCGTTAGTGATTCGTACTTCGGCACCATCTGTTGGATTACATTCCACTAGAGCTGTAACAGCCGCAGAGGCAGAAAGTGTAAACGGCTCAGTTATCGTATATGTCTGTGTAACATCACAATTGTTGGCATCTCTTACCCTAATATTATAGCTGCCAGCACCTTGGTTTACAAACGTATTTGTTGTCTGGTAAGTTGTACCATTATCGATACTATATCTATATGGCGCTTCACCACCTGAAGCAGCAATTGTTATGGTTGATGTTGAAGAACCACTGCACAAAATATCAGTATTAGATATTGAAATTGCCAAAGGGGCATCTTGAAAAATTTCGATGTCAAAAGAAGCCTCACAATACCCTGTATTTCCTGCATTGTCCCGAACATAAACGTCGTAATCACCAGCTCCTGTAACTGTAACAGGATTAGTGGTTGCAAAATCTCCGGCATTCGGAGTTACACCATCGCCGACAACTGCATATACATAATTACCGTCACCGCCAGCTGCTGTGATATCAATATCTGTATCCGTAGCACAAGCTGTTATATTTGGTGCAGTAGCAGTAACAGACAATTCAGGATTAATAATGATATTGTCTACAAAAGCTGTACAATTATTACCATCGCGAACATCTACGCGATACGTTCCAGGCCCAAGTCCAGTAAAAACATTTGGAGTATCAAAAGGGCCATTGTTTAAGCTATATTCAAAGTTGCCATCACCACCTGATGTCACCGTTGCGGTCAATGTTAACCCTACAGCGCCATCATAGCAAAAATCATTAGGCGTAACCGATAAAACGGGTGGGAACGCCTCAAACAGTTCAAATGAGAATGGTTCCACACATCCATTGACATCAGTTACGGTACCATTATAAACCCCATATTGAGTTAAGTTGTTGAAAGTACCACTTGAGTTAGTTGCTACAGGGGTGGTATCTGGGTTGTTAAGAACATAAGTATAGCCTCCCCATCCGTCGGTTGCGGTAACTTGAGCACTACCAGTAGTAGTACATGTTGGCTGAGTTTCGCTTGCAGTAATTGAAATTGCTGCTGGAGGAGCATTAATAGTTACATCAGTGGTAGCCGTACAATTGGTATCATTATCGGTAACGGTGATGGTGTATGTTCCATCATCCAAATTTGTCAAATCTATTGTTCCGTTGGTTTCGTTTGTTCCTGAAAAATTGGAAGGTCCCGTAACGGAATAATCATAAGAAGTATTAAAGTTTGCAACGGTAAATCGAGCTTCACCATCAGTATCATCAAAACAAGTAATATTGCTTACTAATTGTCCAACCACCGTGATTGGAGAAACAGGCGTTATAGTAAAGCTTTCTTCATAGACACAATTTTTAGCATCGGTAACCCTGAAGGTATAGGTGTCTGGAGAAAGACCGTCAAAATCTGCTGAAGCACCAGTTGTCGTTGTGGCTGCAATTGCCGAAGGAGCAATAATCTCAAACACAAATGGAGCATTGCCGTCCACTACAGTAGCAGTCACATCAGAGACTAAAGTAGGACAAACTGGGTTTGTAGCCGTAAAGGTTAAATCAGTTGGTGGATTTAAAGGAGCAATAACAATGTCTGGAGTTATGAACATACAATCATTGGCATCACGTATATGGATGTTGTAAGTGCCGTCTGTTAGATTGGGAAATACATCAGCTCCCGCTGTCCCATCAAAATTTATTCCATCAATACTATACTCATAAGGCGCCGTTCCACCAGTTGCAGTTTGCACTGTGATAGTGGCATCTTGGGCACATGTGTAGTCTTGTGTTATTGTTGCAGTTCCCGCAACTGCATCTACGGGACCAGCTATAGTATAATCTTCAAAGAAATCACAAGAAGCACTTCCTTTGCGTTGATTTACTCTTACTTGATAATCTCCTTGTGGAAGATTGGTAAAAGTGCCAGATGTGTTATTGGCAATTTCAACCCCATTTTCATCTATTAAAAAGAATTCTACTTGATAGCCATTACGGTCAGTAACATTAAAGGATATGGTACCGTCTTCATCCCCAAAACAAGTTTCGTCTGTTGAGGCGGTTGTATATTCTACGGAAGCTTCAAAGAAAATTGTTACTGTATTTGAAAATGTATGACAATTGTTACGGTCTACTACAACAAAAGTATAATCCCCTGGATTAAAAATATCAAAGATGACACTAGTTTGGTATTCACTGGCAGGTATATCACTTACATCTGGATATGAAGTTACTGTTGTGCCACTTTCATCTACATAAGACCAAATGGCATAGGTGTGTGGTGTTCTTCCTCCTGAAGAATCCATTTGTATATTGCCCTCTCGACAAGTTATATGTTGAGAAACCCTTGCGGTTAGGTCTAAATCTGAAAGGTCATTTATGGTAACTTGTTCTGTATAATTACAGCCATCATCCGTTGTAACCAATACATCATAAACACCGTCATTTAGATTTTCAAAAGTGTAATTGTTGTCATTAGAAGGACCAAAGGTATCCACTGCAGTGCCACCTTGCGATATTTCATAGTAATATTGAGCTTCTACGTTTAGTACTGAGATTGAAATTTCTCCCAAGCCATTACAGTCGGTATCTCTTGTGACAACGTCAACTTGAAAATCCCTGTCAATAATCCCAATATTATCAAGTATAAAAACACAACCATCCGTCACCCCTTGTTGGCGCATTTCAACACGATAAGCCCCATTTGTAGCAATATCAAAACTTGGTCCGTTATTGGCACTGTAAGGAACCAATGTATTATCATTTGTAGCATCGACCAATTGAAACTCATAGTCTACAGGCACATTGGTAACGGTAATATTTCCTGGAGTATTACATATTATATCACTACTATTGAATTGTGGGTCTAAAGGGTTTTTGAAGATGTTAAAGTAAAAACGAGTAAAACAACCGTTTAAATAATTTATAACCACACGATATTGACCAGCATCGGAAGCCGTAAAATCACCTCCGTTACCCACATTGCTCCAAGTACAAGTGTTGTTTTTATTGGCACAATCCTCAGTTGCTGCTGTACAGCTAGCTTCATCCAATTGTTCCCATTCAATGCTCTGCGCATCAGGGATATTAATTTGAATCAATTCGGTATCATTAAGACCACAAAGGAATATTTCTGGCAATTCTTCCCCATCATTGGGACAAACCACAATTTCACCCTCAACGGTATTTGAGGTGTCGTTTATAAGACCTATTATTGGGTTGGTTTGTGTTACCCCAAACTGGGTTACCGTGATAATTTCTTGAAAACCTTTACATGGATCAGCAATAATTTTATCCACGATATAAGTCCCTATTTCTGTTACCAGAAGTGTATCTGTATTCTCACCAGGAATCACGGTGTCTCCAGCATCAATTTCTCCATCACCATTTTCATCTATATACCACACGTAATCATCAAATCCGTCACCAGCATCTAGCAATACATTGTCACCACAAAGCTGGACGGTTCTACTGAAATCACAGTTTTCTAAATCGTCAAGCAAGAAGTTTGTGGCACCAGGAGTAACAAATCCGCAATCATCAAAGTCCGATACACTAGGGTCATCGGAAATTTGATTATCATTAATTACACCTTCATATGTAGAATATGCAAGGTTCTGAATTTGATCTGTACACGCATCAATAAAGTCAAAACAGTTTTCAGCAACCTGAACACGCATACGAATTTCGGATACTGGGTCATTTTCCTCAACTAAATTGTTTGGGACACTAAAAATAACTTCTCTCGTGGCCTCATTATAAGTATATGTAACATCTGTGGGCATGGTAATGTTCGTTTCATCCAACGTAACATTTATAGGTAGCACATCCCTTATAGTATAATTGGCAGCATCGTCATTACCAGTATTTACAAATGATAAGACATAATCAAGGTATTGACCAAGGTTTACGCCTGCACCGGTAATATCATTACCAGCGATATCCTCAACCTTTTTTTCCAATACAATGGTTGGTTCTATAATTTCCACTGAAAATGTTACCAGAAAGGAAGCAAACCAGTCTCCACTTGTTCCCAACCTAAGCGTAGCACTAGTATCACCATTGTCAATAATACTATTGCTTGGGTTGTTTAAATCAAAAACATCCGAATCAAAACCAATTGCGTTGGTACTATTAATGTTTCTTGTTGTGACGTTTACTCCATCATTGGTAATGGTTGAATTAAAGAAGTTGTTATTTGGGTTTGCAGCATTTGAAATGTCGGTAAAAGTGGAGCTACTGTTGGAAATAATACCAAAAGTGTCACCAGAAAGAGAAGTTTCCCCTTCCAAGGCACTAACACCAATTCTGGCATTTACCGGCCCCACAGGAATTGTATTAAAACCAGAGACCGTAATGTCTGCTGTGCTATTTCCTGATTGTGTCGTAATCCCCTCATATCCATCATAAACGGAAATATATTTACCCGGCAATGTTGGGTTTTCATAGATAACCACTAAAGTCCAACCAGCTGCTCCATGGTTTGTGGAACCTCTAGTGCCTCTAACATTTGCCACAAAATACTCTCCATTTGGATCAGCAAGCGCTTGAAGTTGATTGGTTACATTTTTAAAACATACGTATGGGTCGTTTGGCGTGTTACCAAAACCATCAATGATAATGTCATCCTCTTCTCCAACAGGGTCTGCTGCGGTATCTGCGATAATGTCCACATAAGTGCCCCCTGGGACCTGTAATTTAATTTCATTAAAGGTGTCAAATCTAGTCGGGTCTACCGTAAAATTATTATTAAAATCACCAGACTCGTTACTCCGCTCTGCATCATAATTACCGGCCCAATATAGACCGGCCCAATATATGCGGGAACAATCAGGCACAGTAAGTGTTGAGCTGCTCGAACTAAATGTAGTAGGATCAGAATCTATATCTACATATTCTACGTGCAAACTGTTATTACTGCCATTGCCATTATATGGCGTGTTAACACCAGAACCATTGGAGAAAACACGGTTCATGACACTATTGGACAAGAACGTGTATTCCCCTTTAATATTGATATAGTTGTTACCGCCTTCAACAAGTCTGGCTGAAAACGGAACCTCTTGTGCAAGTGATTGTGCAAATGAGAACAGTGCTATCCCAAACAAAATGGAATAACGGAAAATAGAGTTTTTCATCTATGAGAGAGAATTTGGTTTTACGCGCATGATCCACATTTTGTCATCATAAGCGCTGTTTAGTTTGGTGTAATAAGAAATAAGTGCATTATTCCATGTTTCGTGCTTTTTCAAATAGACATACTTGTAATTGTTCTCAGGATTTACAAAGTAGCTGGCATTTAAGCCTTGAGCGTTTAATTGTTTTACAAATCGGTTTGCGTTGGATGTGTTGGCAAAAACATTTGCGATGATGTAGTATCCGCTTCCAATACCATTTAAACGGTATGTTTTAGCTGAAACCCCGCTTGGGTTTTGACCATTATTTTTAACGATATTTTTTTGCAACGTATTGGAACCATAGCTGGAGTCGTTGTTGCTTGCAATATCACGATCGTAAGAGTTGTCGGTTCCTTTTACCTTCATTACCCACATATCATTAGTGTAGGCTCCGTCCATTTTAGAAGCATATGCGTTCATAGCTTCTTGCTTACTACTGAACTTTTTTAAGTAGACATACTTTCTACCGTTTTTAGGGTTTTCAATATAGTCTGCATCTATACCTTGAGACTCTAAATCCTCCATAAAACGGCTCATGTATTTTTTGCCATTGTAAACGTTGGCCACTATATAATAACCACTTTCCACGGCAGGAATATTAAATGCCTTTAAACCGGAGTTGATTTTTTTGGATGGTTTTACAGTTTTGGGCATATATATTTTGTCCTTAACAGTATTGTTGGGTTTTGTCTCATTATTGGCCACTAAAGATTTCTTGGTATTATTTTTTAAGGAAATGACTCTTTTAGTTGATGCAGTACTGGTAATACCCTGATTTGATACTGGATCGTTGGGTTTATAGTTGTTGGCAATCCCAATACTATCCGAATCTTCAAAATAAGCTTTTCGAGCCTTTTCTTTTAGGTTTGGATTGTTGTTGGTCTCACGTTGCACCATACGCATCACCATATTGAACCTACGCTCTAAATCAGCTTGCCTTCCTTTTTCTATAGAATCTTGGCGAAGCAATAACTCATCTAAAATGGCATCATTTTCAGCCAATTTCTGTTGTAAATCTGCAATTAGCGCGTCTTTTTCCGTAAGTGAAATCTCTTCAACCTCTTGGTCTTCGTCATTAACCACTAAGTCTTCATTGTCTTTTTCAAGCATTACCCTGTCTTCTGTCAAGTTTGGAGTAAAAGAGTATGCCAAGGAAATCTCATGGGTAGCACCAAAATTTTGTAGATTGTTATTGACAGCTTTTTCAATAGTATATCCTAGAGAAATATGCTTGCTAAGGTTAAAACCGATTCCGGCAGCGGCACCATAAAAATCATCATAGCCAGCTTGTAACCAACCTAACTTTGGAAGGTCTAGAATGAGGTTTCCACCTAAAGTATAGCCCTCTTCCCCCACTCTTTTAACTCTTGCCAAAGGCATTAATCTGCCACTTTCAAATATTCCCTTTCCATTTTTAAACTGATGGGTATATTGCAAGTGTCCGGAGTATGTCTTTTCATTAAACTCGGTATTGGACTCGCTGGTTTTTAAATTGTAATCAAATAGATTTTCTGCAAAAAGACCAAAATCAAATTGCCCATATGAGATATTAAAACCTGGCTGGAACGATATTAAAGAACTATCATCCAAGCTGTTCAATATTGGATCGTTAGGGTCTAACGTGTTCGCTCTATCTTGATTAAATCCACTGGTATAATAAGAGAAATTAGCTCCAAAGGTAAAGTTGCTCTTTTCGCTTAACTTAATACCGTAGGCGTAATTGGCCAATAGTCCAAGGTTGTTGAAGAGCCCTTCACGTTGCGTGTAAAGACTTAATCCCAAACCACTTCTATCCCCTATCCTACCACTATAACTTAGGTAATAGGTCTGGTTGTTGTCATCAAAAGATACCGATTGGTTTCTATGAAAAAGATTAATGTACGACTTGTCTTCCCTAACTGTTGAAAATGTTGGGTTAATTAAAAACCTATTGAACTTTATCAAGTTCTGCGAAGGAGCTTCGTAGCTCAAAAAGGGATTTTCCTCTTGAGCGTAAAGACCCGAGCACAATAGTGCAAATAAGAGAATACTAAGTTGTTGAATCTTTCTCATGACGAGGTTAACGAATAACTGTTATGGTTCCTTGGTTCAATGTTCTACCACCATTTTTTATACGGTAGTAAAAAATCATATTTTGTTTGGTAAAAGCAGTTGATGATTCTGGCCAATTATTTTGATAGTTAGCCTGATTCAATATTTCCTCACCGTTTTCATTATAGATGACCACAGTAACATTAGGGTCTCTTGAAAAGGTGTTGGGCAAAACCCATAAGTCATTAATACCATCTCCGTTTGCGGTAATCACATTTGGTATGGCAAAATTGTCTCTAAAGGAAACGGTGAAATTTCTTGATACAGTACAATTTCCAATGGAAGCTATTAAAAGATAAGTTCCTTCTTCACTAAAGGTTACGGAATCCGTATTAGAAATTAGGGTATTACTTTCGTTGTACCACTCATAGGAAGAAGCTCCAGATGCGGTTACAGTTTGTGAACTTCCCTCTTGGAAAATGATATTTTCCTCAGCATCAGCGGAAACAATGGATTCATCAAATCTAGTAATTGTTATTTCATTGGAACGTATAGGGCAACCTGTACGCTGAACCTCTAGCTCATAAACTCCAGTTTCACTTACGGTCAAAGCCTGATCTGTTGTAGAAATGGCACTCCCATCTCTTGACCATCTAAACGTTTCTGAAGACAAGTCGATGTCAGCGGTCAACGTAACTGTATTGATACCATCGCAAAGTGCTAAATCTGTACTAACTATAGTCACAGTTTCACCACTTGCCAGTGTAGCATTCATTTGATTGGATTCAGGATTAAAGGAATCCAAACTACCTTGTAAAGTATAGTCACCATTCTCAGTGGCTGAAGCCAATGATATACTGTTGTTGGTTTCTCCAGCAACGGCCGTACCGCCCCTTGCCCATTGGTATGCGAAATCACTTGATAAATCACTAGTAACATCAGTTTTTGTACCATCTGTGGCAACAGCATTTATTTGAGTAAGTGCCAATACGGCGTTTGTGCTTTCACAAGACACATAAGAAGTGGTAAAAGAGATGACGAACTCAAAACTAGCTGGCAAAACAGCCGTAATATTTTCAGAATCAATTGTATTTCCTGAACAAGCCCCACCATTTTCTGTAACTCTAACAAAGTATATGCCTACTGTAGAGATATCCAATGTCGTATTTGTAGCACCTGCAATTGGACTACCATCCTTGTACCATTGGTAAGATGGAGTTGCTGCCGTGGAGGAAACACTTAAAGTTCTAGTTTGACTAGGCAGCAATACAATATTTGTATCGTTATTTAGGGTCACAGAAAAATTCCCTGCATCGTTAATAGTAATAGCATTAGTAATTTCAGTACAAATACCACTACCCTCAACTTGTAAGGTATAGTCACCATCAAAATTAGCAGTGGAACTATCTACCGTAAATAAACTATCACCTAAAGTAGGTGAGGTAACTGCAGTTCCATTTTGGAACCAAGTATAGGTCCACGAAGGGTCATTGATGTTGGCTACTAAATCAACGGTTTGTCCCGCACACAAAGTAGTGCTGGAGCTAGCTGAAATTGCAATACCTGATGAAGCAGCTGTTTGTATTTCAATAGTATTCGATAAAGTATTGGCTGATCCAGAACAGTTGGGACCATAATCTATTTCTACAAAGTACATCCCATCCTGTGAGACAGTGATGGTATTTGTTTTTTCGCTCAATAATGTCCCACTACGGTACCAATTGTAATTATAGTTTTCTGGACTGGGAACGTTATGTGTGGCGAGTGTTACATCTCCATTGTTACAATTTTCAATAATTCCTCCTGGAGGTATTGTTCCATTCCCATCTCTACTTATAAGAATAGGGTCTTTGTAACCGATATAGTACATAGAGAAGGCATCCGACTCTGGACTTATCATAGCAGGATTGGTACTTCTAACTCTAAAGCGGTATCCATCACCCTGCACATCTGTTTCCAAATTAAAGCTAAAGTCAAAATCGAATGTGGTGTTTTGATCCGTTACTTTTGCTAATTCAGTAGCTGAGTCAAAATTTCCTGTAGCGTCAGATAGCTCTAGAATAAATTCATTTGCAGAATTCACCAAAGGTGGGCTCCAAGTAAAATTCACAAAGTATTCGTTAAAATCAGCCGATGCACAAGCAGCGGTCCAAGGAGTAGTGGCACCAATGTTAGAGTTTGGTGCAGGTTCAGGTTTGTTCAATACTTGACCAAAACTTGCTGTGCCGATAAACAGCGCGACAAATAGTGGCAGCATAAGTGTTCTACATAAGTTTACATCTTTCATAAGGCAATGGTTTAGCTTTGGGGTCGCTTTTCTTGCTTTTTAAGATTTTGAGGCCTTGAATCTCACTGCCTCAGGCGATTATACTATAATCTATATACAAATATGATTCATACTATGGGACGAGGAAATTTATTGTTGTCGATTGCCCTAAATATGTTGTGAATACGATTTTTTTGTTGGAGTACATCGGAAAAACGTGTGAAACACCGCATTTTTCCTACATTTGCGCTTTCAAATTTATTCTGATGGAAAAGGCCGAAAAAGCCCTGAATTTTATTGAGCATATTATTGAAGATGATTTAGCAAATAGTTACAAACCGGACGATTTGCGCTTTCGTTTTCCACCTGAGCCAAATGGGTATTTACATTTGGGCCATGCCAGCTCTATTTGCTTAAATTTTGGCCTAGGAGAAAGCTATAATGCCCCTGTAAATCTTCGTTTTGATGATACAAATCCAGAAAAAGAAGAAAAAGAATATGTAGATGCCATAAAAAGAGATGTGGAATGGCTTGGATATAAGTGGGATAAAGAATGTTATGCATCAGATTACTTTCAGGAGCTTTATGATTGGGCGGTAATGTTGATAAAAGAAGGAAAAGCTTATGTTGATAGTCAGCCTTCAGAAGAAATGGCAAAACAGAAAGGCACACCAACAGAACCTGGTGTTGCCGGACCTTATCGCGACAGAAGTGTAGAAGAGAATTTGGAGCTGTTCGAAAGAATGAGGAATGGCGAGTTTGAAGAAGGTATCCACGTGCTTAGGGCTAAGATTGATATGGCTTCGCCAAACATGTTGATGCGAGACCCAATTCTCTACAGAGTATTGCATAAAGCACACCACAGAACAAATACCGATTGGTGTATTTATCCTATGTACGACTGGACACACGGACAAAGCGATTATTTGGAACAAGTTTCGCATTCCCTATGTACTTTGGAGTTTTTACCACATAGAGAGCTTTATGATTGGTGCTTAGACCAATTGGTATCAAATGATAAATTACGTCCAAAACAACGAGAATTCGCTCGAAGAAACCTTAGTCACACTATAGTTAGCAAGCGAAAATTGCTAAAATTAGTTGAAGAGGGTGTGGTTTCTAGCTGGGATGACCCACGTATGCCAACAATTTCAGGACTACGAAGAAGAGGGTATACACCAGAATCCATCAGAAATTTTGCTGATACTGTAGGAATAGCAAAAAGGGAAAATCTTGTAGATGTTTCCTTATTGGAATTTCACGTTCGAGAACATTTAAATAGAATTGCCCCACGAGTTATGGCAGTTCTAAATCCATTAAAAGTAGTCATTACAAATTATCCTGAAAACAAGGAAGAGCTGTTGGAAACTGAAAACAATCCAGGGGATGAAACTGCTGGGATACGAGAAGTGCCTTTTTCTAGGGAATTGTATATAGAACAAGAAGATTTTAAAGAAGAAGCGAACCGTAAGTTTTTTAGGCTAAAACTAGGAGGTGAGATTCGTTTAAAAAGCGGTTATATCATCAAAGCAGAGTCTTGCACTAAAGATTCCGATGGAAATATTATAGAGGTTCAATGTACCTATGACCCAAAAAGCAAGAGTGGTAGCGGGACTGAAGAAAGTTTGCGTAAAGTGAAAGGAACACTGCATTGGGTTTCCATAAAACATGCTATTGAAGCTGAGGTACGTCTTTATGATCGTTTATTTAATGATGAAAATCCAGACGGGCATAAGGACAAAGATTTTATGGAATTTGTAAATCCAAATTCATTGACAACAATAACTGGATTTTTAGAACCAAGCTTAAAAGATGCAAAACCAGGAGATGGATTTCAATTTCAACGTTTGGGTTATTTTAATGTGGATACTGATTCTGCTCCCGAGAACTTAGTTTTTAACAGAACGGTAACTTTAAGGGATACTTGGGCGAAGATTCAGCAAAAGAGCTAACAGTTTTAATTTTGAAGGAAAAACCTTCGTATAACAAATGCTTATCATACAAAATATATCAATCGGTATTTTCTATCAAAGACGAAGCCCTTCAATCAATTTGAAGGGCTTTTCTTTTAGAAATGAACCTTAAGGTTTGGCCAGATTGAGAAAGCCTTAAAAATGGTCTTATTTGTCTTTTTTCAATCTTCCATATCTATTTAGATAATAGATGTTCAAATCTCCAGAATTTGCTTCTAAAACATCCAAATAGTTGTCACCGTTTATATCGGCCAAATGAATATCATAAGTATCCATTTTTATTTCTTTGTTTAATGGAATTTTCTCAAATGAATTTTTACCTAAGTTGATATATGCATAGTTGACCTCATCTCCATTTGCATTGACGATATCTATTAACCCATCATTATTTAAATCTGCAACTTTAACACTGGCAGTAGCCAAGTCTTCAGTTTCGTAAATGATTTGATTTTTGAAATCTTTTCCATTTCCTAAATACGCATAGTTTGCACCAACCAAGTTTCCGGTAATGATATCTGGATAGCCATCATTGTTTAAATCGCCAACCGCAACAGAACGCGTTTCATCATTTCCTGTACCAAACGGAATTTTTTCTTTGAAGACAAGTTGGTTTCCCTGAAGGTAGACATAGTTTTGTTGGTTATCTCTATTGGCAAGCACCAAATCCAATTTCCCGTCTTGGTTCATATCTGCAGCTACGATATCTATGGTAGAATCATCTTCAGAACCAAAAGGGATGGTTTTAATAAAATTTCCAGTTCCATCATTAATAACAATTTCATTGGGACTACCACGGTTGGTAAATAACACATCTAAATCCCCATCTCCATCAATGTCGCTTAGCGCAATATTTCTTGTTGGTGTGGTTTCACCCCCAACAAGCCCAGCTCGCTCAAAAATACCTTCTCCATTATTTTTGTACCAAACATTGGGATGCCTATCGTTACCTGTCACTATATCCAAATCTCCATCGCCGTCCAAATCTCCCAATTCCGCAGCATAACAAGAGGACCATTCCGTATCTAGAACCCGAGAAGTTCTAAAAACACCATTTCCCACATTGTAAAACACACTATTGGGAGCTGGCCAATGACGACCTTCTGCAGTAACTACATCTAAATCTCCATCGCCGTCCACATCACCTGCGACAATGGATGCAGTTCTATCTTCTCCAGCACCAAAACTTAGAAAATAACTACTAGGATTAAAAAAAGGGGTTTCTTGAGCATTGGCGAAAACCGTAGAGATTATCACAACAAGAAAAATCCTAAACCTAAGCATCTTTCTTTTTAGGAACATTGGTTTTCTTCATTTGCTCCCCTATCATATTGCTTGCTGTAAAGGAAGCCACCATATTGTTCAACATATCACTACCTGCCTGTGGTGAGTTTGGTAAAAGAATCAAGTTTGTGTTTGTTTCTTCACCAATAGATTGTAGTGTATCATAATGTTGCGTAACAACTATTAATGCCGATGCTTCTTGAGAATTGATTCCCACTTTGTTTAAAACCTCCACAGACTCTTCCAGTCCACGAGCAATTTCGCGACGTTGGTCTGCAATACCCTGCCCTTGCAATCTTTTACTTTCCGCTTCGGCCTTTGCTTTTTCTACGATAAGAATACGAGCAGCATCACCCTCAAACTGAGCAGCAATCTTTTCACGTTCAGAAGCATTAATTCTATTCATCGCTTCTTTTACCTGAGCATCTGGGTCAATATCCGTTACCAAAGTTTTAATAATGTCATATCCATATTCCAACATCGCATCTTGTAATTCCCCCTTAACAGCAATCGCAATATCGTCTTTCTTTACAAAGACATCATCCAATTTCATTTTAGGCACCTCGGCACGTACTACATCAAAAACGTAAGAAGTAATTTGATCATGCGGATATTCTAACTGATAAAAAGCATCATATACCTTACTTTTAATAACCACATACTGCACAGAGACTTTTAGTTTTACAAAAACGTCGTCTAAGGTTTTTGTTTCTATAATTACATCTAATTGCTGAATCTTTAAGCCAATTCTAGCCGCAATACGCTGTACAAATGGGATTTTAAATTGAATACCAGATTGTCTAACACTGGTAAACTTACCAAAGGTTTCAATAATTACAGCCGTCTGTTGCTTTACAATAAATACACCTGAAAGAATAGTAAGAACGACGAAAAATGCTACTGGAATCCAAATATAACTGCCCATAATATTAGTGTTTTTAGTTTATGTGTTTAAAATACAAAAGAGAGTAATAGATTAGTAGTATTTATAGGAGAATTGTTACAATTGACCACTATTGTGAATCTTCTTACTGAGTTTCCTTTAAATATTCAAATTAAGATTAGTTATCTTAGTTTGGTATATACACTTGTTGTAAAACATTATATCAAAATGAGAAAACCATTCATAAACAAAGAATCCTTTCAATTAAAAACTCTTTTTTTAATTCTTTTTATATTCGGACAAACCCTATCTGCTCAAACCGAAGAATTAATAGCGAACCTTTGTTCGGGCAAATGGCACGGCTCTTATCGGGCATATGAAGGTCAAAGAAAGCTTTATTCAATGCCCGTAAGCTCAGGTTATTGGACAATCTTCTACCCCGATGGTAGCACCCTAATAAGCAATGGTTGGGATGATTACTATGGTGAATGGAAATTAAATCCAAAAACAATGACTCTGATTACCAAAGATAGAAAGGGCATAATACACAAAAGAATAATAAGATTAACTAAGTCTGATTTCGCTTACGTAATCAGGAACCAATTATGGGATACTGAATATGGATTCAAAAAAATGGAATAAACATATAAGATTCTATATACAATAAATGTGAATTCAGAATCTAAACTAAAAATGTTTTAAGCGGTAGCTATACAAATGATCGTTAACCCAAAACTTCAACAGCTTTATTAATCCTGCTTAAACATTCCTCTTTTCCTAGCATCGCCAGAATATCAAACAAATGAGGACCCTTTAAATCACCAACAATAACCAAGCGTAATGGCCCCATAACTTTTCCAAAAGAAAGTTCACTTTCGGTTATCCATGCCTTTATATTGGTCTCTAGATTTTGAGGGGTAAAATCTTCTGTAGCTCCAATGATTTCAGCCACTTTTTGGATAAGCTCTGGCGTATCTTCCTTCCATTGTTTTTTTACAGATTTTTCAGCATAGTTTGTTGGGGCTTCAAAAAAGTAGTTTCCTAAATACCAGAGATCTGAAGGGAAATCTGCCCGTTCTTTTATCAACCCTACTACTTTCTCAACATAACCGTCATTTCGAGCATCGCGAGAAATTTCTTTATCAGCTAGCATTGAACCAAACAAATCTGCCAGCTCAGTATCACTTTTTGTTTGCAACCATTGATGATTGTACCATTTGGTTTTTTCTGGGTCAAAACGAGCACCAGCTTTGTTAACACGTTCTAAACTAAAGGTTTCAACAAGTTCTTCAAGAGAAAACAATTCTTGCTCTGTTCCAGGATTCCAGCCCAGCATTGCCAAAAAGTTGACTACAGCTTCTGGGAAATATCCCGCTTCTCGATAACCTTGAGATTCGTTCCAAGACAATGGAAAAACAGGAAAACCTCCTTTTTCACCATCACGCTTGCTCAATTTGCCTTTACCTGTTGGCTTCATTATTAAAGGTAAGTGTGCAAACTGTGGCGCCTCCCACCCAAAAGCATTGTATAATAATTGGTGCAATGACAAAGAAGGCAACCATTCTTCCCCACGGATAACATGGGTAATTTCCATTAAATGGTCATCTACAATATTTGCCAAATGATAGGTTGGCATGCCATCACTCTTAAAAAGAATTTTATCATCTAAGACATTGGTGTCTATTTCAATATCTTCGCGGATGATGTCTTTTAGATGCAGTTTTTCATCTTGCGGCGATTTAAAACGTATCACATAAGGCTCACCAGCATCCAGCTTTGTTTTAGTTTCTTCTTTAGAAAGCGAAAGCGAGTTGTTTAATTTTAAGCGATTGTGCCAATTATAGATAAAGGTCTTTCCTTTTGCTTCATGGTCTTTCCTATGAAAATCTAATCGTTCTGAAGTATCAAAAGCATAATAGGCGTGTCCTTTTGCTATTAATTCCAAAGCATATTGCTCGTATAAATGTTTGCGCTCACTCTGTCTGTAAGGACCAAATCCTTTTTCCTTGCCTGGTCCTTCATCAAAAGGAATTCCACACCAGTTTAAAGCCTCAACAATATAGGCTTCGGCACCTTCAACATATCTATTCTGGTCAGTGTCCTCTATACGCAATACAAAATCACCACCATGTTTTTTGGCAAATAAATAGTTGAACAAGGCGGTGCGAACCCCACCAATATGAAGCGGTCCTGTTGGACTAGGGGCAAAACGAACCCGTACTTTTTGACTCATTTTTTAAAATTGAGCCACAAAGGTAATGAACTCTTTTAAGGTGAATCAAGTATTTAGACTTATGTGGTTAGCCTCATTTCTTTAGGTATACGCTTGTTCATAATACCAAACCAAAGCGGCGGTATAAAAGACAAAACCATAGAGGTTGGATACCCAAAGGGCATTTGAGGAGAAATATCATGATAATCCAAAGTTTGATATTTTTTAGAGGACTTGTAATGGTGGTCGCTATGCCTTGTTAATTCATATAAAACAATTCTGCCAATAACATGATTGCTGTTCCATGAATGGCATTCTCGCACACGTTCATAACGGCCAGATGGGAGCTTAAACCGTTTTAGCCCATAATGTTCAATATAATTAACGGTTTCAAGCAAAAGGGATCCAATGATTCCTGAGGCCAAGGCAAAAAGTACACCAATACTTCCAAAAATCTGAAACACCAAAAGAAGATAACTTAGTTGAATGAGTGTGTAGAAAAGCATATCATTTTTTAAGGAGAAGAACCCTTTGTTTTCGGTTTTTAAAAGCTTCTTTTGAATTTTCCAAGAGTTCACATATTGTCTAATGGTTGAGGTGAACCAAAAGGAATAAACAGATTGGTTAAATGTCGCAGTTGCAGGATCTTCTTTGGTAGCAGCATGTACATGGTGACCAAAGTTATGCTCAATATAAAAATGCATGTAGAATGAGGGCAAAAGTAAAAGCTTACCCAAGTATCGTTCAAAAGTTTGTTGTCTGTGCCCTAGTTCATGGGCGACATTAATTCCATTTACCCCAAAAACTATCCCCACAGAAAAGACTACCCCTATAAGTTCATAAATAGCATAAGAGTTGTTGGTAACATCCCATAAAGCAAAGCCCAAAAACCCAAATACAATAGGAATGTTTAAATAGAGCATCCAGTCAAATAGCTTGCTTTTAGCTTTAGTTTTCAGTTCTTCACCTTCTAAATTGGAAGTGTCATGTGGTAGCAAGATCTCTAATATTGGAATGATGACAAAAGCATAAAAAGGGGTAAAAAAGGCCCAATATCCTTTAAAATAGATGCTGATTACTGCCGAAATAGGTATAGTTAACGCTGCTAGATACTTTAAATCCTTCATATCGTCTATTTTAACATAAAATTTTCAGCCCTGTTTTGAAACAACGGGTATCTTGGTATTAAATATAGTAGAATTTGAGCAGTTTTAGTAATGTTCTGGATAAGCTGAACGCCTTTACCAAAAAGTATTACACCAAGCTTTTGATTAAAGGTGTCATCTTATTTTTGACCTTGGGGCTACTATTTTTTCTTACTATAACTGCGGTTGAATATTTCCTGTGGTTGAATTCTACGTTTCGTTTAGTGCTGCTAATAATATTTATTGGGATAGAACTTTATTTGCTGTATCGCTATATTTTAACCCCGCTGTTTTATTTATTTAAAGTAAGAAAAGGTATTTCCAATAGGGAGGCTTCATTACTTATTGGCAAGCATTTTCCAGATGTAGATGATAAGCTCATTAATCTTTTGGACCTTGCTGATAATTCACAACAATCAGATTTGTTGTTGGCAGCTATAGAACAACGTTCAGCACAGATGCAGCCAATTCCATTTGCAAAAGCTGTAGACTTTAAGGATAACATAAAGTATGCAAAGTATATTTTAATTCCGCTACTATTGGTCGGACTTATTTGGCTTTCAGGGAACATTGCCGATTTCTTTGGCTCCTACAAGAGAGTGGTGAATTATGATGTGGCTTATGAACCGCCAGCACCATTTTCTTTTCAATTACTTAACGAGGAATTGAATTTATTAGAGGACGAATCACTAACCATTAACTTAATTACAGAAGGGAAAGTAAAACCTGAAAACGTAGCTATAGTTATAGAAGGAAAGGAGTTACTGATGCAAGAAGCTAATGGACAATTCCAATATACGTTTGAACCGCCATTGGAATCGAGTAGTTTTTATTTTACCGCTAACGGATTCAATTCTAGAACACATCAAATTACAGTAGGGAAAGTACCAGCAATTCAAGGTTTTGAAATGCAATTGAACTATCCAAACTATTTAGGCAAACGAAATGAAGTCTTAAAGGGAACAGGTAATGCTGTAGTGCAAGAAGGGACTAGGGTTACTTGGAAGATTACCGGTATTCATACGGAGCAAATAGATTTTGTAGAAAAGGACACCACTATTAGTTTTACAAATGATGACAGCAACTTTGAGTTGTCAAAATTCATTTATTCAGATTTGAGTTATGAGTTAAGCACATCAAATAAAAATGTAAAGCATTATGAAACTTTGGGTTACAGTATTGACGTCGTTAAAGATGCTTACCCAACAGTAAAGGTGGAACAAACTTTAGATTCTTTAAATCCCAATGTTTCGTATTATGCTGGATTAGCTTCCGATGATATTGGCTTGCAACGCATTGACTTGGTTTACTATCCGTTAGATAATCCTCAGGCTATTAATAAGCTGAGTTTAGTTGATGCAAAAAACAATGTAGAACGGTTTTACTATACATTCCCTTCAGGCCTAAATTTAGATGAGGGCAAGGACTATGAATTGTATTTTCAAGTGTTTGATAATGACGGGCTTAGAAAGGGAAAGTCAGTTCAAAGCCAATTGTTTAGAACTACAGTTTTAGACAATAACCAATTGAAAAACAAAGAGTTAGAAGCCCAAAAGTCGATTTTACAAAATTTAGACAAGTCTTTGGAGAACTTCAAAGAACAAAAAGAGGCGTTAAAGGAAATCAACGATAAGCAGAAGGAAAATAGCGGCCTCAATTTTAATGAGCAAAACCAGATTAAAGATTTTTTACAAAAGCAAGAGCGTCAGGAATCAATGATGCAGAAGTTTAGCAAGGAACTAAAAGACAATCTGAATAAAAGTCAGAAGAATGATAAGATGAACGAATTGCTCAAAGAGCGTTTGGAACGACAAGAATTAGAAGCGGAAAAGAATAAAAAGCTTTTAGAGGAATTAAATGAAATTGCTGATAAGATTGATAAAGAAGATTTAAAGAAGCGACTTGAAGAATTAGGCAAGAAACAAAGTAACAGTGAACGTAATTTGGAACAGCTTTTAGAATTAACAAAGCGCTATTATGTAACTGAAAAAGCATCGCAATTAGCCAAAGAACTGGAAAAGCTGGCTGAGCGACAAAAGTTGTTGTCTGAACTTAAGCTCGGAGAGGAGTTTTCCAATGAACAACAAGAAAAACTGAATGAAAAGTTTAATGAATTGGCTAAGGAATTACAGGAACTCAAAAAAGATAATCAAGCATTAAAGAAACCACTTGATATAGATATTAGCAAACAAAAAGAAGAAGATGTTAAGAAAGACCAAGAAGATGCTTTGGAAGAAATTAATAAACACCAAGGCATGGATGAATCATCTGAAAGTCAAGAGAAGCAGGATAGCAAAAATAAAGCTTCTCAAAAGCAAAAATCTGCAGCTCAAAAGATGAAGGAAATAAGCGAAAGTTTACAGCAAAGCTCATCTTCTGGTGGAGGCTCCTCGATAACAGAGGATGCTGAAATGTTACGACAGATTTTGGATAATCTTATTACGTTTTCATTTAAGCAAGAAAGTCTTTTTGATAGGATTCAAGAATCACAAGGAGAGATTTCTGAGTTTTCTAATACGGTACGTAAGCAAAAAGAGCTCCGTGGACTTTTTGAGCATGTTGATGATAGTCTGTTTGCACTTTCGCTTCGTAGAGCAGAATTGTCTGAAGAAATAAACGAACAGATTACAGAAGTGTATTATAATATTGATAAGTCTTTAGAGAGTATTGCAGAGAATCAATTGTATCAAGGAGCCTCTTATCAACAATATGTATTAACAGCCTCAAATTCCTTGGCTGATTTCCTTGCAAAATTGTTAGACAATATGCAACAAAGTATGCAACCAGGTCAAGGGCAAGGTCAGGGTGATGGTTTTCAGTTGCCCGACATTATACAAGGACAACAAAAATTAGGGGAGAAGATGGGTAAAAGTGGTCAATCTGGTCAACAGGGTAAAGAAGGGCAACAAGGACAATCTGGAGAGAATGGAAAAGAAGGACAAGGGGGTAAGGAAGGTGAATCTGGGCAGAAAGGAAGTTCTGGAAAAGATGGAGATGGTGGTGAGAATGGCAGTTCAGGAAAAAATGGTAATGGTAAAAATGGGAAACAAGGAGATGGCCAAAATGGAATTGGTCAAGGTGGCAGTGATGGGGGTAACGGAAATGGACCATCTGAGGAAGAACTCAAAGAGATTTACGAGATTTACAAAGAACAGCAAACAATTCGCCAAAAGTTAGAACAACAATTGGCAAATATTATACAGAAAGACAAACAAGATTTAGCCAAGAAACTGGTTAGACAAATGGAAAATTTTGAGAATGATTTGTTAGAGAATGGGATTACACAGCGCACCATAAATAAAATGAATACCATCCAGCATCAATTATTAAAATTAGAAAATGCTGCTCTAAAACAAGGCGAACGAAAAGAGCGCGAAAGCAAAACAAATATAAACCAGTTTCAGAATCCTATAATAACAAAACCATCCTTACTAAAGAACAAAAGCAACACTATTGAGATTTTAAATAGACAAGCCTTACCTTTGCGCCAAAATTACAAGAATAAGGTAAAGACTTATTTTAAGGATGAAGATTGAATTCAACTACGAGATTGATTTTAAACTAGTTAATGAATCAAAATATACCGATTGGATTAATAAGCTGATTCAAAGTCAAGATTCATATCTCGGAAATCTAAGCTATATTTTTTGTGATGATGCTTATCTATTGGATATCAATCTTCAATATTTAAACCACGATACCTTAACTGATATTATAACTTTTAACTATTCTGATGAAAACACCATTTCAGGGGATATTTTCATATCGATTGAAAGAGTTAAAGATAATGCAAAGATATTTAAGGTTGATTTTAAGGAAGAGCTTTTGAGAGTAATGAGTCATGGCGTTTTACATTTATTAGGTTTCAATGATAAGACAGAGAGTGATAAGCAATTGATGAGAAGTAAAGAGAATGAAATGATGCGATTGTTCCACGTGGAACAATAGAAATTATGTTTGATAAAGAATACGATGTAATAGTAGTAGGAGGAGGTCATGCAGGCGCGGAAGCGACTGCTGCAGCGGCAAATATGGGGTCAAAAACACTTTTGATTACCATGAACCTCCAAACGATTGGACAAATGTCTTGCAATCCTGCTATGGGCGGAATTGCAAAAGGACAGATAGTTCGGGAAATTGATGCGTTGGGAGGATACAGTGGAGTCGTAACAGATAAGTCTGCTATCCAATTTAAAATGCTCAATAAGTCTAAAGGGCCTGCAATGTGGAGTCCAAGAGCGCAGAATGATAGAATGCGTTTTGCTGAAGAATGGCGACTTGAATTGGAAAGAACACCTAATGCTGATTTCTATCAGGAAATGGTTTCAGGGTTATTGGTCGAGGGTGACAAAGTTGTAGGTGTGCGAACGTCTTTGGGAATAGATGTTAGGGCTAAAGCTGTTGTGCTAACTAACGGCACTTTCCTAAACGGCTTAATACATATTGGAGAGAAGCAATTTGGAGGTGGAAGAGCCGGGGAAAAGGCTGCAACTGGAATTACTGAACAGTTAGTAGATTTTGGTTTTGAAAGTGGTAGAATGAAAACAGGAACACCGCCAAGAGTAGACGGTCGTTCTTTGGATTATTCTAAAATGATTCTACAGCCAGGAGATGCTAATCCGGAAAAGTTCTCCTATTTAAACACTCCAAAGTTAACAGAACAACGTGATTGTCATATGACGCATACGAGTCAGCTGGTTCATGATTTGTTGCGAGAAGGTTTTGATAGATCTCCAATGTTTAATGGAAGAATTAAAAGTATTGGACCAAGATATTGTCCTTCTATAGAGGATAAGATTAATCGTTTTGCGGATAAAAGTTCACATCAAATATTTGTGGAACCAGAAGGCTGGAATACGGTTGAAGTATATGTAAATGGATTTTCTACATCCTTGCCAGAAGATGTTCAATACAAAGCTTTAAAATCCGTTGTTGGTTTTGAGAATGTAAAATTCTTTAGACCAGGATACGCTATCGAGTATGATTATTTTCCTCCCACACAATTAAAACATACGCTTGAAACCAAGTTGGTAAACAACTTATATTTTGCTGGTCAGATTAATGGAACTACGGGATATGAAGAAGCAGCTTCGCAAGGTTTGATGGCCGGGATAAATGCACATTTAAAAATTAATGGAAAAGAGTCTTTCATTCTCAAAAGAGACGAGGCTTACATAGGTGTTTTAATTGATGATTTAATCACCAAGGGAACTGAGGAGCCGTATCGTATGTTTACCTCTAGGGCAGAATATAGAACATTGCTTCGCCAAGATAATGCGGACTTAAGATTAACGCCTAAAGGTTATGAATTAGGTTTGGCTAATGAAGAGCGCCTTAGAAGAATGGAAGAGAAGCAACAAAACTCAGATAAATTTGTTGACTTTTTTAAAAATACCAGTTACAATCCAGAAGAGATAAATCCTATTCTGGAAGAAGTTTCATCAGCTCCAGTAAAACAGTCTGATAAAATGTTCAAGGTGTTTTCTAGACCAAAAGTTACTATGGACCACATGCTTCGCTTGGATGCTGTTTCTGAATTTGTTAATGAACATAATCTGGATACAGAGGTTTTAGAACAGGCAGAAGTTCAGGTTAAATATTCAGGATATATTGCCAAAGAAAAGAATAACGCAGATAAGTTATTGCGTCTGGAAAACATAAAAATCCCTGAAGATTTTGACTATAGAAAATTGAAATCATTGTCTTATGAAGCAATTGAAAAATTGGAAGCCATTAGACCAGTTACCATTTCACAAGCTTCTAGAATCAGTGGCGTTTCACCATCGGATGTTAGTGTTCTTTTAGTGTTTCTTGGAAGATAAATAACTCTAATGTTCCACGTGGAACATGTTCTTTGGCTTGGTTTTTGAAAATAGTTATTCCAGCTAAATCAAAACCAAAATGAAAAAATTCTACACGCTAATCCTAGGGCTATTATTACTTAATTCTTGTATTCCAATTCGTATTGCTCCATCAATTTCTGATTACAAACTGACAAAGGGCAAGCGGTTTAAAAAAGGGCTCCCAAAAACAACAACCTTTGTTTTTGAAGACCCAAAAGATGCTGGTCAATTCTATAGTTATGTGAACACCAAGTTTTATTTAGAAGATTACTACGTGGATGTAGAAGTACCTTTTAAAGTAGATGGCAGGGAATACTTCTTTTCTTTTTATGAAGTTGAAATACCTACAAAGACAATAAGTTTGTTTCCGTTAGTTTTCGATGTTGCCGCAAATGCGACATTACAAAACGAGGACTTTGAAACGTATGCGACGAAAGAAGACACTACACTTTTAAAGAAGGGATTTTGGTATATCGCCATTGAAGTTTTTAGTAAGGAAGAAAAGGATTGTTTGCATGAAGATTCCATTTCAAGAGACAAGGTTTTGCCTTATCTTCGGGCAATGAAAGAAGAATACCTTTCTACCCACAACTACAATGAAGTCGTATTTAAGAACTAAGGATTTTTCAGTTTCCCAGGAAGAGTTTGAACTTTTTCATGACGAAGATTTGGATATGTTGGTGACCAAACCAAGACCGAACAATCTAGATAGATATTACGAAAGCGAAGCTTATATCTCCCACACCGATTCTAAAAAATCTTTTGTAGATAAGATTTACCAATTGGTAAAAAGCTATAGTTTAAAAAGGAAGGTTTCATTACTAAACTCTTTTAAACCATCTGAAAAAACAATATTGGATATTGGAGCCGGAACCGGAGATTTTTTGGCAGCAGCTAAAAAAAGTGATTGGAAAGTAAATGGAGTAGAACCAAATAGTGCTGCAAGGAATAAGGCTAATAAAAAAGGAATAGTTCTTTTTTCGGATTTAAACGAAGTGTCTAATAAGAAATTTCAGATAATTACGCTTTGGCATGTGTTGGAACATTTGCCAGATTTGGAGAATCAGATTGCAAGTATTGTTTCTTTGCTAGATGAAAATGGGACTTTGGTTATTGCTGTTCCAAATTTTAAATCCTACGACGCCGAACATTATGAAAAATTTTGGGCAGCTTATGATGTACCAAGACACCTTTGGCATTTTTCAAAACAATCGATTCAAAAGCTTTTTGAAAAACATAAAATGGAAATGGTAAAAACCAAACCTATGCTATTTGATTCTTTTTATGTTTCATTGCTTTCAGAAAAATACAAAACAGGGAAACAAAATTTTATCAAGGCTTTTTTTAATGGATTAAAATCCAATCTTAGGGCTAATAGCACAAAAGAGTACTCCTCACACGTATATATCCTTAGAAAATCAATTTAAAGCGTTTTAAGCGCCTAACAGTACAGCATATATAGTTATCCCCGAAAACACGTTTTTAAGTGAAGAAAAGTTAATTATACAGGCGTGTTTTAATAGACACAGCAAATCGATACTTTAAAATAGGATAGAATTTATCTATTATTCTTAAAACGCAATAAAATCATAAACTTTTAAGTAGTTGTAAACCCTTTTTATATTTTTGCCGAATCTAAAATCTAAACAGATGAAAAAATTAGTATTAGTTGCAGTTGTTGTTTTAATGGCAGCTTGCCAACAAAATAAAATTGGTTACGTAGACAACCTAAAGTTGATGGATGGCTACCAAGAAAAAATAGACATCGAAGCTAAATTTAAAACCAAAGCTGAGGCGTTAACAAAAAAGCGTGATAGCATCTCACAAGCTTTTCAAATTGAAGTTCAAGCTTTTCAGACCAAAGCACAAAAAATGTCGCAAAAGAAAGCACAAGAAGAGTATGGTATTATTCAGCAACGTGGACAATTCATGGGGCAACAGTTGCAACAAGAAGAGCAGCAAATGCAAGCTGCAGGACAGGTAGAAATGGATTCTGTCGTTAGTAAGGTAAAAAAAGAGATCAAAGCTTACGGAAAAGCAAACGGATATACCTATATCTTAGGTGGAGGAGATGGCGGAAGTGTACTTTATGGAACTGATGCACAAGACCTTACAGATGAAATTCTTAAAATTTTAAATGACGGCTATAAGAAATAAGCTGTTTTAAAGTAGTATTGTGAGCCTCAGCAACTGCTGGGGCTTTTTTATTGCAACAAAAACAGCAAAAACACAGTAGGCACCAAGTAAATAACAATGGTTTTTGCGCCTTCATAGTCTTTGTTAATGCGCTGCCCAAAGAACAACATCAGCAAGGCCAAACAAGAGATCAATGCCCCATAAAGCGCAAGGGTTTTATTGTCATGAAGGAGTAGATGAACAAGTCCTGCCAAGCATAAAACACCAGCCACTATTTCTGTTACCGTTAAAATGCCCAATAACAATGGGACACTATTTTTAAATGGTGATTCTGCAAAATGTCCTTTTAACCAAGACAGATTTCCTTTCCAATCTTTGACCTTATCTATTCCGCTTTGTAGAAAAGTGATAATCAAAAAAAGCAGTAATACAGTTTCGACAGCGTTTTGGTAAAAATGAAGGTCCATATTATTTGGTTTAAGCAGCTTTCGTATGCAAAAGCCTAGTTAGTTTAATTGATAGATCGGTAAAAATAATTTTTGCATTGCCGTTTCGTTCAACGTGAAAAATAGCCTCTTCCAATTCATGGGTAATATCCAAGATATTGTTTTCGTGCACAAAAGGGGCAAACTTATTTAGGTCGAATCCGTCCATGTGAATTTTAGCATAGACCAATTCGTTGGCGTTATAATTTAACAACAAAGCTTGCCTGATCATGGTGATGCAATAGTGCAAAAACTTCTTTTGAACTTCCCGTCCGTTTTTTGCCAATTCTTCGCTCCACAATATCAACTCATGAATTGCAGCTTTGTTCCCTTTTGCCTTAAAAGCACTACGAATCCATTGTACAAACCACTTTTCAAAAACCAAATCTTCGGAATCATTGTTCATTAAATCCAGAGCCTTATTAAAGTTTCCGTTGGCCTCATGTGCCAAACGATTGGCTTCTGGTTCTGCTAAGCCCTTTTCAACTAGCCCTTGAGCGATTATGTTGTCTGGTATGGGAGGGAAATGTAATACTTGGCAACGGGATTTAATGGTATTGATGAGCTGTTCCTCATCTTCAGCTATGAACAAGATTACGGTCTTACTCGGTGGCTCTTCAATAAGCTTTAGTAATTTGTTGGAGGCAGCAATGTTCATTTTTTCTGCCATCCAAATAATCAATATTTTATACCCTCCCTCGTAAGACTTTAGAGAAAGCTTTTTCACGATGTCATGAGCTTCATCCACCCCTATTTGACCCTGCTTTTTTTCTATTCCTATGGCCCTGTACCAATCAAAAAGGTTGCCGTAGGGCTGTTCTTTTACAAACTTGCGCCACTCCTCCAGATAATGGTCACTTACAGCATGGCTCTTTACTTTGTCCGAGTTTGCCACGGGAAAGGCAAAATGAAGATCAGGATGTGTTAAAGAAGCACATTTGCTGTTACAGACCGTATTTTCGCCTTGATTCTCACCATTTGTATTTTTGCAAAGGACATATTGCGCATACGCCACCGCTAAAGCAAGCGTTCCAGAACCCTCACCACCCACAAACAGTTGTGCATGGGGAATGCGACCAGCTTCTGCAGTGGTAGTCAAATGTTTTTTTAAATGGGATAGCCCTAAAACGTCCTTAAACAACATAAAGCAAATATACGTTTTAGTGTTAAAGGATTTTAGCGAAGAATTTAGTTGCGGCTATTGTTTTTTTAGCTCTTTTTCAAGCATAGCTATAGTGGTCAAAATAAAATCTTTCAGGTTTAGTTCGTTGATGACTACATAATCTTGGTTATGCTTATGATGCCAAATTTGATTCTCGAATTCCATGATATCATTTTGAGATAAATTAAACTTGAAGGGTGACTTATCTTTATAGGTTTCTAAATAATTACTCTTATCAATAGGTAATTTTTTGGTGATTTCTCCATTCGCCAAGGGGAAGCGCTTCATCAAAAAGGGCATTAAGTTCATGCTATAATTATCTGATCTAAAAAGTATGTCCTCTTCACAATCAACAATCAAGGTCAACCAATTGCCCAATTGCACTTGAAGCTCTTTGTTCTTTAGAATACTCACCTTTCCTGAATTGACAATTTCACTGGAAACACCGGTTATTGCATCAAAAGAGTAAAAATTGCCAATGGCAATTAGCAGCGCATCAACCCGTTCCGATTTTTGAGACAAAGAATCGGTGCGTATGATGTAGGTAAGATCTAAACAGGCTTGGGTAGCTTTTGCATTGATACTAATAGATTCTTCCAAGTCTTTCAGATTATTTTGAAACTCATCTTTTAGCGCAGTAAGTAGTTCTACCTCTGTTCTATCTTCAATCCGCTGTTGATTCCAGGTGTTTATTTGAAGTGCCAAAAGAATCCCAATAACTACAAGTAATATTTCGCCAATGGCGTATTTAAAGTATTTGCCCATTTTATTTTCTTGGATTAGCTGTTGGCGTATATGTCTAAAGAATTTAATCATTAGTTGTCTAATTCTAATTTATACCGTTTTAGGTCTTTTAAAACACTCTGGTTTTTTGTCTGTAATGTTTCAACTTGCTCTTTAATATTGAGGGACAAACCCTTAAGTAATCCAAAACGAGATTCCATCTTTGGGTTTTGAAAAACCGCTTTCATTTCATAGAGTGTTGAGGTTGAATCGTATGGTTTTAAGTCTTCATAATATTCTAACTCTAGTGGAACAAGAAACTCTTGAATATTAGTGTTAGTCAATTCAATGGCACCATCCATCATGGTCACTAAATAAGCATATTCCATTAACTCTTCTCTTAATTCTAAATTATTAATTTGCTTAAAATCCTGCGAATGGTTGCGTATTAGGTTAGACCCGTTATTAAATTTGAAAACTGGGGAAAGTTCCCCTATATATTTAATTTCCTTTATAGAGTCTGATGCACCTTGGTTAATGATTGTTAGGTAATTGTCAAAAATAGTGGACGTCATAACTGAACCTTGTATTCGCTGTGCGAATAACGCAGAGTCAACCCTTGTTTGACCAATCATTTTTTCGACCAGTTTTTGCTCATTTAAGTTGTTTTTGCGTGCCTCGTTCCAATTGTTAATTTGTAAGGCTAAGAGAATACCAATCATTACAAGGATAATTTCCCCCAAGGCATAAACGAGGTACTTTGAGAAACGACTTTCTTGTAGTAGTTTTTGGCGGATCTTACGAAAGAATTTAATCATTTACTTTTGGTTTGCTGAGCATTATAATGTTTTCAAGTGATTGTTGTACTTTTTGTAGTTCGCCACTGGTAAATAATATTTGATCTACCAATTCGCGGTTGTTCTTTACCAAATACTCGAACTCTAGAGTTTGTAAAGCATCAAAATCATTGCGCTCATCTTTAAAATTAAAATTCCAATCAAAATGTCTAGACATATATGGATCATACTGATTCCTTATATGGCTTACCGACATTAATTCTTCTTCTTGATAATCTTTAATGAGATCGTTCCATGAGATCAGCAAGTCACGTAATTTTTTATCTTTTATAATGTCAAAAGACGAAGTATTGGTTAAAGCGTTAATGCTAGATTGAGATGGGTTAAAAGTGACACCTCCATACGACCAAAATAAATAATGGGACAAAGAGTCGAGTGTCTTTTGCTCCGGTCTTTTGGTTATAGGGAATAGATCAATAATATTAGTACAGTTGTCATAAGTTTCTCTATGACTTTTAACTACAGAATCCAATTGCTTTTTATTGTTTTTAAATTCTTTATGAACACTTGCTAAAATCTGTAACTCTTTGTTGGACTTAATGCGCGTTTCATTCCAATTGTTAATCTGAAGTGCAATCAAAATTCCAATAACCACAAGCACTATCTCACCTATGGCGTATTTAAGATATTTCCCCATATTATTTTGGTTGATTAGTGAGCGGCGTATATGTCTGAAGAATTTGATCATCGATTGCTTAATGATTTATAAAGTTTATAGCTTTTTGCTAGTATAAGCGCTAAATATTTGAATCAAACAAGATTTGCCATTCATCATCAGTTTTTTGCCAGATTAAAATATACTTCCCATTATACGATCCTTCGCATTGTCCAATTTCATAAACAATTGTTTTGGAAACAGTTTCAACAATAAGTGGACTCAGTGATAATTCGTAGTTTGAATTATTCATATACGCATAATTGGGAATTAAATTTTCCCTACCTACAACCATAGGTTTATGATTGTAATACAAGGTGTTTTTACTATAGAGTGTATTAATGAGATTTTCTGCGTTATGGTCATTACAAAGCCTCATCCATTCATCTCTTTGTGAATCTATCCACTTTAAATCAACAGAAAAGTCATCTGCCTCAGCTAAAAATTCCAACACATGTTTTTCTTCTTCTTCAGAGGTGTCCCAAATAATTAAATATTTTACAAGACCACCGCTTTTATTTTTAAAGCTGCCAATTTCATAATCATATTTACCGTTGGCCTTAATACGTTTTATCGTATTCACGTCTTTAACTGTAAAGTTGTTGTTGGAGAGAATGCTAATTAGTGTGTCTCGATCAGAGAAGTCAATGCCATTTGGAGATAGTCCGTAAATATCCTCGACATAAAGCTCTTTTAGGGTTTCTAAATCTTTAGTATTAATAGCATTCATCCATTGTTCGTTGGCAGATAAAATCTCTTCTGATACTTCTTTGGTATTTAAATGAGTCTTACTTAGTTTACTTTTTTTATTAGCTGTATTACAGCTCCAAAAGAGGCACAAAGCTGCAATGAGAATAAATCTGATGGTTAGCTTGTGCGAAAACTTATTTTCGGATAGTGGCTTTTGGTGAATTTTTCGAAAGAATTTTAGCATCTTAATTATAAGTTTTGAAATTAATCAGAATTTAATTCCTTGTCAATTTCCTTAATGACTTTCTTTATTTCATTGATTGCTGAAATATGGTATTCAGAATCGTATTCAGCCGCATTTCTAATCCATTGAACATGGTTGATGAACTCCTTATCCTCCAATAATTTTTGGTAGTCACTGGGAATTGCGGATTCACGCCATTTAATGGGTTCGATATGTTCTAAATATTTTTTGTAAGTCATGTGCACGTGATCTTCCCTAAAGAAGTCGTTCGATTTTTGAATGTAGTAATAGGTTTGGTCGTAAAGATTTATGATTTGATTTCTGAGTGATTGATTTGTTAATAGCTCTACCCCGCGCGATTTAAGATTAGTAATCCCCGCCGAATTCAGACTTAATTGTTCAAAATCGTTCCAAAGATCAAAATGAATGGCCAATGAATCATGCCAGGACTTTTTTTCTTTTAAATGGGATACAACTATTTTACTTGATGCAATCACTTTCTGCATCCAATATTCCACATCCTCAATACTAGTAATATCACCCTTTAAATCTTCCTTGAATTGAGTCAATATTTCCTTTTCTATTTCTTTGGCCTTACGTTGCTCATTCCAGTTGTTTATTTGTAACGCAATTAATATTCCAATAACCACAAGAATGATTTCGCCTATGGCATAGAAGAGATACTTCGAAAATTTATTTTCGGAGAGCAGTTTTTGGCGGATTTTTCGGAAGAATTTAATCATCGTATGTCAACCTAGTTCTGTTTATGTACCTCTAGCTCTATTTCAATCATAAATTCTGGAAGCGCCAGCTCTTTTACACCAAGCCAAGAACCCGTTGGAAAATGGTTAGTATAGATTTTAGCTCTATAACTTGCTGCTTCCAGCATCTTGGGCATATTGGTGGTAAAAATATCCTCTTTAACCACATCGTCAAAAGTGCAACCATAGTGCTTTAATATTTTCTCCAAATCAGCATAACAGTTTTTCATCTGCTGTTCTATATCGCCAACCGCAGTTGGATTTCCGTCATCGTCCATACTTACGGCTCCAGAAATTTTTATAGCGTTGCCGATTTTTACGGCGTGGGAATAGCCGAAGGCTTTTTCTACTTTAGGTCTAAGCAGAAAATATTCAGGTTTTTCGGCTTCAACAATCATTTCTTTTTCCGCTACTTTTGGCACTTCTTTTTCCTTTTGTTCACAGCTTTTAATGGTAAGGATGAAGGCGGCAAACAAGGTGATTTTTACCAATTGTTCGATTGCTTTTTTCATAATAGTACTTGTTTTTTGCCTACTCTATTCGGTTTTCGGCTTACCCGTTTTTATTTCTCTAATTTTTCATTAATCATTGTTCTATGCCTTTTTTAATTAAATCCAATATCTCAACTATTCTATTCCGTAAGCTGTGCGACTGTGTATTGGCAAGATTAGAAAACGTTGCGCATTGTGCAATATGGTTTTCAAATTGAACTTCATCCAACAGATCAAAGAGATCAATTTCTTTTTTGGTATCGCCCAAATGGAAATCAGTTTTTGTGTTTTTATCCAAATGAAACGCCTCAATAATATTGTCTTCCCAATATTGATTAACAAGGTTTCTATACATGCCCTTTTCCAATAAAATGGGCATATAATTGTTATTTCTATAATGTAGCCATACCTGCTCTTCTTCTGTAACTTGTACAATTTCGCTTGTCCATCGAGAGAGCTTTTCTTTCAATTTAGTGCTTTTAATTAATTGTATTCTGCCAGAACTATTGATATCGTTAACAATGGGATCAAAGGTTGGTGAGAGTACGGTAAAGCCTAAATATTTTAGGATGCTATCATTATTTCTTTTTGGCGGATGATCCACAAAATCAAGTAATCTAAAAGAGGCGTTAATCATGTTATCTCTTAGAGCAATTTTTTCATCTAATTGCATAAGATTGCTTTTAAACTCCGATTGTAGCTGAAGTAGCAGTTCCTGCTCTTTTTTATGGTCTTTACGACTTTCATTCCAGTTGTTTACTTGTAAGGCTAACAGAATGCCAATCATAACAAGTACAATTTCGCCAATGGCATAGAAGAGATACTTCGAAAATTTATTTTCGGAGAGCAGTTTTTGGCGGATTTTTCCGAAGAATTTTAACATTGGTTTTTGGTTGGTTAATGGGGGAGCACTTATATCAAATATACAAGAACACGTGCTTCATTTTAACAAAAATCATTCAATTTCAGAGCTTTGAATTTAAAATAGCTAAAGAATCATTTCCAAAATTCATATTTCAAAAACTACAAAATCATTAAAATTTAGTGATTTGCTAACATTCTAAAGCCTAAAGAAATCTTTACTTTTGGCATTCAAACCAAGTAACTCATGAAAACACTTGAAGATTTCAATTTTGAAGATAAAAAAGCATTAATACGTGTAGATTTTAATGTTCCATTGGATGGAGAATTTAATGTTACGGATACAAGCCGTATAGAAGCAGCAAAACCTACAATCTTAAAAATTTTGGAAGATGGTGGGAGCACGGTTTTAATGAGCCATCTGGGTCGACCTAAGGGTCAGCGTAATGAAGACATGTCTTTAAAGCACATTTGCAACACGGTCTCAGACATTATTGGGGTTCAAGTAAAATTTGTAGAAGACTGTGTTGGTGAAAAAGTCGATGAAGCCTATGCGAATTTGGAAAGCGGAGAAATTTTATTGCTGGAAAACCTTAGGTTTTATGATGAAGAGACTTCAGGAGATAGTGGGTTTGCAGAAAAATTATCAAAGTACGGAGATATCTATGTGAACGATGCTTTTGGAACGGCACATAGAGCACATGCTTCAACTACCATAGTTGCCAATTATTTTCCAGAGAACAAATGCTTTGGATACTTATTGACCAAAGAGATAAAAGCGATTGAAAAAGTGATGCGAACTGGTGAAAAACCGGTTACTGCAATTTTGGGTGGTGCAAAAGTGTCCTCTAAAATCACCATTATTGAAAATATACTGGATAAAGTAGACCACTTGATTATCGGGGGTGGCATGACCTATACTTTTGTAAAAGCACAAGGAGGAAGCGTTGGAGATTCCATTTGTGAAGATGATAAAATGGAGTTGGCTTTAGACATTTTAAAGCAAGCAAAAGAAAAAGGCGTTGAAGTTCATTTACCTGTGGATGTTTTAGCAGCAGACGATTTTGACAACAATGCAAAGACCCAGATTGTAGCGGTAGACAGTATTCCCAATGGATGGCAAGGTTTGGATGCTGGACCCGCAACATTGGAAAATTTTAAGGAAGTCATTTTAAAATCAAAAACCATTCTTTGGAACGGTCCTGTTGGCGTTTTTGAAATGGAAAGCTTTGCAAAGGGTACTATAGCCATTGGAAATGCTATTGATGAGGCTACACAAAGTAGCGCATTTTCGCTAGTTGGTGGAGGTGATTCCGTAGCTGCGGTAAAGCAATTTGGCTTTGAGGATAAGGTAAGTTACGTTTCTACGGGTGGTGGAGCAATGCTGGAGAGTTTAGAGGGAAAAACCTTACCAGGCATCGCGGCAATATTAGGCTAGTAAAGACGTTATCGATTAACGGACTTTATCTTAATTTTTGATGGTTTTATCCATAATCCTTTATTTTTTCAATAAAAAACTGCATTTTCGCTAGTCCCAAACAAACTATGACCAAAATGAAACGAAGACAAATTCATTTTTGGGCTATACTGTTTCTAGCTACATTTACAGTTAACGCCCAACAAGCAGACAGCACTGCTGTAAAAGCTACGGACTCACTTGTAGTAAATATTAAGGATAAGGCAGATATATCAGCCAAGGAAACAGCACTCACTGCACTTAATATTCCTGCTGTTACCGTGGAAAAAGAGAAAGACACCCTTCAAGATTTAGCGCAAGCTTATACTTACGATAGCCTCTGGATTGCAGAACTGCACAAAAACGCTTCACATTTTCAAGAAATGTATGATGAAGTAAGCAGTTTAAAAACCGAAGAAACTTATAGTATAGATTTACCTACAGATACCTTAAAGGCACGTCTAAAAAGACTTGACGAAAAAACACCTTTTAATATTGCTTATAATCCCTCTTTAGAAAGTGTAATCAAATCTTTTTTGACCCGAAAAAGAGACTTAATGGAGAAAATGCTCACCAAGAGCCAATTCTACTTTCCATTATTTGAGCAAGAATTGGATAACCACAATGTGCCATTGGAAGTAAAATATCTAGCGATTGTTGAATCTGCTTTAGATCCAAGAGCAAAATCACGAGTTGGAGCTACGGGTTTATGGCAATTTATGTACGGTACTGGAAAAATGTACAAATTGGATGTGAGCAGTTATGTTGATGAGCGTAGCGATCCAATTTCTGCTACAACGGCTGCGGCCAAATATTTGAAAAAACTGCATGGCATTTTCAATGATTGGGATTTAGCTTTAGCTGCGTATAATTCTGGCCCTGGAAATGTAAATAAGGCCATTAGGCGTTCAGGTGGGTATAAAAACTATTGGAATATAAGACGCAATCTTCCAAGGGAGACGGCTGGATATTTGCCTGCATTTTTGGCAACAATGTACCTTTTTGAATACGCTGAAGAACACGGTCTTCGAGGTAAAAAAGTGGAACGTCCATATTTTGAAACGGATACAATCCACGTGAAAAACTTGATCACTTTTGGTCAAGTCTCGGAAATGGTGGGGATTTCAGTAGAGGAGCTTAAGGTTTTAAATCCATCATATAAACTAAACATTATTCCTAAAGTAGAAGGAAAAACATATACCTTAAGATTGCCCATTAAGCATATAGGTAAGTTTGTGAACAATGAGGAAGCGATTTACGCTTATGCCAAAAAACAAATGGATAAAGCGGAAAAACCTTTGCCACAACTGGTCACAAGTTCAGACAGAATTAGATACAAGGTTAGAAGTGGTGACTATCTTGGTAAGATAGCAGAAAGATATGGCGTGGGTGTCGGTCAAATCAAGCGTTGGAACGGTCTTAGAAGCAACAATCTTAGAATTGGACAGCGTTTGACCATATATCCAAGAAAACCGGTAATAACCAAAACTACTGCTGTTGCAAAAAGCAAACCTTCTTCCAAACCGGCAACTCAACTGCCCAAAGACCCTTCTAAGGTCCACGTGGTGCAATCTGGGGATTCCCTTTGGACAATTTCTAGAAAATACCCCGGTATTACCATTCAAAATTTAAAGGAATGGAATGGTTTAAGCGGGTCCAATTTAAAACCAGGCACAAAATTGCGTTTGTGCAATTGTTCATCTTAAGATAAGACTGTTTAACCACTAGTTCTGATCTGTTTGCTCAACTAAAAGGTCAACACACCCATTATTGCATTAAACCTTCCGATAAATTCATTATTTTCGGAACGTTATGCAAAAACTCGGAAAACTTCTTTTACTAGTTCTTTTGGTGCTTACAGCATGTAAAGAAACATCAAAAAACCAAAAATTTCTCCCGCCTTCAACTGGAGCTGTAAATTCACTGATAGTGGTCATGGAAAATGATTTATGGCAAGGACCTGTTGGTGATAGGACTAGGGAGCTTTTTGCAGACAGGGTTTTGGCCGTACCACAGAGTGAAGCCATTTTCTCGCTAACACAAATTCCCCCACAAGTTTTTAGTGGCGCAGTTTCCAATTCAAGGTCCGTACTGTATGTGCAAGAGGATAGTTTATCATTGGCCCATGTAAAGACAAATGTTTATGCGTTATCACAAAAAGTCGCGGTTGTAAAAGGCAGAAATAATGAAGAATTACTTGTTAACCTGGACTCAGTTGCCCCAAAAGCAATAACAGCTTTTAGAAAAAACGAAATAAAGGAAGCCCAAAGAAGGTTTAAAAAGTCGCTCAATAAAGAAACTGATCTTAAGGATGAGTTTGGGATAAGCATGGATATCCCTTCCGTGTACCATGTGGGCAAACATGAAGATAACTTTGTATGGCTCGATAGACAGATCTTGAAGGGCAATATGAACGTTATTGCTTACACCATGCCAAATGATGCTTTTTCCAATGATTCCACATTTGTACAGGACATTGTAAAAATGCGCGATTCCATAGGCAAAAAACACATTCCAGGACCCTATGAAGGCACCTATATGATTACGGAAAAAGCGTTTTCCCCCTACGTTTTCCCAGCAGAAGTCAATGGCTACAAAGCCGCTGAAGTACGAGGTATTTGGGAAGTTAGTGGTTATCCTATGGCAGGACCGTTTTTATCCTACATCATTAATGATGAGGTCAATAACAGAAAATTGATTATTGAAGGTTTTATTTTTGCTCCTTCCGCTAATAAAAGAGATGATTTATTAGAGTTGGAAGCAATCCTGAAAACCTTAAAAATTATCCCTAAAGGTTCTGTTTAGCTTTTTCCCTTTTGAGCTTTATTAATCAAAGGCAAAACCCGTTGCCACTCTATATACAAAAGCATATAGCACAACAAAGAATAAAATAAAGCAAAACCAAGAAAAAATCTTAAAGTATTTTTCTACGAGAAAATGCCCTAAATTCTTAAATCCTTCTAAATAAATCTCTTTAATAAGTAAAAATCTCTTCATATCGTCAATCTTTAATGTTGTTCCTAAGTTCAAAGGTTGAGCCATTTTACATCATAAATCAAGTAATTAGATGTAATCACATTAAAAAGAGATTAAAGGAGGCTAAAAAGCTATAAAAATGATGAAAGGACAATTATAATCGATAAAAGAAGTTAGTGCCTTTGCGCTAAAAAGAGGTTTTTTAAAGATGAGATGCAAAAAGAGCCAACATTTTAAAATGTCGGCTCTTTTTTATGTCTTTTGCAATATAGTTGCTACATGTTTACAATGATAAATTCTGAACGTCTGTTTTGTCTATGCCTTTCTTTACTGCATCTTACACCGTCACCACAATCATTTAGCAGTCTTTCTTCACCATAACCAATTGCGCTTTCAATTCTGGAAGAATCTATACCTTGTGCTATTAAATACTCTTTGGTAGAAGTGGCACGCTTACCAGAGAGGTATTTATTGTAGGCAGCATTACCAATAGCATCCGTATGGGATTCTACTTTAATGACCATGGTCGGGTATTCTTTCATTACCTCAACCAATTTATCGAGCTCTTCTGATGCATCTTGTCTAATATTGAATCGGTCAAAGTCAAAGAAAATCATTTCAGTTTTTAACTTTTTAACTCCTTCTTCGACTACAATCATTTCTTGTAGGCGTTTCATTGGTTGGATAACATCTACTACCTCATTGTTTTTAGTTGCTACTGAGGTTGTCTCTTCAAAATAACCCTCTAAAATTGTCTGAAGAGTATAGTCGTCGGTGGATTTTAAGTTATTAAAGCGGAAACTGCCTTTTTCATTGGTTCTAATTTCCCCAACACGTACATTCTCATCATTGTATAAAGAAACCATAGCGTTAGGTAAGGAATCACCAGTGATTCTATCCACTATATAACCTGAAATCTCATTCAGGTTAGGCATTGATTTTCGGGTTGGGACAAAGGAATAAATATCATCTTTCCCTTTTCCACCCGGTCTGTTTGAGGCAAAATATCCTTTTTCCGTATCCTCATCAATAATAAGGGAAAAATCATCCCTGTTACTGTTAAAAGGAGCACCTAGGTTTTCTGCTTTGGAAAAACCTTCAGCACTAAAATTGGACTCATAAATATCCAGCCCTCCAAGCCCTGAAGCCCTATTCGAGGAAAAATAAAGTTTGTTTTTGGTAATAAAAGGGAACATTTCTTTCCTAGAAGAGTTTACTGCCAAACCTAAGTTTCTTGGTTTGGAAAAGGTGCCATTTTCTAAAACATCAACCACATAGATATCTGTTCCGCCATAACCACCGGGCATATCGGACACGAAGAACAGCTTTTTGCCATCTGCGGTCAACGCTGGATGACCTGTAGAGTAGTTATCACTATTGAAAGGAAGCTCAATAGCCTCTGTCCATTCCCCATTAATTTCTTTTGACATGTATAGCTTAAGGTGATTGATACCCTTTTTATCCCTTTTTATTTTTTTCTTACCGTAATTATTTCTGGTAAAGTAAATAGTCTTATTATCTGGAGAGAAACTAGCCGAAGCTTCATGGTACTTTGTATTCACGTTTTTAGAAAAACGATAGGTGCCAGATGCATCATTATTTGTAGAATCAACTTTTGCGGTATATAAATCCAAATAAGGTTGATTGTCCCATTTATACTTTCTGGTATTTAAAAACAAAGTATCCTTTGCAGAGGTATAAAGCAATTTATCCTTACCATAGTACATAGGGGAAAAATCGGAATACTTAGAATTGATTTTTAAATTCTTTAGATTAAATCTTGATTCCTCTTCTAAACTTTCTCTAATAGCGGCAGCGTCTTCTTTTAACTTTTTTGCGTTCTTTTTGTTCATTACCGCCATAATACGGTTTGCCCTCCTTTTTCTTCCGGTTCCTTTTAAAGTATGAACGTAATTAAAAAGGGAGTTTTCTGAAATTTCATCTTCATATTCTTTGTATAACATATGATAGCGTTCATATGCCTGCTTAATATTGGAGTTAAAGTAGTGGGAATCCCCAGACCTTGACAATAAATACCTTGAAGGTTTCTCTTTATTTTCCTCAATGGCTAAATCGTAGAACTTAGCAGCTTCTGCGTACCACATCTTATCAAAAAAACCATCAGCTTTTCTAACCAGCTTGCTCTTTTCTTTCTTTACAGTTTTTGAGTCATTTACGTAGTCCGCACTTTCATTGTCCTCAAACTGTAAGGTAGAATCTATCGGGAGCTCTGCAATACTATCTTCGGATAGTTTTTGGGCATTGAGTCCAAATGATATGAACAGTATAAATAAAAAGTTTGCTTTAATCATGATTCACTTTCGTTCAACGACAATAAAGCCGCCTTGTGATATAGGCACATAGCTATCCTATTAACAACGCCGAAATTACATTATCACATATAAAAGAATTAGTTTTTGTTGTGAAAAGGGATGTTTGCGGGGTGAATTGTATTTTTTGGGTGTTTTTTATCGATATACCCCTTGAAATAGAGCTATTTCAAAAGCTTTGGAAGAAATGAAATTTAAGAATTTTCGTTTGTTTTATCTTCTAATTTTTCATCTTCTTTAGAAGCATCCTTAAATTCTTTGATACCGCTGCCCAAACCACGCATTAATTCAGGGATTTTCTTGCCTCCGAACAATAAGAGTATGCACAGAACAATGATGGCGATTTGCCAAGGACCAACTAAACCGAGAAATATATTTTGAGCAATCATATTAAACACTATTTATAAATGGATTGTAAAAGTACAAAAAAAGAAGATGCACTTATTTTTGATAACGAAAAATCGCCTTAAGAATTGTGGTATTTGCTGATTTTTAGAGATGTGCTAAAAATTTCACAATTTTAAAGGGATAACGCTCATATTAAAATCTAAGATTATATTTGTCTATTATGGCCAAAAAAAAGAAAAAAGGCAAAGAAATAAAAAGGAAACTTCTTCATAAGTATCGTCTGGTAATACTTAATGAAAGCACTTTTGAAGAAAAGATATCATTTAAGCTAAGCCGGCTCAATGTCTTTGTTACGGGCACACTTTTTATCATTATTTTAATTGGTCTTACCACACTTTTAGTAGCATTTACACCCCTGAGGGAGTATATTCCGGGATATTCCTCAACACGTTTAAAGCGGCAGGCCACAGAGCTTACCTACAAAACAGATTCTTTGGTCACTGTTTTAGAATATACCAATAAGTATTTAGAGAATGTACGTCTTGTTTTACGCGGAGATATTGAAAACAATGAAATAAATAGGGATTCTTTGTTTGAACAATTTAAATTAGACCCTTCCACAATTGATTTAAAACCCATTAGAGAAGATTTGGCATTGCGAGAACAAGTAGAATTGGAAGATAAATACAATTTGTTCGAACGAAATATTGAAGATACAGGAGAATTTCTTTTTTCACCTTTGAGCGGGTCCGTAACCCAAAAGTATGACTTACAAAAAAAGCATTACGCTACAGATATTGTGGCTCCGAAAGATACACCAGTTAAATCAGCAGCTGATGGAACAGTAATTTTTGCAGAATGGACTTCAGATACGGGTTATGTAATTATAGTAGAGCATAAGGGTAATTTAATTTCGGTCTATAAGCATAATGGTTCCTTAAGTAAATCGCAGGGAGATTTGGTAAAAGCCGGAGAAGTAATTGCGGCTGTTGGAAATACAGGTGAACTTACCACGGGACCACATCTTCATTTTGAGTTATGGAAAAAGGGCAAACCATTAGACCCCCAAGATTATATCAATTTTAATTGATTTAGATGTCTCTTAAAACATTTGCCGCCAAATTATTTGCCAAAAGGATTGCAAAAAAAAATACCGAATGGATTTTAAATCCGATTGAAGCTCAGGAAAGAGTTTTCAAAGAGCTGATTATCAAGGCTTCAACAACCAAATTTGGTATTGACCACAAGTTCCATACCATTGTTACGCACGAGGATTATGTAAAGCATGTTCCTGTAAGGGATTATGAGGAGCTAAAAAGCTATGTGGAATTAATTATTAATGGTGAAGAAAATGTCTTGTGGCCTGGAAAACCTATTTATTTTGCCAAAACTTCGGGAACAACCTCTGGAGCAAAATATATTCCTATCACCAAATCCTCTATTAAAAATCAAGTAGAAGCTTCAAGAAATGCCATTTTAAATTATATATACGAAACCGGTAATGCAAATTTTGTAGATGGAAAGATGATTTTTCTCCAAGGAAGTCCAGTTCTAGAAGAAAAGAACGGTATTAAATTAGGGAGGTTGTCGGGAATATCTGCGCATTACGTACCGGCTTATCTTCAAAAAAACCGTTTGCCAAGCTGGGAAACCAACTGTATAGAAGATTGGGAAACCAAGGTAGATGAAATTATCAAGGAGACTGAAAGCGAAGATATGTCCGTGATTGCTGGAATACCATCATGGGTACAGATGTACTTTGAAAAGCTTAATGTGAAAACTGGGAAGAAAGTAGGGGAATTGTTTCAAAATTTTCAACTCTTTATCTATGGCGGGGTAAATTATGAGCCCTATCGCTCAAAATTTGAAAACCTTATTGGGCGAAAGGTAGACAGCATTGAACTTTTTCCTGCTAGTGAAGGCTTTTTTGCGTATCAAAATTCCCAAAAGGAAAAGGGGATGTTACTGCTTTTAAACTCTGGTATTTTTTATGAGTTTGTAAAAACGGATGATTTCTTTAATGAAAACCCAGCCCGTATTACCCTTAAAGATGTGGAACTTGGAGTTAATTATGCCATGATAATAAGCACAGATGCAGGTTTATGGGCTTATAATTTAGGAGATACCGTTCAGTTTATTTCTTTGAATCCTTTTAAAATCATTGTTTCAGGACGTATTAAGCATTTTATTTCTGCTTTTGGAGAGCATGTTATTGCCAAAGAAGTGGAAGAAGCCATGCGGGAAGCTATTGAAGCAACTGATGCACAAGTAAATGAGTTTACTGTTGCTCCTGAGACTGCTCCGAAAGAAGGATTACCCTATCATGAGTGGTTTATAGAGTTTGAGAAACTACCATCTGACATCAATAAGTTTTGTTCAATTCTAGATTTGGCAATGCAAAAACAGAACAGCTATTATTTTGATCTTATTGCTGGGAAGATACTTCAACAATTAAAAGTGAGCCAAGTTGGTAAAGATGGTTTTCAAAATTATATGAAATCATTGGGCAGACTAGGGGGTCAAAATAAAGTACAACGTTTGTCCAATGATAGAAAAGTAGCTGATGCTTTATCTGCTTTTATATCAATCTAGTATATTATGAATTTAGTTTTCATAACAATTTTAAACTAACTTCTAAAGGGAGCTTATCACTAATTAACAAAATAGCTGTAAATTAGATTTGTTACCTAAATGATGCCTAAATTCAGGGCTTTCAGTAGAAAAGGAATTAACAAGTAGAAATTAGCTTAAATGAGAATTCTTATCACGGGAGGGGCAGGTTTTATAGGGTCACATGTCGTAAGGAAATTTGTAAAAGATTATCCTAACTATGCTATTTTTAATTTGGATTTATTAACCTATGCCGGTAATCTTGAAAATTTAAAAGATATTGAAGATGCTTCTAACTATAAATTTGTAAAAGGGGATATCAGGGAAGAGAAATTTATAGATTCACTATTCGAAAAGCACAAGTTCGATGGCGTAATTCACTTAGCTGCCGAATCTCACGTAGACAGATCTATCAAAGACCCTTTAGCCTTTGTTAAAACAAATGTTATTGGTACAATCAACCTTCTAAATGCTTCAAAAAAGATTTGGCAAGATAATTTTGAAAAAAAAAGATTTTATCATATTAGTACTGATGAAGTATATGGCTCTCTTGGGGAAGATGGTCTTTTCACGGAAAAATCTTCTTATAGCCCTAATTCTCCTTATGCTGCTTCCAAAGCAAGTTCGGATCATTTTGTAAGAGCTTATGGAGAGACATATGATTTGCCATACGTAATTACGAATTGCTCTAATAATTATGGGCCAAATCACTTTCCAGAAAAGCTAATTCCTCTTTTTATTAATAATATTATTGAAGAGAAACCCCTTCCCGTTTATGGTGATGGAAAATTTACTCGTGATTGGTTATATGTTGAAGACCATGCTGCGGCAATCGATTTGATTTTTCACAAAGGACAAAATCATGAGACTTATAATATTGGAGGATTTAATGAATGGCAAAATATTGATTTGGTAAAATTACTTTGCCAAATTATGGATAGAAAGTTGAACAAACCCAAAGGTTCGTCCAAGAAATTAATTGCTTACGTGAAAGATCGTCCAGGCCATGACTTAAGATATGCTATAGATGCTTCTAAGATAAACAAAGAATTAGGCTGGAGACCATCTGTTACTTTTGAAGAAGGACTGGATAAAACAGTAGATTGGTTTCTTGAAAATAAAGAATGGTTAACAAACGTTACGTCAGGTGCATACCAAGAATATTATACTAAGATGTATTCCTAAAACTGGATAAAAAATGAAAGGAATTATACTGGCTGGAGGCTCGGGAACAAGATTGCATCCGCTTACCTTATCGGTAAGTAAGCAATTGATGCCTATTTATGATAAGCCCATGATATATTATCCTTTGTCAACATTAATGTATTCGGGGATAAAGGAGATTTTAATTATTTCTACACCAAAAGATTTACCACTGTTCAAAGATTTGCTAGGAGATGGCAAAAAGTATGGATGCATTTTTTCTTATGCGGTTCAGGAAAGCCCCAATGGTTTAGCCGAGGCTTTTATCATTGGTGAGGATTTTATTGGTAAGGATAAAGTAGCTTTGATACTTGGGGATAATATATTTTATGGAACAGGACTATCTAGATTATTACAATCTAACAATAATCCAGAGGGTGGAATAATTTATGCATACAGGGTCCATGAGCCAGAGCGCTATGGCGTAGTTGAGTTTGATGATAATGGAAAGACAATAAGTATTGAAGAAAAACCGAAACATCCCAAATCTAGTTATGCCGTTCCAGGAATTTATTTTTATGACAATGACGTTGTAAAAATTGCAAAAAACATAAAGCCTAGTAAAAGAGGTGAATTAGAGATTACAGATGTGAACAAAGCGTATTTAGATAGGGGTAAGCTTAATGTGAGTATTTTAGATAGGGGCACTGCATGGTTAGATACGGGAACATTCCAGTCCTTATTACAGGCTTCCCAATTTGTAGAGGTTATAGAAGAGCGCCAAGGGTTAAAAATTGGAGCCATAGAAGCTGCCGCGTATGAAATGGGTTTTATAGACAAAAATCAATTTAAAGCGTTAGCAGAACCTTTAATGAAAAGCGGTTATGGTAGAAATTTGTTGGGGATATTAAACAAACGCCAATGATTTTTACTGAGACAAAATTATCAGGATGTTTTAGTATTGAGCCAGAGGTTTTCAAAGATGATAGGGGAATCTTTTTTGAAGTATTTAAAAAAAGCGCATTGGAAAAAATTGTTGGTCACAGTATAGACTTTGTTCAAGAAAATCAATCTATATCTAAGAAAGGAGTACTACGGGGGCTACATTTTCAAAAAGGAGATGCTGCACAAGCTAAATTAATTAGTGTTTTAAAAGGAGAAGTACTAGATGTAATTGTAGATATAAGACCGGACAGCTCTACATATGGGGAACATATTAAAATGAAATTATCTTCTAAAAACAAAAAAATAATTTATATACCAAAAGGTATGGCTCATGGGTTTTTGGCATTATCTAAAAAGGTAATCTTTAATTATAAATGTGATAATTATTATCAACCTGAAGCAGAGAGCGGTATTTTATATAATGACAAGGATTTAAATATTGATTGGAATTTTCCTAATAACGATTTGATTCTCTCTAAAAAAGATTTAAAACTTCCAGAATTTAGAAAACTATAAATGAAAAAAGTTTTGGTTACGGGAGCAGCTGGCCAACTTGGCACCAGTATTCGTGATATCTCTAAAGAATACAAACAATTAGATTTTACTTTTAAAGATTCTAAAGAGCTAAATATTACTGATGTAACCGCAATTAACGTTGTTTTTGAAAATGAGAATTTTGATTTTTGTATTAATTGTGCTGCTTACACTTTTGTAGATAAAGCAGAATCAGAAAAAGAGCTTGCCGAACAGATTAACACTATTGGGCCTAAAAATTTAGCACATACATGTAAAAAGAATAAGTGTACTTTAATTCATATTTCTACTGATTTTGTTTTTGATGGCAAACAGTTGCATCCCTACAATGAAGAAGATAAAGAAAACCCTGTTAATGTATATGGGTTGACAAAACTTAACGGAGAAAAAGAAATTGCTAAAACACTAAAAGAACATATTATAATTAGAACCTCCTGGTTGTATTCGGAATTCGGCAATAATTTTCTTAAGACCATACTAAGGCTTAGTGAAGAAAAAAAATCTTTAAATATAGTTAAAGACCAAATAGGAACACCAACTTATGCTGGTGATTTGGGCAAAGTAATACTCAAGTTTATCGTTTCGGACTTTAAATTATATGGCACCTACCATTATAGTAATGAAGGGATGGCAAGTTGGTATGATTTTGCCAAAGTCATTGTCAACAAAAAAGGGTTAAAAACAAAGCTTTTCCCCATAAAAGCAGAAAATTATAGTACTTCTGCGCAAAGGCCAAAGTATAGTGTCTTAGATAAATCTAGAATAAAGAAGACATTAAAGCTAGAAATACCTAACTGGGAGGATAGTTTAACGATAGCTATTTCTAAATTAATCAAGTATTAGTTAATAATGAAGATAGCTTATTTACTAGTGTAGGAATTTCAATGTACTTTTGTGGAGAAGACTATATGGATACAAAAGTAAAAGAGACTACTAGAGCTCAAGAATCCACAAATGCAATTGAGCGATTATACATTACCATGCGCCACCTATTAAACAGGGGGTTCTATAAGCCATCTGGGGTATCTGGTAATGCGCTGCGAAGCGCACTACTTTTATTACGTCCCGAAATTTACGGTTCCATTGCCGAAGAAAAAGCAGAATTAAACGGTTTAATATATGTTTTAGAAAGGCTTCCTATTGGGATTGAAGAATGTCGTTTTATTAATCTAACTTCAGACGAAGGGTTTTCAAAATCACACCTAAAACCAATTGTTCCTCCAAAAAGAAGAAGAAATTGTTATCGCATAGACGATGAACAAATGAACATTGAGATTACTAGAGGGCGTTCAGACATCTATGATATTTTGACCCACCTGACTTTTTTGTTTATAGAGTCTACCAAAATATGTGAAAAGGTCTTTTTTGAAGAAACACAGACTACTCTTCGAGATTGGGACAAACTTGAGGCTTACGTAAAAAATCAAGAACCAACTGATGCACAGCGTGAGGTGGCTTTAATTCATACAGCAAATATTCTGGGACGTTCCTTTGAAGAAGTGGTGGAAGTACATCAGAAACTTTCGACCAAAAAAGAGAAAGATCGTTTTTTGAATATTATCTTTTGGTTGGGTAAGTTGGCCATAGAGGAAGAAACTACTGGAAATAAGCGCACCATTACTTTCAGTCCTTTGCTCCGTGAAAGGCTAGGTCACCACATACATGGCGATAGGTGGGCCCAGACCGTTAAAGAAACATTGGCAAAACATGATTTGTTAGAAAGACCCATACATATCATTAGCGCAAATATGCACAGTGTTATGAATTCATTATTTGCCAAAAAAGCATTAAAAAAGGAGTTTCCCGATACGAACTCTCTAGATATTTTTGAAACCCTTAGTTCCTCGACCAATAAAGATTTAAGAAAGAAAGTAGTGGAGTTGGCGCAAAAAAACGGAATGATTTATATAGATGATAAATCAGGAGCTAATATAGATGTCCAAATTTTTGATACGGCAAAAGCAAGCAAAGCTGCTTGTTGCTATGGCTTCTCTGATGATAAACCAGAGGCAGAAAAACCTATTATATTTGTAATGGATTATGCATTTGGAGAGCAAGCTTATGAAACTATCGACGAGTTACTTAAGCCTTATGAAGTTAATAGCAAAAAAATATTTTTAAACGTTGATTCTGTTTCAATAATGGGCAAAGCAGGCATTTTAGAAGGCGGCAAAGGAGATTTAATGATTCCTTCCGCTCATATTTTTGAAGGAACTGCTGATAACTACCCATTTACAAACGAACTTTGTGCAAAAGACTTTGAAGGTCATGGTTTAAAAGTAGTGGAAGGAACTATGGTAACTGTTTTAGGCACATCCCTTCAGAATAAAGATATCCTACAATTCTTTTATGATTCTACTTGGAATGTAATTGGTTTGGAAATGGAAGGAGTGCATTATCAAAAGGCAATTCAATCCGCCTCCAGAATACGAAAGAGTATAAAGAAGGATGTAAAGGTGAGATATGCGTATTATGCGTCTGACAACCCTTTAGAGACAGGAAGTACGTTAGCTTCTGGTGGATTGGGCACTACAGGAGTAAAACCAACTTATTTGATAACGGATAAGATTTTAGAACAAGTATTTAATAGCTAACCATGGCAGATAATCAAACAAACAACAATAATTCTGATGAGATAGATTTGGGACAATTGTTCCTACTTATAGGAAGGGCTTTTCAAAAACTATTTAATTTTATAGGGAGTATTTTTAAAGGATTATTTCATGTCCTTATCCTTTTCTTACTCTTTTTACAAAAGAACTTTTTGATTCTGGCAATTGCAGTACTAGTAGGTGTTGTTGGGGGATACTTTATAGATGAGTATAAAACTCCAAAATATATTTCTAAAATGGTTGTAGAACCTAATTTTAATAGTGTTCAGCAACTCTACAATAATATTAATTTTTATAATGATTTGGCAAAGGCAGAAGATTCTATTGCGCTGTCTAAAGCATTAAATATTACTGAAGCTGAAGCTGTAAGCGTTAAAGAAATTTTTGTGGATTCTTATTCAGATGAAAATCAGAAAGTAAAACTATTTGATGATTTTATTAAGGAGTTAGATACTACAACAATTAAGGCATTGGACTATGAAAGCTATTTAAAGAACTTCAATTCAATGGATGCTCGCTTCCATCAAATTTCTGTCATAAGTACGGATAATTCAGTTGCAAAAAAACTGCAATCAACTATTGTAAGTTCTATTTCTGCAAATGACTATTTCAAACTACAGAAAAGCATTAATGATGAAAATCTCATGTTACAAGATTCAATCATCAAATATCAACTTATAGAAGTAGATTCGCTACAACATTTGTACAAAACGGTATTAGTAAAGGAAGCGGACAAACCCATGCAAGGCACTAACATTAATTTGGCTGAAAATGGCACATCCCAAAATAAAGAACTGGCTTTGGTTAAAGAACGGGAAACCTTGAAGAATCAACTGGTGAAATTAAATCAAGAACGCGCAAACAAAACGGCCATTTTAAATGTGATAAGTGATTTTCCAGCAAGAGGTGTTAAGGTTAAAGGGTTTTGGAAGAGTTATAAGTTTGTTTTGCCTTTGATGTTACTCATAGCTGCTATTCTAATTTTAGCGATTATGAATTTAAACAGATTTCTTAAAACTTATTCTAAAGTAAATTTTTAATGATAATTGAAATTAGTATAAAATTTTATTCTTTTGTTTCGACATTTTATAAAAACTTAATCCTTTCATATAATGATGAGGACTCAATGAACTGTTATGGGTAAAAGTGTAAAGCTTTTGCGTTTTATCCAATTGTGGAGACCTGTTAAAACGGAAAAAGGTAAGTTTACATCGATACCTTGTCAAAATTATACAATGTCTCGATATAAATCCAAAGTACGTCAGCTCATCAAAAAACTTGAAAATGAATTTTATTTTAAGTTTAAACAGTTTCTAATAGAAATATATTCTTGACGCCTATTGATTCAGCAACTTGTTATAAACAAGAAGATTGGCCAAAAAGGGTATATCTATAGTTTGGGCATCCCTTTTCCAAATTGGATAACATGGTACCTAGGAAATACAAAATAGCTTCGAAGAAGAATTATCACTCGAAAAGATTTATAATAATATTTTTATCAATTTAGCGATGTCTTAGAAAATGTAATGTTAAACTAAAGGGTCTTTATAAAAAGTAGTATAAGCAGAATACTCCTAAAACCATTTGATTTAATTAGAATATCGATGAAAGTTTCAATAATTATTAGAGCTTATAACGAAGAAAGTCATATCGGAAAATTAATTTCTGGAATTGATATGCAAGAAGTTGAACCTGATATTACTTGTGAAGTAATCTTGGTTGATTCTGGTTCAACAGATAAAACTGTTGAAATAGCCAAAAGCATGGGGGCAAAAATAGTACATATAAAAAAAACTGATTTTTCTTTTGGGAAGGCTCTGAATTTGGGATGTGAACACTCAACTGGGGATTTTTTACTGTTCGCATCTGCTCATGTATATCCTGTTTATTCTAATTGGATTCAAAAAATGATTTATCCCTTTTTACAAAATGATAGAATAGGGCTGGTTTACGGTAAACAGGTTGGAAACGACAAAACGTATTTTTCTGAAAAACAAATATTTAGAAAATGGTTTCCATCTAATAGTGATTATAATCAAAAAACACCTTTTTGTAATAATGCGAATTGTGCAATAAGAAGAAAATTATGGGAGCAATACCCATATGATGAAACGCTTTCAGGTTTGGAGGATATGGATTGGGCAAAAAGTATCATGGCAGGTGGACAAATTATTGCGTATGAAGCAGAAGCCGAAATTGTCCATGTTCATGATGAAACTCCTGATAAAATAAGACATAGATATATGAGAGAGGCTATAGCAATGAAAAAAATTAATCCAGAAATAACCTTTAGCAGATGGAATTATTATTTGCTATTGTCAGGGCATATTATTTCAGATTCTATTCAGGCAATTAAAGAGGGAATATTCTTTAAGGAAATAAGTGATATCATGATGTTTAGGAAAAACCAAATAAAAGGGACTTACCAAGGGTATAATCTTGAGGAGTCTATCTCGAAAGAATTGAAAAATAGATTTTATTATCCAAATACAATAAATAAAAGAAATTTTTCAGATAACAATAACGAAAGGAATAGAATTACTTACATTGACTAGATTTTGAATTCTTTAAGACTTGTGTGAGGCATATTAAGGTGGAAATGGCCTAATTTTGATATTAAACAGATAGCAGAAGACTTTTCTGAATGGAGAATTACTTATTGGAAATAAATTTATGAAAAAAAAGATTACAGCATTGGTGCCTATGAGGCATTCTAGTGAAAGAGTACCGGGTAAAAACTATAGGGATTTTGATGGTAAGCCCCTATTTTATTGGGTAGTAAAAAGTTTAATTGATAGTAAGGTATTTGATCAAATAGTTATTGATACTGATAGTGACAAAATAATGGAACTAAGCCAAAATTTTTTTGGTAATGAGGTTGTTTTGTTAGAAAGGCCAGAAAACCTTAGGGCTGGAGAGATTCCTATGAACGATGTATTGTTAAATAGTATCAACCAATTGAATTCGGATTTCTTTTTCCAGACCCATGGTACCAATCCCCTCTTGAATAGCGAAACTGTTAAGCAAGCGGTAAACACTTTTTTGGAAAACTATCCCCTCTACGATTCTTTGTTTTCGGTAACCAAATTGCATACTAGACTTTGGGATGGCCTTTCAAGGCCCATGAACCATAATAAAAACATATTATTAAGAACACAAGATTTACCTCCGGTATACGAAGAAAACTCTTGTATTTATATTTTTACAAAAGACACTCTTGTTCAAAAACATAATAGAATTGGGGATAGGCCATTTTTATTTGAAATAGAGGAATTAGAGGCTATAGATATTGATGTAGAATTGGATTTTCAGGTTGCAGAGTTATTATTCAAGGCCCAATAATTTTATGAAAATACTGCCTTTGCATTGAAATGCTGAACACTAAATAACTAGGTAAAATCGTATGGATAGATTAAAAATTTTGGTGACTTGTCCACCTATGCTTAAAATGATAGATGAGGTAAGACATTTATATGAAGAAAAGAATATTGAGCTAATATTACCCGATGTCGTTCAAACACTTTCGGAAGAAGAGTTAAAAAAATTGTTGCCAACAGTCGATGGCTGGGTAATTGGAGATGATTCCGCAAATAGAAAAGTATTTGAAAGTGGAAAATCAGGAAAACTCAAAGCAGCTGTTAAATGGGGCGTGGGCATAGACAATGTTGATTTTGACGCCTGTAAAGATTTAGGTATACCTATTACCAACACCCCAAATTCTTTTGGCGGAGAGGTAGCTGATTTAGCTATGGCCTATTTTATTGGTTTGGCCAGAAACTCCTATGAGATTCATGAAAACATAAAAACAGGTAATTGGATAAAACCTTCAGGGCAGACAATTGCAGGAAAAACAACAGCCGTAATTGGACTTGGGGATATCGGCAAGAATGTAATAAAGAGATTAAAAGGCTTTGATGTTGATATTATGGGATTCGACCCATTTATAACTGATGAGATAGGAGGGGTCAAGATTAGAACGTTCCCTCAGGATTTAGAAAAAGCAGACTTTATAATTCTAACATGTGCCCTTACCCCCTCATCCAAACATATGATTAACAAGGATACGTTATCTTTAATGAAACCAGGAGTTAAAATCGTAAATGTTGCTAGAGGAGGTCTAATAAAAGAAAAAGACCTACTTCAATTCATCAAAAATGGCCATGTCTCAGCAGTTGCGTTGGATGTTTTTGAAGAGGAACCAGTTACTTTAAACAATCCTTTATTACAATTTTCGCAGAATATATTCGGTTCGCATAACGGATCTAATACCAAAGAAGCCGTTATACGGGTAAGTGAAAAGGCGACAAAGTTAATTTTCGAGTACTTGAATATTTGAATATTCATAACAAATAGATTAAGGAGCATCATGGAAAGATATGATTTGCTATTGTGTACTTTTAGCTTTTTTCCGTTTACGATATTGCATTTAAGGATTTCTCATTTTGAAGGAGGTTTTATTGAGGAAGTTTTTTGCAATTACCATCTTGCAAATTGTAGCCATAGTTTTTTGAATGCTTGAAAAGGAAACCCTTGGACTCGTTATATTTTGCTCAAAAAGTATTCAGAGAATATTGCCAATCTTGATTTTGGTTTTTTGCAAAAAGATTAATTTTTTATTTTCTGAGCAGTTATAACAATATTTGCTTTTTGTTCTCTTAATAGTTCTTAGTTTTGGCATAATATTATTCACAAATAGTGGGAATTTAGATTTCACAAGCAGTCTTTGGAAAGACAATGATAAAAATCATCTGAAAATGTCAAAAGAATTTGACAAGTATGCCTCAAAATCAGTTTTTAAAAAAACGATATTTAATTTAGGCTTCCAGGTTGCCCCAATTGCTTTAGCCTTGCTTATTATGCCACTCTTAATAAATAACCTGGGCAAGGATTTTTGGGCAAAATATACAGCGGGTATTAGCCTTGTTTTTTTGTCCAATTATTTTTCATTTGGCATTGGTCCCACCTTGAATAGAAGGGTATCTGAGTTAGTTGGCATAAAAGAGAACCATAAAATAGGAAAGGAGATGAATGAATGTATTGCTCTTTCTTATTTGCTGGGCATTGGATTTTTCTTTGTTCTTATGACAATTTTGTCCATAGGATATTGGGGTAAATTTTTAAGTATCCTGCAATCCTCATCTGATTTTTACTTTTATATCCTAATCACAACCTGTTTTTTCTTAACTCTTGTTATTATCCCCTATAAATCAGCGTTGGAAGCCTTCAGCGACTTTTATTTTCTTTCTATAGTTAGAGCAACAATTTCTTCATCCCTATTTTTGGTGCCCCTATTTCTTTGGTCGGTAAATAAATGTTCTTTGGTCAATTGTGCTTGGGCCTTATTGTTTCTTTATATGGTTCATTGGATTATCTACTATTTAAGATTTAAAAAGCATAAATCAATTTTTGAATTCAAAAGCTCATTTAGACTCAAAATCAAAGAAATTTTGGCTCCATTTAAGTCGTTCAGTTCTTTTTTCAAGGAAGCATTGGGATTCAGCCTGTTTTTTATTTGTTCTGCCACAGTTCTTTTTTTTGATAGGTTTTATTATCCTATTTTCTTTAATACGGAAATACTATCTGATCATTTTACAATGCTAGATTTGTTTAATCGAGTGGCAATAATTACAGGAACTATTTCGTTGGTTTACTTTTCTGCTATTTCTGTTTGGTTTAACAATCAAAGTTTTGACAAAATCAAAAAAATTCTTAAAAGACAATTTCTTTTAGTAGGGTTTTTCTTTTTATCAATTACCTTAACTACCTTTTTCTTTCTAAATGATTTAATGTTTTGGTGGTTAAAGGATAGTTTTTCGGATTTTATTGCAAATACTTCGTTTAAGATAATGGTGGGAGTACTTATAATGAATTTTTCTATATTAATAATTAGACCTTTACAAGCAATAGGTAAAATGAAAGAAGTTAATAGAATTTTACTTGGTTCAACTATTTTATTCTTGGTGCTGGTTGTTTTGTTTGGTGTATTCGAAAGAATTGAGTACCATTACGTTGCCTTTTTCGTAAAGGGTGTTTTTGATATTATATTACTTTTGGTTTTGCTAAGGAAACAGCGATTACTATAATAGACGAGATTATAATTTTTTAAAGATTAATATCCAAAATGTTTATAGAGAATCGGTCAACTTGTAAAATATTCGCTGGAGAAAATGAAGAAAAAGGTAATCACTATAAAAATAAGGAAACTAAGCGTGAACTTATTTTGGTTCTTTTATACTTTTGTTTAAAAAAGTATTCTATGGGATACTAATTTTCTTTATTATAACTTGTGTTAACAATGTTTTAATTAAAAAATTTGATGATTGAAAAAATATTATTGTTCGAGGTAAATGCCTCAAATTTCAATAGATTGATTATGCCATTGGCAAATTATTTTGTAGAAAACGGAATAAGTAAAAAAGCAATTATGGTTCATGACAAACATGTTCCTATTCATCAAGTTGATAGAAGCAAACTAAGCCCATCGGTTTCAATTGAAAAAATAAATGATATTTATGATTATACCAAAAAAAATGCCCAAGTAGAATCGATTGTTTTTTTTACAAATGGATATAGAATAGCAGATATTTACTGGACCAGAAAATTTAGAAAAGCCGGCGCAAAATGTTATCAGGTACAACATGGAATGTATGCCGAGTTTTTGAAAAGGGACTTTTTTGGATATTTTTCATCGATTGGCAAAAAACTTAGCTATTTAAGGTTCTTGTCAAGTATTGTTTTCAAACTTGAAATAGGTCTTGCGCTATACCTAGTCAATAAAGATTTCATTAAATCTTTTTATATCAACAATTTAATTAAAAGGAATTTTAAAAAAAGTATTTCACCAGCATTATCACATCATGTGTTTGTTTGGGGAGAATATTGGAAGCAGTGGTTTATAGACAATCACTTTTATAATTTAATTGATAATTTTACTGTTGTCGGAAATCCTGACTATCATGTATTTATCAAGGACAAAGAGTTGGAGGTTGTGGATGAAGGCACATGCTATATTGCTCAGACCCTAGTTGAAGATGGGAGAATGGCAAAAGAGGACTTTAAGGGGATTATTGATCGCATTGCAGATTTGTTTAAGGAAAAAATGATAATAAAGCTTCACCCAAGATCAGATAAAGGGTTATATGAAAGGGTTGTTGAAAATGGGGGTAAGCTTACCTATGGTTTTCCTGTACCTAAAATCTACTTAGGGCATTATTCTTCCCTTTTGGCCCTTGCAATAGGTCAAAATGTTCCAGTCTATATTTTAAAAATAAACAATGAAGATATACCAGACTACTATGTTTCTTCTGCCACTAAAATTTTTGATACTGTTGAGGAACTAATCTCATTTGATTTTGACAATTGTACCAACGGAACAAATGGAGATATAAATTATTATTTTGAAAACAAACAAGAGCATCCTTTTAAAATGATAGGAGAAAAGTTATTTTCATTAAAAGATGGTATATAAACCTATTTTATTACAACTTATTTCTTTTTTTTTCCTAGGGTTTTATCTTCTTCTTTCTGGAACAAAAAAGGTCTTTGGACTTCAAAAACTAATATCCATAACCCTATTTTTATTACTTGTCTCATGTATTTTCCTAGACAGGAATTACTACGAAGTAACTATTGATCTAGAAAGATATATAAACTTCTACGAACAGACATTAAGTGTTTACGATGTCTTTTATTCCAGTACTGCTTGGAAAGGTGACTTTCTTTTCTTTTTAGTTATGCCCTTTGCCCATTTATTTAGAATGGGTCCTGAGCAATACATATCATTTCAAACGATTATTAGCATATTCTTGCTTTTTCTAGGTTATTTACGGTTTTTTAAAGGGAGTCGAAGTTTGGCAATATTAGGCCTTTTTTTTGTAATAAACAGCTCTTCCTTTTATCTCACCCAAGGCAATGTTTTAAGACAGGGAATGGCTTCGTCTTTGTTTATCTTATCAATATCTGCTGTATCAAATAAAAAATTCTTTTTATATAAAGTAGCGAATCTTTTCATCCATAAGGGGAGTCTTTTCTCGTTTCTTTCATTTCTTACACCAAAAAATTGGAGAACGAGACTATTCCTGACAGGTCTATCATTAATAATCGGATATTTTTCTTTGCAGTTTTTTCTTCTTTCTTTACTTCCCTTGCCGGAGTTCTTTAAGAACAAACTTGAATTTTATTCAAGCTTTGAGAGAGCATCAAATAATTCAATCGTTAAATTGGTAATATTATTGATATTTAATCTAATCTTTTTACGTTATTCCAACAATGAAAAAATAAGTTACTTAAGAGCGTATCAGCTATTTTTTATTTTTTCCATTAGTGCTATTTTATTTTTTAGATTGGATGGTGTTTTTTCTAGATTGGTTCTTTACACAGATGCATTTGTTCCAATTCTAACCATTGGAATGATTACTAAGATAGGGGATAATAGACTTAGACTTATTGCTTTGGTTTCTGCTATAACCATTAGCTTTTTATATTCAATATATGTTTTCAATCATCCATCAATACTCTTCAATTTAGGGGAGTATGTTGAGCTTTTTTAGCGGGGTTAAGATTCTTTTCTAGAGTTCTTTTTTTGACCCATAGTAAAAGCAAGAATTAAAAAAAGCAAAGAAAACAACCCCCCATTGTCGCACCATTATATTTTCCGTTAGCATACATAATACCATAAAGCATAAGAAAAAAGTATAAGTACTATGCTTATTTCCCAAAGCGTCTTTAAACAAAAGTATGAAGGTCAACAAGATGATACTTGTCCCCACCAAACCATACCTTACCAGATAGGAGAGAAACTGGTTGTGGGTGTTCATTCTTGATTTAATAAGTTGGTTGAATCCCTTTGCTTTGTATTCTTTGTATAGTTCCTTCTTCTCATCTCCCGTTCCAACACCAAACCAAGGATGTGCTTCTATTATTTCTAAAGAAGATTTCCAAATATAGACCCTATTGGTTTTTTCCCAAGTTGCAACCTTAGATTCATCGCCAAATTTGGTATAATCATAATAATCCTTTAATTCTTTTCCAATAATTAGATTATAATAATTGGTAACTTCTTGATATAACAGGTTGGGTACTTTTGTCAAAGTATATATTGAGATACTGCCTGCCCCCACAATTACTGCGATTAGCAAATATACTTTTTTGGGACGTTTCGAAGCTATTGCCAACATAGGGGCACTAATAAAAAAGGCAATTAAAAACGCTAAAAGAGGCATTTTGGCCAACAAAGAAAAATTAAAAAGCACACTAGATGCAAACAGCGATAACCATAAAAAGGAAGAACGACTAGAAGAGACAGAAAAGTAAAACCGAAGGCATAAAAAAGAAGCAAACCCCAGATATATTGAAAAATATGTAGGATGTATCGCAAAGGTTTTACAGTATTGATTTAGTCTCAAAAAAATTGCAACCAAATAATCGCTATGGATAATAAGTCTAAAATCCAGAACCTGAATTAGGAAAACGACGTATCTCAAAAGGCATGAGAAAATAAATAGTTTAAAAATAATAGTTAACTTTAACAGATAATTTTTTTGCAAGCAAAAAATCAAAGCAAAGATTAGTATCGGTATGGATGTAAAAACATGATTAAAACCAAGTTTTATATTGCTTGAATAAAAAACACCTAAAAAAGCAAGGAAGAAAGGTAAAACGGGAATGATATCTTTCCGTGAAAATCGGATTTTATGGCCTGTTTTATTTAAGAAAAGTATGTTAAGCACTAATGCTACAACTATTAAAATGGAATTAATGAAGTTGCTCCAAGGTAAAAATGCTATAGAAAGACCTAGAACATAATTTAGGACTACATGAAGAGAGATGCTAGAATTTTTAGGCGTTATGTATTTTAAAAGAACCGTGAGAATATTAGTTTATTGAGTGATCAAAGAGCAATACGTTTTTTTTGTTTTTATAGGAATAAAACTTGAATGAACTACTCTGGGATGGCACTATCATTTTAGTAAATGTAAATTTCTTTTTTCCTAAATTAAACAAAATACTATGTCGGTTTTTGGACCTAAAAATTTTTGGTGAAATCTCTCGCTTTTGTTCAGCACCAAAAAAAGAATAGAAATATCGGGTATCAGTAGCATCAGCGTTTACCAAAAAAAAATTCTTAGTAACACCATTTTTATAAAGGTGTACACCTCTTTTTGTATTGACGTAAACCTCTTTTAGGTTGTTTTTCAATAAATACGAAATCACCTTAAATTGGCGGAACTCTTCTTCTTTTTTATTGATTTCAGAAGGTAAGAACTCCTTTAAATGAGTAAAGTGAATCAAGCGGGAAGGCTCAAATAAAATATCAGGACTATTTTTATGCTGTATAACCAGTTCTTTCAAAGCATTATCGAATTTCAGGAATTTCATAGCCATTGACTGGCCATTGTAAATTTTTAAGGAATTTGTAGTAATTGAATCTATCATAACACTTTCTCCACCAGCATAACGCCCCTTAATTTGAATTTTGCCATTGGTTGAAGTATTTTTGGGATTTAAAAAGTTAAACGCCAATCGTCGAATGTTAGGGTTGTAATAAAGAATCAGATTTCTTTTATTCCCGGTAGGGATTCTTACGCCAAGATTGGCAATTTTACTTTTTATTTCACCGCTGTTTTCTGAGAAATTAGCTTCAACGATACTTTGATCTTCATTGATTTTCTCAAAATTAAGTGATTGTTGGTTTAGTGTAGTACCGGAATAGTTTACCGCCCAACTAGTCTTTCCGTTCAAGATTTGTCCAGTCCTAATTTTTTTTACTGGAAACGGAAACTGTAGGTTTTTAATCAAAAAATAGTTTAAATGGTTAAAATGAATTATTTCGGAAGAATCAATAGAGAGATTGATATTTTCGTAGTTTTTTCTATTATCAGGCACAAAATTATCTGAATCGGGAAAGACCTGGAGAAAAAATCTTCCAAGTCTTTCAATTTTGTCTAGTCGTTCAAAGCGGTATACCAACATGTTAGAGGCATCGAAATGATAAATTTTAATTCTCTCAATTGGATTATTGTATATTAAGGTTGCATTCTCCTGAATGAAAGAATTAACAAATATGCTCGCACTACTTTTATCACCCGACCATTCAGAACATGAACAACAAAAGCATACCAAGAAAAATATGGTGCTTAAAAATTTTAAAGGTCGTGATATGTTAAACTTAAGAAGGGAGATAGCCTAAAAATTTTAAAAGTAACATGGTAATATCTTTTTAGCTAAAATAAGATTAAATCACATATAAAGCCCTGAATGCATAACTATTGTTTTATTTTTGTAGAGTAATGCTATAAATTATGGGTTACATTGAAACTGCTATACTATTATTTATTGGAGCTTTTTTGTTGACATATTTTACAATTCCAAAAATAATTCGGGTTGTGGAATATAAGAGGTTGATGGATAATCCCAATAATAGAAGCTCTCATGGTAGCCCAACCCCTACTCTTGGTGGGGTAAGCTTTTTTTATTGTCTGGTTTTCGCGCTTTTTTTCATAAAGGGGGTTGCATTTTTTGATGAAGCAATTTACATTATACCTGGGTTAACCATCTTGTTTATTACTGGGCTAAAGGATGATTTGGTATTCTTATCACCTATGACGAAGTTGATTGCTCAAATTATTTCAATCAGTTTCATTTTATTTAATGATAGTTTCATCATATACTCATTGAATGGTTTTTTAAACATTTATGAAATACCATTTTTCTTGTATTTTATAATAGCAGGGTTCATAATGATTACAATTATCAACGCATACAATCTTATTGATGGTATTGATGGATTGGCGGCTGTGGTAGGAATAATTATTCTTGTTCTTTACACCACAATATTTTACATTACAAAAGAATATTTTTATTCATTTGTTAGCGTCACTCTTAATGGTTGTTTGATATCATTTTTAGGATTCAATTTGTCTACAACAAAAAAAATATTTATGGGTGATACAGGGTCACTTATAGTAGGTTATATTATTGCAATCCTTACCTTGAAGTTTTTGGCATTGAAACCAGAATCTTACGAAGAAATGCCTTTTTTGTTGGAGAATGCACCTATAATAGCTATTGCAATCCTTATTGTTCCTCTATTTGACACTGCAAGGGTTTTTACTATACGTATTGCCAATAAAAGAGGCCCATTTTCTCCAGACAGGAATCATACACACCATGTATTAATTGATTATTGGGGATTATCTCATAAACAAGCAAGCTTTATTATTGGCTGTTTTAATTTAATATTTGTTATCCTTTTTGTCATTCTAGGTAGTAAAGCAAAAAATTCAGGGATGGTTATAATGCTGGTGGGAGTAGTGATTCTATTAGGGTATATTTTTTTTAAATACAATTACAACTTTACCACGTTGAAACAAAAGATTATGCTCAAAAGAAAGCTAGAATCTTTAAAAGGTAATCCTGAGAAATCATTAGAAAAAGAAAAATCCAAAAAGAAAAATTGAAAAAAACCCTAATCACAGGCGCTGCAGGTTTCCTAGGCTCACATTTATGCGATAGATTTATTGCAGAGGGACATTATGTAATTGGTATGGATAATCTCATTACAGGAGATCTTAAAAATATTGCACATTTATTTCCATTAGAGCGGTTTGAGTTTCATCATCATGATGTTTCCACCTTTGTGCATTTAGAAGGGGAGCTGGATTACATATTACATTTTGCTTCTCCTGCAAGCCCTATAGATTATTTAAAAATCCCCATTGAAACCTTGAAAGTAGGTTCGTTAGGTACTTTAAACTTATTGGGATTAGCAAAGCAAAAAAACGCAAGGATTTTAGTGGCTTCTACGTCAGAGGTATATGGGGATCCGTTAGTACATCCACAAAACGAAGATTATTTTGGCAACGTAAGTCCAATAGGGCCAAGAGGGGTTTATGATGAGGCCAAACGATTTATGGAATCTATTACGATGGCGTACCATAGACATCATGGACTGGACACACGTATTGTTCGAATTTTTAATACCTATGGTTCTAGAATGCGATTAAACGATGGACGAGTTGTGCCAGCATTTATGGGCCAAGCCTTACGAGGAGAAGATTTAACCGTTTTTGGAGATGGTTCCCAAACAAGATCATTTACCTATATAGATGACCAAGTAGAAGGCATCTATCGCTTATTAATGAGTGATTATGTAGAACCGGTGAATATTGGAAATTCAGACGAAACTACTATAAAAGAATTCGCCGAGGAAATCATCAAACTTACTGGAACAAATCAAAAAGTAATCTACAAACCCCTCCCGCAAGATGACCCTTTACAACGGCAACCAGATATTTCAAGAGCTAAGGAGATTTTAGGATGGGAACCAAAAGTACATCGCTCTGAAGGGTTAAAAAAAGTATTTGAATATTTTAAATCGCTTTCCCCAGATGAACTTCAAAAAAAGGAACATCGAGATTTTTCTAACAATTCTTAGTTAGACTTTTTTCAAGTAGTATTTTAGCCAAAAAATATAAAGATGAATATTCTTATTCTTGGTTCTGGCGGCAGAGAACATACGTTAGCCTGGAAAATTGGCCAAAGTAATAAACTCAATAACCTATTCGTAGCTCCTGGAAATGCTGGCACAAAAGAAATTGCTGAGAATATTAATGTTGAAGTCAATGATTTTGAAGCTATAAAAGACTTGGTTCTAAAAGAGCAAATTAGTTTGGTTCTAGTTGGTCCAGAAGACCCTTTGGTAAATGGAATCCATGATTTCTTTCTTCAAGATGAAGCGTTAAAAAACACTTCAGTTATTGGTCCAGAAAAATTGGCTGCAACTTTAGAAGGCTCTAAAGAATTTGCTAAGGAATTTATGATGCGACACAATATTCCAACCGCAGCCTATCAAAGTTTTACATCAGAAAACCTAGAAGAAGGATATACTTTCTTAGAAAGCCTAACACCACCTTATGTGCTCAAAGCAGATGGTCTAGCTTCAGGTAAAGGGGTTTTAATACTTAATGACCTTCAAGAGGCAAAGAACGAGCTTAAATCCATGCTTTTGGATGCAAAATTTGGCAATGCTAGCGCAACAGTAGTTATTGAAGAATTTTTAGATGGAATTGAACTAAGTTGTTTTGTGTTGACCGATGGTACAAACTATAAAATCTTACCAATGGCAAAAGATTACAAGCGTGTTGGAGAAGGAGACACTGGCCTTAATACTGGGGGAATGGGAGCAGTCTCACCAGTTCCGTTCGCAGATGAGGTATTTGTTCAAAAGATAGAAGAACGTATTGTAAAACCTACGGTTGAAGGTTTAAAAAAAGACAATTATCCTTATATGGGATTCATTTTTATTGGATTGATAAAAGTGGGTGATGACCCAAAAGTTATTGAGTATAATGTACGAATGGGAGATCCAGAAACAGAGGTTGTCATCCCTAGGATTCAAAATGATTTTGTTGAGGTGCTAGAAGCTACTGCGAATCAAAAACTGAACAATATAAACCTCCAAATTGATGAAAGAGCTGCTGTTACTGTAATGACCGTTTCAGGGGGTTATCCGGAAGCTTACGAAAAAGAAAAAGTTATCAGGGGAATAGAAACTATTGAAAACTCAATTGTATTTCATGCTGGAACAAAACTATCCAATAAAAAAGTTGTAACCAATGGTGGACGAGTATTAGCAGTTACATCCTACGGAAAGGATTATAAAGAAGCATTGAAAACATCTTACAAAAGCATCAAAAAGATAGAGTTTGATGGAATGTACTACCGTGAAGACATCGGATTTGACCTATAAAAAGTCCCTTTTCCTTTTGGAGAGGGGATTTAGGGGAGAGGCCTATAGATAAGAATGTGATGTGATGCTTTTATCTTCTTCACCATTATCGTTGAAAATCTTTAATTGGCCCATCCAATAAATCATGGCGACAAAACCAATAATTGCGAACAACCAATTTACGGCGTTTGAGCCCCACCAGTTTTCCATGAATCGGAAAAAGTCATACGGAGCAAAAAGTACGTTTACAAATAAGTCTTCAATCCAGTAAAAAAATGCACTCATCTTAGCTATATTTACTAGGCAAAAATAGTAAAACCAACTATGATATCAAGTTTTTTTAGTAAAACTAAACCAATCAACTATGCAGTTTTATTATTGTTCTTACTATTTTTTTATGTGTTGAATCTTTTTCTTTCAGACACCCTCACTGATAGTAATCTCTTATTGGCGATAGTTTATGCAGCAATTTTACTGCAAGTGGTAGTGGTACAAGAAACTGTAAGGGCAAGAAAAACCACGAATTCTTCATCATTTGCCATGTTATTTTTTGTCCTGTTACTAATGGCGATTCCGAAAGTACAGTTTTATAAAGATATCGTTTTTAGCAATCTATTTCTTATGATATCATTAAATCGATTATTAGCATTAAAAACTTTAAAACTGGTAAAACAAAAGATTTTTGATGCTACTTTATGGATTTGCGTAGCAAGTATTTTTGACCCTTGGACTCTCCTCTTTTTGGCAGTGATTTTTTTAGCAGTTTATGTTTATGGTACTAAGGAGTACAAAAACTGGCTTGTGCCTTTGGTAGGTATTAGTTTTTTTATTTTGCTTTTAGTCACTTTTTTATTGTTGACTAAAAACATCGATTTTCTTCAAAACCATTACTCATATAATATTCAAGCAGGTTTTTATGAAGATTTCATTAAAAATTTCAGTATTAAACCCTTTTTGTTCATCATAAGTATCCTGGCTGTGATTTTAGTAGTCTTTATTAAGCAGGGATATCAAGGTGTTGGTCGCATTGTGCACTTACGAATTTTATTGGTTTACTTTTTAGTGTCTGTATTAATTTTTAGCATCAATAATATTACTAGCAGTAATTATATGGTACTGGCTTATTCCTTTTTTCCTGCAGCAGTATTTGCAACTAATTTTTTAGAAACAATTAAAAGAAAGCGACTCATAGAATTATTTTTGGTGATTTGTATTGTTTTGCCATTTGTATTGCTGACAATGGATTTAGTAAAATGACGATGTATAGGGTATATTTGCTAAAATTTCTATTATGTTCAGTAGTTCAGCATTCAAAATTTTTGAAGAAAGCATTAATAAATATCATGAGTTTGATGATGTAAACCAGCCTTTTTCCAATCCTTACGATAAGGATAAAATTGAACATTTGTTATATCGAAAAAACTGGATTGATACTGTACAGTGGCACTATGAGGATATCATTAGAGATCCTGATATTGAGCCACAAGCTGCGTTAAAGCTCAAGAGAAAGATTGATGCAAGTAACCAAGACAGAACGGATTTGGTGGAGTTTATAGATAGTTACTTTCTGAAAAAATACCAATCGGTTCAAATTCAAAATAGCGCTACTATTAATACGGAGAGCCCTGCCTGGGCAGTAGATAGGCTGTCCATTTTGGCATTGAAAATATATCATATGCAAGAGGAGGCGAACCGAAAGGATGCATCTACTGAACATCTTGAAAAGTGTAAAGCGAAACTGAATGTGCTATTGGAGCAGAAAAAGGATCTTTCCACTGCGATAGACCAATTGTTGGCAGATATTGAAGCTGGTAAAAAGTACATGAAAGTCTACAAACAAATGAAGATGTATAATGATGATGAGTTAAACCCTGTCCTACGTGGCCAAAAAGGGTAAAAAGCAACATGTTTTGGTGATTCGCCTATCTGCAATGGGTGATGTTGCTATGCTGGTTCCGGTTTTATCAAACCTTGTCAAATCAAATCCTTCGCTAAAAGTAACACTACTTACAAGAGCACATTTTGCACCTATTTTCAGCTCATTTTCGAACGTTAAAATAGTTGAGGCCGATGTAAAAGGAAAACACAAAGGTTTTTTCGGTCTTTTAATGTTATATAAAGAATTAAGACAATTAAAAATTACTTCCGTAGCTGATGTCCATAACGTTTTACGTAGTAATATTTTAAAATTCTTTTTTAAAACTGCTGGTATTCCTGTTGCCCAAATTGACAAAGCACGAAGAGAAAAGAAAGCGCTTACTAGAGCTAAAAATAAGGATTTTAAACAGCTTAAGACTACACACCAACGTTATGCAGATGTTTTTGGGAAACTAGGTTTCCCAATTAATTTAAACGAAGCCAAATTTATAGATAAGCAAAAACTCAATGACAAGACTATAGCTGTTACGGGGTTAAAAAACCAAAAATGGATTGGAATTGCGCCTTTTGCTGCACATAAGGGAAAAATGTATCCATTGCATTTAATGGAAGAAGTAATAGCTAAACTTTCTGGTGTGGAAGAATATAAAATCTTATTGTTTGGTGGTGGCTCAAAGGAAGTAAAAATACTAGATAACATTGAAAATCAATATAAAAATGATGTTATTTCTATGGCTGGTAATCTAAGTTTTGTAGAAGAACTTTCTATAATTTCTAATCTAGATGTAATGCTTTCCATGGATAGCGGGAATGGTCATCTAGCCGCCAATTATGGTATTCCGGTAATCACGCTTTGGGGCGTTACACATCCCTATGCGGGTTTTGCACCATTTGGTCAACCAAAAGAGAATGCTTTATTAGCAGATAGAAAAAAACACCCCTTAATACCTACCTCTATTTATGGGAATAAATTCCATGAAGGTTACGAAGATGTTATCACGAGTATTTTACCAGAATATATTATAAATCAAATTAAGAAGGTATTAAAGTAAGTTTTTATTACTGTTCATACTAAAAACCTCCTAGATTGATTACTGCTAATTTTGGTTTTTAATGTTACTTGGCGTACTTTAATCTATTGGGTCAATGTCATCCATACAATAAGAAATAATTGTAAAATAATTTTAAAGTGAAACAGTATGATTTTGTAGTTAATGCAAAGGAAACATTAGAAAAAGACCAAGATGTAATCGGCTTAGCAGTTGGAGGCTCTTGGCTAACAAATGAAATAGATGAATTTTCGGATGTCGATTTAATACTTGTAACCAAAAACAAGATATCTGACGACAAAACCAAAATGATAGGATTCGCAACTCGTCTTGGGGAATTTTTATCGGGCTTTACAGGAGAACATGTGGGTGAACCAAGAGTTCTAATTTGTTTGTACGACAATCCCCTATTACATGTAGACATTAAGTTTCTAACGCTTGATGAGCTAGAAAACAGGGTTGAAACACCAGCAATTTTGTTTGATAAGGAGAAACAATTAGAAAGCGTATTTGGCAAATCAAAAGAGCAGTTTCCCTATCCAGATCATCAATGGATTGAAGATCGTTTTTGGATTTGGGTTCATTACTCACTATTAAAAATTGGTAGAGGTGAGTATTTTGAAGCATTTGATTTCTTCGGTTTTTTAAGAATGGTTGTATTTGGTCCTTTATTGCATATTAAAAACGGAAATTTTCCACGGGCAGTTAGAAAAGTAGAAATGGAGCTGAACCCTCAAGATTTTTTTGATTTGAAAAAAACAATTCCTGAATATGATAAACAATCTTTACTGAGAAGCCTTAGACATTCAATTACACTCTATAAGGATTTGAGAGCTTTACTTTATGATGAGAACATCAAATTGCATAGTAAAACAGAAGAAAAGGTCATCGAATATTTTAAAGAGATTGAAAATAGGAGTTAAGATGCTTTAAAACTTAAAAACCACCTAATTAGGTGGTTTTTCTATTTATGTATATGAGTCTTAAACTCTTACGCCACCGTCCCCTGACAACTACTACCAGCTCCAGCAGTACATCCGTAACAATGCTGTGAGATAATGATATTTCTATCGTTTAGAATATCCTCATTATACTCACTGATGTGCTTTACCTTACTGGCTACTTTTAAATCGAGCATTTGGTTAAAATCACAATCGTAGAGCCAACCATCTCAACTAATGGAAATAGTGTTAGTGCACATCACATTTTCAACGGCCGCGAATTATGGCATCCCTGTAATCACACTTTGGGGTGTAACACATCCTTATGCTGGTTTTGCCCTTTTTGATCAGCCAGAAGAAAACTCGTTGACATCAAACATTAGAAACTATCCTATGATTCCTACATCAATTTATGGGAACAAAGTACCACAAGGGTATGAAAAAGTTATGGAGACTATTTTGCCAGATGATGTGGTTCAAAAGGTCCTAAAATTGATTGAATAACCTATTTAGCTTATTTCTTACTAACTTGAACAGCCTAAATGGCTATTGGTGTATTTTGAATTGACTTTGAATTAATCGTCTGTTCAATGTTAGAATTATTCTTCTTGTCTGCTACCACAACAATCTCCTTTAAGGCCTCACTCATCTCTTCTAAAACAAAATCTTGGTATGAAGTTTCGCTTAGATTTATACTGATGTTTTTCATTGATACCGATTGGTATCCAATGAAACTAATGGTAATAGCATAGGCATTTCCAGGAGGTAGGTTTGTTACCGAGTAATAGCCAGATTCTTGTGATATGGCACCAAACTTAAAGTTAGTCTGCGTATCTACTACCACTATTGTTGCAAGTTCTATAGGGTTTCCTTCTATATAAGTAATCTTTCCTTCTAGCTTACATGTTGTTTCTTGAGCAAAGTTCATGGTTGTCCAAAGAAGAACAACCAGCATGAAAATTCTTTTCATCTAGGGATAAAATTTTGAAAATGAATAAATGATTATGGTCGCGTTTTAGCAACAACCCCCACCATCATAATGAAAAGTAGATTCACTTATAAAAATATCCTGTCTGCCAATACTTGCTAAAGCACCAGCAGTTTTATCGCAAACAGCTAAAGGCTGATTTTTTAGAAGAACATGCCCTTTTTTATCATCAAAATAATCTTCATCTCCATAGTAGATTGCAGCTTTACCGGTAAAAACACATGGACCATCTTCTGGCATGGGATCTTTAATAGCAGCTACCTCAATAGATTCAATATAGATTAGTTCGTCAGTTGGGTAAGCACCAGGGGCTAAAATACGGTATGGTTTTCTAGCACGGATTTCGATAGTTCCAAAACCAACATCGGTTAAGGCCTTTACATATTGCTTAATAGGCAAACTTCCGCTAAGACAAAGCGCACGTAAACGGTCATCGTTTCTAAGCGTAGTATTCATTTCTTGCTCACATGTTGGATCACTCATCACTAGTTTCCCGTGAGGTTTTAAAACACGATACATTTCTTCAATTGCACGTTTTAAATCTTCTTCTTTAAAAATATTGAACAAGCAGTTTTGGGCAGCAACATCAATACTATTATCTTCTACTGGAAGATTTAACGCATCTCCTTTCTTAAGATCAACAAATTCTGATTTGAACCAATCATTTTCTTCTTCAGCTATTGCGAAGTTTTTTCTACTGGCTTCCAACATCTCATCAACAACGTCTACACCAACAACACCACCTTTTTGGCGATTAAAATAAGAGAATTGCAATAATTCCATTCCGCCACCAACACCAACATAAAGCATTTTTGGATTGTTAGAAAGATCTCTAGCGTGCACGGTACTACCACAACCATAGTTCATCTCTTGCATTATTTTCGGAATCTTTAATCCAGGTAGTTCCCAAATTGGATTTGTTGTGCAACATAAACCAACATCCGGGGTTAAAGCTGCTTCTTTATATAAATCGTTTGTTGCTTCTAAATAACTCATTGTGTAAAACTTTTTTCAGGTCGAACGCAGTGGAGACCTAATTAAAATTAGTGCTCTTTTATGACCTCTCGACTGCGCTCGAGGAGACATTGATTTTTAATATTATTTTCAGGCTACGGTTCCTTGACAACTACTACCTGCACCAGCCGTGCAACCATAGCAGTGTTGGGAAATGATAATATTTCTATCGTTTAATAAATCTTCGTTATAATCTTTAATATGCTTCACTTTACTTGCTACTTTTAAATCTAGCATCTGATTAAAATCGCAATCATATAACCAACCATCCCAACTAATAGAAATCGTATTGGTACACATTACATTGGCTACGGCAGCAGGATTGTAGGCTTCAACCAAAGCATACATATAGTCTTCGTAGTTTTCCGAGGCAATTAAATAATCTAAGAAGCGTGCAATGGGCAAATTGGTAATTGCAAATAGATTATGGAACTGAATCCCAAAATCTTCATCCAAAGCCTTTTTAAAATCCTTTTCCATAGCCATTTGATCTCCTGGCAAATAGGCCCCCGAGGGATTATAGACTAAATCTAATCGCAACGAACTTCCAGGCATTCCATAGCCTCTTTCATTAAGTTCTTGTAATGCTTTTATAGACTTATCAAAAACACCATCACCACGTTGTTTATCCGTTTTACCACGCGTGTAATGCGGCATGGAGGATATGACATGAACATTGTGTTTTTTAAAGAAGTCCGGCAAATCATAATACTTTTTGTTTGCTCGGATAATAGTAAGGTTAGAACGAACGATAAAATCTTTGATACCAGCTTTGGCAGCTTCTTCTACAAACCATCTAAAATCAGGGTTCATTTCTGGAGCTCCACCAGTTAAATCTAATGTATGTGCTCCAGTATTTTTTATTACTTCCAAACAAAGTTGCATGGTTTCCCTGGTCATTATCTCTTTTCGATCTGGACCAGCATCTACATGGCAGTGTTCACAAACCTGATTGCACATGTATCCTACATTTATTTGAAGAATTTCTAGTTTCTTTGGGCGAAGTGGAAAGTGTCCAATCTCTCCTATTTTATCCTTAAAATAAGGAAGCTCTCCATCCGCAAAAAGGCCGCCATCCAATATCTGTAGTTGCTTATTTGTGACTGCCAATTCGTTATCCCTTGCTTTAAGGGACTTTTGCATTGGTTTTTTCTTTGGTAGAATACTTTTTTCCATTTAATCTTTTTTAAAACATGGATTTGACTAACTACATAGATAGTTTGTTATACTTATTCATCATTTGCACACCATGCACCAACGTAGCTCCACTTTCAATAGCTGCTCCTGCATGCACTGCCTCCATCATTTCCTCTTTAGTAATTCCTTTTTGCAATCCATCTTTCGTATAGGCATCAATGCAATAGGGACATTTTACTACATGTGCTACAGCTAAAGCTATTAGAGATTTTTCTCTTGCACTTAGTGCACCTTCTTCGAAAACCTTACCGTAATAATCAAAGAATTTTGTTCCAAGTTCTTCGCTCCACTCTGTGATTTTGCCAAATTTTCTTAAATCTGCTGGGTCATAATATGAATTTGCCATTGTCTGTATTTATTATGTTCTAAATGAGATATTGATATTGTTGAATGATATCGCTAAGGAATTTAGTAGCGATAAAATTCATTAAAAAGAATAGCTAACTATTTAAAATGATAGTAACTAGAAAATCTAAAGAATTGGAGATCCTTTATTGTAAAAGGACAGTGAAAAATTGGTATGAGAAGTATTTTCTTGTTTAGGGAAAATGGGATCTAAATAGCTACTAATTTTATTCAACAGAAATAAAATAAACGAAGAAAGCGCCTTTGTAAAGTTAAGTAGAATAGCAACATCTCTTCTGGTATCAATATCTTCAAAAACTGGTAATCTAAATAGCTGAGAATTGTAGTTTTCAAATAATTGAGATATTCTATTGAATAAGCCAAAACGCTGCCAGGGTAATCTTTCAAACAAGGAAGCATCAAAGTTTGCCTTATGAAGCCCCATTAGATAAAATCCACCATCAAAAGTTGGACCTAGCACTGTTTTTCCAAGTTGAAGCTGTTTGTATGCATCAAGTAAATGTGCTGTTTTTAGCTGTGGGCTATCATTTCCAATGGTGATAATTGTATCAAAACCTTTTTGGTAAACTTCTTGAATAGCGTTTACAAAACGTTCCCCAAAAGAGGTTCCTAACTGTTCTTTTTCTGTAAAATGAAAATAGGGAAGTTTTGTTTTTTTAACCTTAGCTAAGGTCTCTTTGTTTAGTGCTTCAAATAATGCAGCACTTTTAGCAAATGGTTTTTGCTCAAATTCCGTAGATGCAGAATTTGCAAAAATGAGAATCGCTGTTTTATGTTTAGCAGTCTTTAGCAACTAAAGAAGTTTTGATTAGTAAACTTACGATAAATACTTTGATACGGTTTGGTCGTAAAGATGATAAAAAGTTTACGAGGAGATTTGTTAAACTTAAGCTACAGCAGTTAACTTTAACAAAAATGCAGAAGAGTGAGTAAATTATCAATTAAAAACAAAAAAATTGGACTTGTGTTATCTGGTGGCGGAGTTCGCGGCATGGCGCATATAGGTTTGTTAAAGGCAATGCGAGAGCGAAATATTGAGGCTCAAGAAGTTGCTGGAGCTAGTGTTGGAGCAGTTGTAGGCGCACTTTACGCCAATGGAAACAGCACTGATGAAATGCTTTCTTTTTTTAAAGAAACCCCACTTTTTCAGTATAGTTTTTTTGCTATTGGAAAACCAGGACTTATAGATACGAGCAAGTATTTTAAAATTTTCAGCAACTATTTTTCTGAGAATACTTTTGAATCATTATCCAGACCATTACATGTAGTGGCAACAGATTTAATGCATGGCAAAGAAAAGGTTTTTAACCAAGGAGAATTAGTTCTACCATTATTGGCTTCGGCAGCATTAACACCTGTCTTTAGTCCAGTAGAAATAGACAAAGTGCTTTATGCCGATGGAGGTATTATGAACAACTTTCCCAAGGAATATGTGGAAGATAACTGTGATTTTATAATTGGGAGTAATGTTTCTATAAATGGAACACTCAAAAAGAAAGATTTAAGCAATTCTTTACAACTTACAGGTAGAATTACCGGATTAATGATCTACGCCTCTTGCCGAGAAAAGATTGGGGAATGCGATGTTTTAATAGAACCCCAAGAACTGGAACAAATAGGTGTTTTGGATAAAAAGGGTATTGAAAAAGCCTTTACTATTGGTTATGACAGTGCGAGTTGGGCACTGGATAAAACCATAAATCAAACATCATCATAGTCCACCTTAAGTGTTGGTGTAGTTGGGTGTGCTTGGCAAGTTAAAATTAAACCTTCGGCAACTTCGTTGTCCGTTAAAATTTGGTTTTTGACCATTTCAGCTTTCCCTTCTGTTATGCGTGCAATACAACTGCTGCAAACCCCGCCTTGGCACGAATATGGAGCATCTATATCCTCTTTCAGCACTGCATCTAGAACCAGAGTTTTTTGATCCATTTCAAAAGCGAAGGTTTCATCATCAACGAGCACTTCTATTTTGGTCTTTCCATCTAAATCTTCTGCTAAAGTATCTTCAGTTTCTGAAGTAGTAAATAGTTCAAAATGGATATTGCCTTCCTCTACTCCATTGTTTTTTAAGGTTTCAGAAACCGTATTTATCATAGTTTCTGGCCCGCATAAATAGAAATCATTAAATGAAATCTCTTTAAACTTGTTTTTAACAATAAGATTTACTGTTGAGGTTTCTATTCTACCAAAAAGACAATCTGGTTCCGAGGAACGACTATATATCCACTGTACAAAAAACCGTTCTCCATATGTTTCTTGAAGCTTTTTAATTTCATCATGATACATAGTCTCTTCAGGGTTTTGATTTCCGTAAACCAAAACAAACTTATTGGCATCATTTGCTTCCAAAACAGTTTGCGCAATGCTCATAATAGGGGTAATCCCACTACCTGCAGCAAAAGCAGCTATATTTTGTGCTTCAGAACTCGGCTCAAAAACAAAACGCCCTTCTGGGGGCATCACCTCCAAAATGTCTCCCACTTTTAGTTTTTCATTAGCATAAACTGAAAAACTACCACCTTCCACTTTTTTAATACCTACGGTAAGTTTATCAGAAGATGGTGCAGAAGAAATAGAGTAAGCCCTGCGCAATTCTTCTCCATTAATAGTATGTTTTATGGTAATATATTGGCCAGCTAGGTATGAAAAAGTATCTTCTATATTTGACGGAATATCAAAAGTTAATGCAACAGAATTGGGCGTAAGTGAGTCAATTGCTGCCACAGTTAATTTATGAAAATCACTCATTGAATAAATTTTGGTTGCAAAACTACGGATTCATACTATTTTGAACGCTATATTTTTAAAATTGCATAGCTTTTGTAACAAATAATCTATTTTAGTTACTAACGCTAAGAACTAAATCACCAACGACTATGTTCAAACACTTTATCAACCTTCAGTGGAAATCCTTTTTTAGGTCCGCTTCATTCAAAACGGAAATATGGTTTAAAATATTAATGGCCCTAGGGGCATTATATTTTATTGCTGTGTTCCTAAGCCTTGGCTTTGGTTCCTATTTTATAATAGAAGAAGCCGGCTGGGGAGACCCATTGCGAGTGGTAAATCAATTTGCTATTTATTATTTGGCTTTTGATATGGTGTTTAGGTATATGCTACAGAAAATGCCCGTTACCAATATTAAGCCGCTTTTGTATCTGCCCTTTAAGAAAAGTCAAGTCGTGCATTACTCATTAGGCAAGACCATGGTATCTTTTTTTAACTGGATGCATGCTTTTTTCTTTATTCCCTTTAGTGTAATACTACTTATAAAAGGCTATGATGCTGCAGGGGTGATAGGTTGGCACTTAGGATTTATGGCATTAATATATTGTAACAATTTTATTAATGTTCTAGTAAACAATAAAGACAACATTTTTTATGTAATCGCCAGTATTTTTATCTTACTAGGAGTGTCACAATATTACGGCTGGTTTGATATTACCACCTACACAGCACCACTGTTTGATTTTCTTTATGATATTCCGGTAACAGCTCTAGTGCCCTGGACAATCTTACTTGGTCTTTTTGGAGCGTCTTTCAACTATTTTAAAAAGAATATGTATCTGGATGGTGGTCTTGCCACAAAACATACAGAAGCAAAAACGGAAAACTTAGATTGGTTAAACCGTTTTGGGAATTTAGGAACCTTTTTAAAGAACGATATTAAACTTATAAAAAGAAATAAGCGAGCGCGTACAGCGGTAATCATGGGCTTCTTTTTTATTTTCTATGGCCTATTGTTTTTTACTCAATCTATCGAGGCCTATGACAATAATTTCATAAAGATTTTTGCTGGAATTTTTGTTACTGGGGGATTCTTGTTCAGCTTTGGACAGTATGTACCTAGCTGGGATAGCAGTTATTACCCGTTGATGATGAGCCAGAATATTCAATATAAAGAATACCTGTCTTCTAAATGGTACTTGGTAATTATTGCCACCATAATTTCCACCTTTTTGGCAACTTTTTACCTGTATTTTGGTTGGGAAGCTTACGCTGCAGTTTTAGCTGGAGCAATTTACAATGTTGGAATTAACTCGTATTTAGTTTTATGGGGCGGGGCCTATGTAAAATCTCCAATAGATTTAACATCAAACAAAAAGGCATTTGGAGATAAACAGGCGTTCAATGCAAAGACATTGTTAATTACATTACCTAAACTATTGTTGCCGATTATCATTTACACTATTGGGCACTTTGCCATTAGTCCAACAGCTGGATATATTTTTGTGGCTGTATTTGGTCTTCTCGGCTTTGTCTTTAAGAATAGGATGTTTGCCATAATCGAAAGAATTTATAAAAAAGAGAAATATAAAACGCTAGCTGCCTACAAACAAAAAGCATAACCAACTATGATTACAGTTAATAATTTATCAAAAACATACGGTGCGCAAACCGTTTTAAATATTGAATCTTTAGAAATCCCTAAGGGACAAAGTTTTGGTCTTGTCGGGAACAATGGAGCAGGCAAAACAACTTTATTTAGCCTGTTATTAGATTTAATTCAACCTAGTACAGGTCATATTATTAGCAATGAAGTTCAAGTGGACCAAAGCGAAGCATGGAAGCCCTTTACTTCTGCTTTTATTGATGAAACTTTTTTAATTGGATATTTAACCCCAGAAGAGTACTTCTACTTTATTGGAGAGTTGCGAGGAAGGAACAAAGCAGATGTGGATGCACTTTTAGCACAGTTTGAGGATTTTTTCCATGGGGAAATTTTAGGTCAAAAGAAATATTTACGCGATTTATCTAAGGGAAACCAAAAGAAAGCGGGAATCGTGGCCAGTTTTATTGGTAATCCAGAAGTGGTTATTCTAGATGAGCCTTTTGCAAACTTGGACCCAACCACACAAATTCGCTTAAAGGGAATCATAAAAGAATTGGCGGAAAAAGAAGGTGTGACGGTTTTGGTTTCCAGTCATGATTTAATTCATGTGACCGAAGTTTGCGAGCGAATTGTAGTTTTAAATAAGGGTGAAATCGTAAAAGATATTAAGACTTCAAAAGAAACATTAAAGGAACTGGAAACCTTCTTTGGAGGGTAACTTAAGTTACTTTTATTATTTTTAGTGTTCTTAGAATAAATAGCAGAATGCCTTCTGATTTAGATTTGCTTGTTGACCACTATCAATGGGAAGTCCAACGACTTGAGACTCTTATAAAAGAGCATAAAGAACAACACTTTTATGAGGAAGTTATTTTGGATAGCAAGGCTTTAAGTAAAGCCAGCAGGGAATTAGATAGACTTCTTAATCTAAAGTATCCTAATCATTCCAAAATTCAGAACAAAAAAAATTTAATTTCTTCAATCAAAAAAATGGAGAAAAAAATTTCACTAAATAAGTTGCAAAATTTCTCTTTTATGGATTCTGAAATAAATAATTTAAAAAAAGAAATTGATAAATTATCAAAGGAAAAATCAGAATCAAATTTTGAAACTCAAATTCTGGATGAGGAAATATATAAACTATTGAAAAATCAGGTCAAAGGGGTGATGTTGAAAATCCAATGTTATGACAATAGGTTTTTTTTAAACATATGTAAAATTCACTTTAATGAGTTAAAAGTAGAATTTTGGATGGAGGAACCGGATGAAAAATCCTTTTTAAAGAGGCATGATATTACCAAAGAGCTGCGGTTTCTTTATAATGATACTACAGAAAAATTCACTAGGCGATACAAATTAGATTCTGTAAAAAATATTCTTCCTTTCAAAGAGTTCTTAGCAAGATTGATTTGTGGATTACAACCAGATTTAGAATTAGGCAATACAATTTATGCAGCAGTAAGATAATTTCCTTATTTATCGATAAGCCCCATACTAAATGGGGCTTTTTTTAGTTATCATAGTTAGGAAAGATTTTTACATTGAAGTTTTATTTTAATCGTATCATTTCGGGCGTGGTGTTGATTGTGCTTACTAGTGCATGTTCAACAAAAAAGGATGCCTTTATAAACCGTAATTGGCATGCGCTGAATACCAAGTACAACACTTTGTACAATGGTAATCTAGCGTTTGAAAAAGGCAGGGAAGAATTGAACAACAATTACCGTGATGATTTTTGGGAAGTACTCCCAGTAGAGCGCTTAGAGGTCACCGAAGAAATAAAACTGGATTCAGAGGACAATAATCCCAACTTTATCATAGCTGAGGAAAAAGCTACCAAGGCCATACAAAAACACAGTATGGACATTAAAGATGAAGAACGCAATCCACAAACGGACGAAGCTTTTTTGCTCTTGGGTAAGGCGCGCTATTTTGACCAACGCTATATTCCTGCGCTAGAATCCTTCAATTATATCTTAAGAAAATATACACAAAGTGATAAGCTGAACGAAGCTAGAATCTGGAGGGAAAAGACCAATATGCGATTGGATAATTCGGAATTGGCAATTAAAAACCTCAAAAACCTTTTTAAGTACGATGTGCTCAAAGACCAAGAATATGCAGATGCCAATTCTGTCATGGCTCAGGCCTATTTAAATACTGGTGCTGCTGATACCGCAATTCAAAAACTAAAGATTGCCCAAGGCTATACCAAAAAGAATCCTGAAAAGGGGAGATATCTTTTTATTATTGGACAGTTATACAATCAACTTGGCTTTAAGGACAGTGCCAACTATGCTTTTGATAAAGTAATTGCATTAAATAGGAAATCTCCAAGGGTATATATGATCAATTCCCATTTACAGAAAATCCGAAATACTGCTATTAAAGATTCTAACAAGGAAGAATTAATAGAATACCTAACGGACTTAGAAGAGAATCGTGAAAACCGTCCTTTTTTAGATAAAATATATCATGAAATAGCGCAATATCATTTGGCACTGGGTTCAGATAGTTTGGCATTGGCGTATTATAACAAATCCTTAAGAGCCACGGAAACGGATAAAAAACTGAACGCTAGAAACTATGAGAATTTAGCGGAATACAATTTTGATGAAAACAATTACAAGGCTTCTGGAGCATATTACGATAGTGTTTTGACCAATTTAACGGTCAACACCAAAAAGTATCGCACAATAAAGAAAAAGTTTGACAACTTGGAAGATGTTATTAAGTACGAGGATATTTCGTATAAAGCAGATAGCATCATCGTACTTTATGAAATGTCACCTGATGAGCGTGTTACCTATTTTGAAAAACATATTGAAGAATTAAGACGCAAAGCGGAAGAGGCAGCACAAAAAGAAGAAGAGCGAACTACAAAAGGTTTTGCAGCTTTTGGTGAAACTAAAGCAGGTAAAAAAAACCAGGGAAAATTCTATTTCTATAATGTAACAAGCTTGGGTTATGGCAAGAATGATTTTAAAACTAGGTGGGGAGACCGTCAGTTAGAAGATGATTGGAGATGGAGTAATAAAGCCAAAGCGTTACCTTCTGAAGCAACGGGAGAACTAGTGGTAGATACAAATACAATTGGGGAACCCACGGAAGAAGAAAAATATTCATTGGATTTCTACTTGGATGCCATTCCTACTGAAATTGAAGTTATAGACAGTTTACGTACTGAACGAAATTTTGCAAATTATCAGCTTGGGCTTATTTACAAAGAGAAGTTTAAAGAAAACATGTTGGCTGCGGATAAATTGGAATCTGTGTTGGCATCCAGACCAGAAGAACGTTTGATACTTCCTTCAAAATATAACTTGTATAAGATTTATGAAGAATCTGGTAGCCCATTGGCAACAACGGTAAAGCAAGATATTATAAAAAACCATGCCGATTCCCGTTATGCAGAGATACTTTTAAACCCTCAGGCAGTACTTGCAGATAATTCAGATAGTCCCGATAAAAAATACACAGAACTTTATAAGTTGTTTCAAGCTCAAGACTTTTTAAATGTGATTACCAAATCAGAAGCGTATATTAATAAGTTTACTGGAGACCCAATAGTTCCAAAGTTTGAAATGCTCAAGGCAAACGCAATTGGTCGCTTACAGGGATTTGGGCCTTTTAAAGAAGCCTTAAATTATGTGGCGCTAACTTACCCCAATAACCCTGAAGGCAAAAAAGCTGAGACCATGGTAGCGGAACAGTTGCCAAAATTGGAAACAAAAAAGTTCTCTCCCGAAACGGGTTCAAGAGGAACAGGAAATTGGAAGGTAGTTTTCCCTTTTAAGATAAGTAACAATGAGGCAGCTCTAAAGCTTAAAAAACGTCTAGAAAAATCCATTAAAGACCTAAATTACAAGAATATCGTATCTAAGGATATTTACACTTTAGAGGACCAATTTGTGGTCGTACATGGATTTAAATCAAAAGACTTTGCGCTGGGCTATGCCGAGCTGTTAAAAAACAATAAGGATTACCGCATTAAGGATGAGAATTTTGTAATTTTATCATCTAACTATAAAATCATACAAGTACATAAGAATATAGACGAGTATAAATCACAAATTTTAACCCCAAAACCGTGAGCAAAATGTTTTCAGACAACAAAAAACCTATGGAAAGCTTTGGCGGACAGCCAAACAGAATTGAAAAGAATACCGTAATAAAAGGTAACATTACTTCTCAAGCCGATTTTAGAATAGATGGAAAATTGGATGGTAATGTAAAAACCTCTGGCAAAGTAGTTATTGGTAAAGACGGCCTTATAAAAGGTAAAGTAGAGTGTGTAAATGCAGATATAGAGGGTAATTTTGATGGGGAACTTTTTGTTTCTGAATTACTTTCACTTAAATCTTCAGCAAAAATTGAGGGAACAGTGAATGTGTCCAAATTATCAGTGGAGCCTGGGGCTACATTCAATGCTTCCTGTAGCATGGGTAAGGGAGTATCCGCGCCTACTACATCCACATCTAGTGGGACTACCCACAAGATAGGTTCAACAAAATCAAATGAGCCAGCAAAAGTCTCCTAAGAAGAAACGCCTATTAAATAGTTATGCTAAGTTTTCTGGGATTGCATTTCAAATGATTGCAATTATTGGAGCTGGCACATATTTAGGTGTATTTTTAGACGAAAAATATCCAAATAAGCATTCCATTTATACGGTTATTTGTTCTTTATTTGCAGTGATAATTTCAATATATTTTGTTGTAAGGCAAATTATTAAAATATCTAAGCACTAATTGTCATGTCCGAGTCTTTTAAGAAGCGTCAATTGCTTTTTATGGTTCAATTGCTTATTGGAGCAGCATTGCTTTATTTACTTCATACCTATTTGTTGAATGCATTACAAACCGACTATAAATTTGTAATACCTCTTTGGAACACCTACTTGTTTCATTTTATTTCAGTTTTAATAGTCTATTCCATCATTAATTTCCGATTTGCCAATGGTAAAGTTCAGGTGTTTAATCCATTTATTCTTTTAATGATTTTAAAGATGTTCTTGGTTGTAATATTCTTACTTCCATTGTTCCTTTCTGAAGCACCGAATAAAGTTAGTGACGCAATCAATTTTTTTATTCCTTATTTTATTTTTTTAGCTTTTGAAGTTTATAGCATTAACCAGTTTTTAGCAGCTAAATAATCCTTCTGTTTTATTGTTTGTCAATTCATTTTATGTGCGTACATTTGCACGGAATTTTTAGAGCGGTATTTTAATCTGATAAACGAATGCGAATAAGTACTTTTAAAGCAGCTTTTTTAGGACTTTTACTTGCGCTGCCCATTGCTGGTTTTGCCTACGATAAAGAAGAATCAGAAGGGGATAAAAAATTTGACCCAAACGAGATGATAATGCATCACGTTAAGGATGCGCATGAATTTCACATTATAGACATTGATGATAAGCCAATCTCGCTTCCCTTACCAATAATTTTATGGACAGATAACGGCCTTACAACATTTATGTCCAGTGAATTTCATCATGATGATGAAGGTAAAGTTGTTGTTGAGAAAAATGGGGGTAAGTTTGTAAAACTTCACGAAAAAATATATCAATTAAATGATGGTGCTAATGCTGTTTTTTTTGATGATAAGCATCATCCAACTAATGCTGGCAAACCTTTAGACATATCAATAACGAGAAATGTATTTATGATGTGGGTTTCTGTTATAGTGTTGCTTTTAATTTTTATTTCCGCAGCTAGGGTATATAGAAAATCAGAGAATAAAGTGCCAACCGGGATTGCTGGTTTTGTAGAGCCTCTTATTGTTTTTGTTCGTGATGAGATTGCTAGACCTATGATTGGAGAAAACAAGTACAAAAGGTATATGCCTTATTTGCTGACTATTTTCTTCTTTATTTGGATAAATAATATTTTTGGACTTATACCAATATTAAACGGAGCAAACCTTAGTGGAAATATTGCATTTACATTTACATTAGCATTATTCACTTTTATAATTACCACTTTTAGCGGGAATAAAAACTATTGGAAACATATTTTTTGGATGCCAGGTGTTCCTGTTCCAATGAAGATATTTTTAATGCCGATAGAGCTTATCGGTATTTTTACAAAGCCAATTTCTTTAATGATTCGTTTGTTCGCAAACATAACTGCAGGACACATTATAATTTTGGCTTTAATGTCATTGATTTTTATTTTTGAAACGGTTTGGGTTTCTCCAATCTCTGTGGCATTCTCACTATTTATTACGGTTATTGAAATTGTTGTAACTGCAATACAAGCATATATTTTTACAATTTTGTCAGCCCTTTATTTTGGAATGGCAACGGAAGAAGAACATCATTAATTTAAATTTTATATTATGACTATTTATGGAATCGCAGCTATTGGCGCAGGTTTAGCAGCTATTGGAGCTGGTGTTGGTATTGGAAACATCGGTGGAAGAGCTATGGAAGCTATGGCTCGTCAGCCAGAAATGCACGGAAAGATTCAATCTTCTGCGCTTATTCTTGCAGCTTTCGTTGAAGCGGTAGCATTATTCGGTGTGGTTGTTGCTTTGTTACAAGCAGCTCCTGCAGCTTAAGTAATTTTAATGCAGGAGTAACGGTTGGTTGCTTCTGCATTTAATTAATTACAATAGTTAAGTCAAAATTTAAATTAGTTAAACACTAAGAAATGGATTTAGTAAACCCAGGGTTTGGATTAGTTTTTTGGACAGCAATTACTTTTTTAATCCTTTTATGGATTTTAAGGAAATTTGCTTGGAAGCCTATCTTAGGTGCGGTAAGTGAGCGCGAGCAATCAATAAAAAGTGCTTTGGATTCTGCAGAAGAGGCAAAGAAGGAAATGCAAAACCTTCAAGCAGATAATCAGAGAATCTTAAAAGAAGCAAGAGCGGAACGTGATGCCATGCTTAAGGAAGCAAGAGAATTGAAGGAGGGAATAATTTCTGAAGCAAAAGAGCAAGCAAAAACAGAAGGAGATAAAATGCTTAAGCAAGCTCAAGCTGCTATTGAGAGTGAAAAGAAAGCTGCTGTTGCGGATATAAAGAAACAAGTAGCAAATCTTTCTGTGGATATTGCAGAGAAAGTAATCAAAGAAGAATTGTCCGATAAAAAGAAGCAACTAAAATTAGTTGATGATATGTTGGGTGACATCAAATTAAATTAGGGGAAAGAGTTTAGAAGTTTAAAGCTTTTGGTTTACAGCGTTTATAAAATGTTCTAAACCAGTAAACATCTAATCGTATAAACTTTAAAAAATGAACGAAGCTAGAGCAGCCATACGATATGCAAAAGCAACCTTGGACTTTGCCGTTGAACAGAAAGCAGCGGACAAGGTAGAAAAGGATATGCGTACCATTGCCTCTGTAATTTCAGAAAATACAGAATTGCAAAATGTATTGTCTAGTCCAGTTGTGAAAAATGATGTTAAGAAGAAGTCTTTGAATGCAATTTTCAAGGGAAGCAATCAAATTACTTTGGGGCTTATAGATACGCTAACGGCTAACAAGCGTATAGAAATGCTTCAAGAAGTAGCCTACAAATACATTATCCTTTTCGAGAAAATGAAAGGCGAGGATGTTGCTCATGTTACTTCTGCAGTTCCTTTAACAGCTGACTTAGAAAAGAAGATTTTAGCACAAGTAACCAAATTAACGGGTAATAAGGTTACTATAGAAAATAAGGTTGATGAAAGTATTGTTGGTGGATTCATTCTAAGAGTGGGCGATTTACAATACGATGCCAGTGTGGCAAACAAACTAAACGGATTAAAACGAGAATTTACAAATAGTCTATAAAAATGGCAGGAGTAAAAGCAGCTGAGGTTTCAGCAATATTAAAGCAGCAATTATCAGGTTTTGAAGCTACGGCTTCTCTAGACGAAGTAGGAACAGTACTTCAGGTAGGTGATGGTATTGCACGTGTGTACGGTTTAGCTAATGTTCAATATGGTGAGCTAGTAGAGTTTGCTGGCGGAATGCAAGGTATCGTTTTGAACTTGGAAGAAGACAATGTTGGTGTGGTACTATTAGGTCCATCTAAAGAGGTTGTAGAAGGTGCTACGGTAAAACGTACACAACGTATTGCATCTATTAATGTAGGTGAAGGTATTGTTGGGCGTGTTGTGGACACTCTAGGAACTCCAATCGATGGTAAAGGTCCTATCTCTGGTAAGACTTATGAAATGCCGTTGGAACGTAAAGCTCCTGGTGTTATTTACCGTCAGCCAGTAAACGAGCCATTACAAACTGGAATCAAAGCAATTGATGCTATGATTCCTGTTGGTAGAGGTCAGCGTGAGTTGGTAATTGGTGACCGTCAGACTGGTAAGACTACAGTTTGTATTGATACCATTCTTAATCAAAAGGAATTTTACGATGCTGGTGAGCCAGTATATTGTATATATGTCGCAATTGGTCAAAAAGCATCTACTGTTGCTGCCATTGCAAAAACATTAGAAGATAAAGGCGCATTAGCTTATACAACAATAGTTGCAGCAAATGCATCTGATCCTGCTCCAATGCAGGTATATGCTCCGTTTGCTGGTGCAGCTGTTGGAGAGTATTTTAGAGATACCGGTAGACCAGCATTAATTATTTATGATGATTTATCCAAACAAGCGGTTGCTTATCGTGAGGTTTCTCTATTATTAAGAAGACCACCGGGACGTGAGGCATACCCAGGTGACGTTTTCTACCTTCACTCAAGATTATTGGAGCGTTCTGCTAAGGTTATTGCTGATGATGAAATTGCGAAGAACATGAACGATCTTCCAGATTCATTAAAGCCACTAGTAAAAGGTGGAGGTTCTTTAACGGCGCTACCAATTATTGAGACACAAGCGGGTGATGTTTCTGCATATATTCCAACCAACGTAATTTCGATTACGGATGGTCAAATTTTCTTGGAACAAGATTTATTTAACCAAGGTGTTCGTCCAGCGATTAACGTAGGTATTTCGGTATCTCGTGTGGGTGGTTCGGCGCAAATTAAATCAATGAAGAAAGTAGCAGGTACACTTAAACTGGATCAAGCACAGTTCCGTGAATTGGAAGCATTTGCTAAGTTCGGTTCAGATTTGGATGCTGCTACATTGAACGTAATTGAAAAAGGACGTAGAAACGTAGAGATATTAAAACAAGCTCAGAATGATCCTTTTACAGTAGAAGACCAAGTTGCTATCATTTTTGCAGGTTCTAAAAACTTGTTGCGTGACGTACCGGTTGATAAAGTAAAAGAATTTGAAAGAGATTTTATCGAGTTCCTAAATGCAAAGCATAGAGATGTTTTGGATACTTTAAAATCAGGTAAATTGACAGATGAGGTTACAGATACCTTAACAGCGGTTTGTAAGGATTTATCAGGAAAATATAGAGCATAATCATTCTTTAAATTGATTTATGGCAAATCTTAAAGAAATACGAAATAGAATAGCATCCGTTTCTTCAACGATGCAGATTACCAGTGCCATGAAAATGGTATCTGCTGCAAAATTGAAGAAAGCACAAGACGCTATTACTGCAATGCGCCCTTATTCTGATAAACTGACAGAACTTTTACAAAGTTTAAGTGCTAGTTTAGATGGAGATGCAGGTAGCAAGTATGCAGATAACAGAGAAGTAAGTAAAGTTCTTGTTGTTGCGATTACATCTAATCGTGGTCTTTGTGGAGCGTTCAATACAAATATCATTAAACAGTGTTCTGCTTTACTAGATACTTATGCTGGAAAACAAGTAGATTTTATTACTGTTGGTAAAAAAGCAAATGACGTTCTAGGAAAAAACAATACGGTTCTTTCTAACCATAGTGCTGTTTATGATGACTTAACCTTTGATAATGTTGCAGAGATAGCTGAAAACTTAATGCAACGTTTTACTGAAGGCGAGTACGATAAGATTGAATTAGTGTATAACAAATTCAAAAATGCAGCTACCCAAATTGTAATGTCTGAGCAGTTTTTGCCAATCGTTCCCATGGAAGGGGATACTTCTGGAGCTGCGGATTATATATTTGAGCCGTCAAAGCCTGAGATTGTAGAGCAATTGATTCCAAAGTCATTGAAGACACAATTGTATAAAGCTATTCGTGATTCTTTTGCTAGCGAGCACGGGGCTCGTATGACAGCAATGCATAAAGCAACAGATAATGCTACGGAACTACGTGACCAATTAAAGTTAACGTACAACAAAGCGAGACAAGCAGCTATTACCAATGAAATATTGGAAATTGTTGGCGGAGCGGAAGCATTGAACAATTAGGCGTAGTCTTAGCTAAGCCAAATTCTTCAAAATAAAGAAGCGTTGAACAATTAGATTTTGTCATTCCTGCCTACGCAGGAATCTCTAAGCTTTGTAGTAACCATAATTGTCAAACATAATAATATAAAACCTCACAGAAATGTGAGGTTTTTTTGTTTTTGGATGTAACATTTTCTAAGAATTGAATCTAAAGGGAAAATTTAATTTAAAATTTAGAAAAATGAACACAATTCAAAAAACCATTATGTTATCAATTCTTTTTTTAGGGATTTCTGTAAAAGCACAATATGCTGAATTTAAAGTAGATGTAGTTGGTAAAGGAAGCCCAGTTTTGTTATTTCCTGGATTTACATGTACGGGAGAGGTATGGGAGGATTTGGTCAATGAAATTTCCAAAACAAATGAATGTCATGTTTTTACCTTCGCAGGTTTTGGTGGAGTAACACCTATTGAGAAACCTTGGCTTCCAAAGATTAAAGATGCAATAAACAAATACGTTGAAAAGCAAGCACTTAAAAACACTATAATCATTGGGCATAGTTTAGGAGGTGCTTTAGGCTTGTGGTTGGCAACAGATGAAAATCATTCTTATTCAAAATTAATTGTTGTAGATGCGCTACCTTCAACAGGAGCTTTAATGATGCCAAATTTCAATAGTGAAAATATTGCATACGAGAGCCCTTGGAATACACAAATATTGGAGATGGACGAGGTTTCTTTTGAGAAAATGGCCAGCCAAATGGCCTCTGGAATGAGCTTGAAATCCGAAAAACATAAACAGCTAACGGATTGGATACTAAAGGCGGACCGCGAAACCTATGTTTACGGCTATACAGATTTATTAAAGTTAGATTTAAGAGAGGATATTGCCAAAATAGACATACCGGTAAAAGTTCTTGGAGCAACACACCCATATGGTCTTGAAATGGCTAAAACAACCTATGAAAATCAATATAAAAATCTAGAAACATACGACATAGAATTTGCAGAAGGTTCTGCCCATTTTATTATGTATGACAAACCAGAATGGTTTTTAGAAAAGATAGCTGCTGAGTTAAAAAACTAATGAAGGAAAAAGAAGAAATATTTAAAGACACCTATCATTCAAATTACGATAAAGTAATGCGTATTTGCTTAGGTTATGTTGAGGGGAATAATGACGAAGCAAGCGACTTAACGCAAGAAGTCTTTATAAAAGTTTGGGATAACCTAGATGAGTTTAGAAATGACAGTAAGATTTCTACCTGGATTTATAGAATTACCGTAAATACATGTTTAACGAGACTGAGAAAATTAAAAAAGAAAGTAAAAAATTACGATGTAGAATCTGTAGCTAATGTGCCTCAAGAAGATTTAAAAGTAGATAAAGAGAAAATGTATGAAGGTTTATATGGCTGTATAAACAAACTTTCAGAAACTAATAGGGCAATTATTTTATTGGAACTAGAGGGATTGCCACAAAAAGAAATTGCTGTAGTTATAGGGATAAAACATGAGGCAATAAGAACAAGAATACATCGCATAAAAAATGAACTTACTAAATGTGTAAACAATGAATAGTTTTGAAGAAATACAATCAAAATGGAATGAGCAGGCAAAAATAAGACCCCCTAAGGACGGTTTTGAATCCTTAATGAAGGAAATAGAAAAAATCAAGAATAAGCAAAAAATCACTAATGTTGTGTTATTTGCCACAGTACTGGTTTTAGTGGGCTTTTTCTTTTACATCTCTGGATATAACAATCGCCAAGTCATTCTGGGATTGTCGCTTATGATAGGAAGCCTAATTGTTCGAATTATTATCGAGCTCTTAAGCATTAAAAAGTTACAACGTATAAATAGAAGTAAAGAAAACACCTTGTTCAAGCAAGAACTTACAAAGTATTATAACCAAAGGAGAATAGTACATATAGTAATAACCCCATTAATTGTATTGCTTTATGCTATTGGCTTTATAATATTATTACCACTTTTTAAAGCTAATCTAAGCGCTGGATTTTATACTTATATTTTAATTTCTTCTATTGTTCTGTTGGTTGTTTTTGGGTTTTTTATAGGAAGACAACTTAAGAATGAATTAGCTGATTTACGATTTTTAAAAGATTCAGATTAATAGTTAAGAACATATTTGGCACTACTTTTGGTTTTATATCTTTACAATATTGAAAAATTGGAACGTATGAAAATCTTAATAGGCACCATTTTAGTTATGACTTTTTCTTTATCAGGATGTTCTTCACAGAAGAAATTAGTTGAAAACCCACCTTTTGAAATGGGGCAAGCAACTTGCCAATCTTGGACGGGAGGGAGACCAGAGAGTGGTTCAGGAATAAAATTGGAACTACCCATCTCAAATTTGCCATCAGAGGCAAATATGATGCAACAGGCCTATTTTAGAGGTAAAGTGGCTGATATAAAACTAGAAGACAGAGAAGATGGTAAAGTTGCCACAGCCAATTTCATGAACAAAAGTTCTGAAAAACCAGATATGGTAATGCATTCAGATTCTAGGGAAGAAGTTGGGAATCAACCACCAAAATTAAAGGAAGAGTTTCCTTTTGAACTTTCTCCTGACCAATGTGTGGTGAGCTATTTAGATGGGGACAAAATAAAGTACTTTAAGATAGAAGGTGTAAAAGAGAAAAAACCTCTGATTTACAAATAGCAAAAACACAAGCCTTTGAACAAAGGCTGTTTATGACTACTTTTATAACAACATAAGCCCTGAAGTTTAACTTCGGGGTTTCTTTTAAAAGCACTTTTCTATTGAATCCGCTTAAAAAGCTTTTTAAACAGACAGCAGTCTATGGTTTGGCCACAGTATTGCCAAGAATGCTTTCTGTATTCTTGCTTCCATTGTACACCTCTGTTTTTGAGCAAGCCTCTGGTTATGGAGAATATATAAATATATATGCTTGGATAGCTATTTTCAATGTTTTTCTGGCCTATGGCATGGAAACAGCCTTTTTTAGATTTTATCATAAGATAGATGATAAAAACAGGGTGGTTTCTACTTCGTTGATTTCATTAGTATGTACTTCTGTTCTATTCTTACTAGTTGCATTAGTTTTTAAGAATGTATTATCGGAGGTAACCAACATCAATGTAGAATACATCAAATTCACTTCCTATATTTTAGTATTGGATGCCTTGGTGATTATTCCATTTGCCCTTTTACGGGCAAATGAAAAACCAATGAAGTATGCAGTACTAAAGACAGTAAATGTAGCTATCAATTTAGGACTAAACATTTTCTTTTTATTGGTATTGCCCAAGCTCGTCAGTGAGAATTCTGAAAGTATATTTAGTTCTGTTTATAAGGAGAGCAATGAAATTAATTACATATTTATATCTAATGTTATTGCAAGTGCTGTAACCCTTTTAATACTACTCCCAACGTATTTAAGGCGGAACTATTCCTTTGATTTTGGCTTATTAAAGCAAATGCTAAAATATGCAGGCCCGGTTATGATTGCCGGTATTGCTTTCACAATTAATGAGGTGGTAGATAAAATACTATTGACGGAATTGGTTTCAGATAGTGAGGCTGGTAAGTATGGTGCTTGTTATAAACTAGCATTGTTTATGACATTATTTGGAACGGCTTTTAGAATGGGTGTAGAACCATTTTTCTTTAGTCATTCTAATACAGAAAACCCACAAAAGACTTATGCGCAAATCACCAATTATTTTGTGATTTTAGGAAGCTGTATTTTGTTGGCAGTTGTTGTTTTTATAGATGTGATTTCTCCAATTCTGATCAGAAACGAAGCTTTAAGAGAAGCCATTGAAATTGTTCCTATTATATTATTGGCAAGCTTATGTCTAGGAATTTACCACAACCTCTCGGTTTGGTACAAAATAACTGACAGAACCAAATATGGCGCATATATTTCTTCTACAGGAGCTGTTTTAACTTTACTAATCAACTTTATCTTTATTCCTAAGATAGGCTATATGGCTTCGGCAATAGCAACTTTAGTAGCTTATGGAACAATGATGGGTCTTTCCTATTATTTTGGGAGAAAGCATTATCCTATTCCGTACAACATGCGTAAAATCTTCTTTTATGGTGGGTTGTCCATAGTTTTTTCTACCCTTTCGTTCTATGCTTTTAACCGAAACTTAATCATTGGGAGCATCCTACTTTTAGTATTTTTGGGCTTGATTTATAAACTAGAAGGAGACAAATTAAAAACCATATTCTTTAAGCGTGCAAATTAATATCATAAACAAATCAAAACATCCTTTACCGCATTATGAAACCAATGCTTCTGCAGGGATGGATTTAAGAGCCAATATTTCAGATTCCATAACGTTACAACCATTAGAAAGAACCATTGTTAAAACAGGTCTTTTTATAGAGTTGCCTGTTGGTTTTGAAGCACAAGTGCGTCCGCGAAGTGGTTTGGCTGCAAAAAAGGGAATCACTGTTTTAAATGCACCAGGTACCATAGATGCCGATTATAGGGGAGAGATAGGGGTGATATTAGTCAATCTTTCTAATGAAGACTTTACCATAGAAGATGGAGAGCGTGTAGCACAATTGGTTATTGCCAAACATGAACGTGCTGATTGGATGCAGGTAAGCGAATTATCAGATACTTCCAGAGGAACTGGCGGATTTGGAAGCACTGGGGTGAAGTAACAAATTCCTTCGAAGGCAGGAATCTTATTAAATAAAAGCAACTTAAAACTTATAGCTGAAAGCTTAGAACTTACATAGTATGAAAATAATAGTACCAATGGCCGGTAGAGGCTCAAGATTACGCCCACATACGCTAACAGTGCCAAAACCTTTAATTCCAGTAGCCGGCAAACCCATAGTTCATCGTTTGGTGACCGATATTGCAAAAGTTTTAGGAGAGCCAGTGGACGAAATTGCCTTTATTCTAGGTGACCCAGCTTTTTTTGGAGATGATGTGGTTGAGAGTTTAAAAAGCTTAGCAGAAGGTTTAGGGGCAAAAGCTTCAATCTATCGTCAAGATGAGCCTTTGGGAACTGGTCATGCTATTATGAGTGCCAAACCTTCTTTAAGTGGACCTGCGGTAATTGCTTATGCAGACACATTAATTCGCGCTGAGTTCGATTTGGACAAGAATGCCGATAGTGTTATTTGGGTGAAGCAAGTTGACCAGCCAGAAGCATTTGGAGTTGTAAAATTAAACGGTGATAATGAGATTGTAGAGCTAGTGGAAAAACCAGAGGAGTTTGTTTCAGATTTAGCGGTGATCGGAATCTATTATTTTAAGGATGTTGGTGTGCTTAAAGATGAATTACAGTATGTTTTGGACAATAACATCATAAATGGTGGGGAATACCAGATAAATGATGGTATAAAACGTATGATGGAAAAAGGCATGAAGTTTGTTCCTGGTCAAGTGGATGAGTGGATGGATTGTGGAAATAAAAATGTTACCGTAGAAACCAATCAGCGTATGCTGGGCTTTTTGGAGAAGGATGGGGAGCATATGATTTCAGATTCCGTAAAAAAAGAGAACGCCAATATTATAGAACCTTGTTACATTGGTGAAAATGTGGTCTTAAAAAACACTACCGTAGGACCATTCGTGTCAATTAGTTCTGGAACAACTATTGAGAACTCAACCGTTAAAAATAGCATAATCCAAAGTGAGAGTACTATTAAAAATGCTATTTTGGATAACGCTATGATAGGGAACTATGTAAAATATGATGGTAATTTTGAAACCATCAGCATCGGTGACTATTCGGTTTTGGAATGATAGTTGATTACAGTATCCCTATTATAAAGAAGTTTTATGAAACATCACCTTGGGATATTATTTTTAATTTTATTTGGCTTTGCTAATTCTATAGCACAATCAAACCAAACCCTTGAATTTTTATATGGCTCTTGGTATTTTTCCAAATCTGAATCGAGTAATGATAAATTAGTATATAAGAAGTATAATCATCATTTTAAACAAGCATATAACTCTAGCGTGAAACCAGCATTGTCTTTTAAAAAAGATTCTAATGTTTTTATGTTGAGTTATGATAATGGTAAGGTTTATCGAAGATGTGGAAACGATACACGTAAAAATAGGATAGCTAGCTGGAATAAAGGAATTTGGTCATTAGATTCTAAAATGAACAAACCTATATTGATATTGTCGTATTATGAAGCTGAAAAAGGAAAGAATTATAGTTTGACAAATAAAAACACCTTCTACATGTTGAATTTGGATTATGAAAGGATGACCCTAGTCCCTACTAAATCTATTGCTAAGTAGAAAAAATTGCAACTTTGATAAATTGGCTAAAACTTATCATGAAAATTGAAAGCAAAAAATTAACAAAGATTTTTATTTTGGTATTGCTAATGCCGTCTATCAAGATGATTGCCCAAGAATCAAAAAAAGTGGAACTTATTTATGGGGATTGGGAATTGTCAACTAAAAAGTCTACCGATAGTCTTTTGATTTTTCATTCAAAAGAATCTAATCATTTTGATAAAAGGTTTTCGGAACATATTTTTTCATTTAAAGAAAGTAATAAAGGAGTTCTATCGGAAATAAAGTATTCAGATGTCATTTATTGTTATCCTTCATCTAATTTTTCACACGGTTCAGAAAAGTGGACAATTGTCAAACCTTTAAACAGGCTAGAACGGATATTTTATGATGAGGAAGATGAACTACTATATTCATGTACTTATGAAATTAGTCGCCTTAATAAAAACGTTTTGGAACTTAAATTGATTAGTGAATTTTTTAACGAGAATTGGGTTGAAAAGAAGTAAGGCACTTTTGTATTTGAGTTTGAGCTTGGGTTTTTTAATCCCAGCTAGTCTAAGCTATGCCCAAGAAGAAAAGCTTCAAGTTGAAGAAAGTTCTGAAGTATTTTTAGAAGAATATACCGATGAGTTTCAGGAAAGTTTCTTTGAAGCCTTAAAACAAAAGGGCATACAAAACTATGACCGTGCTATCAATTTATTCCTAGAATGTAAGCGGTTAGAGCCAGACAATCATGTGATTGACCATGAGTTGGCAAAAACCTATCTTTTGGATAAAAAATATATTTCTGGCCAGCAATATGCGATAGAAGCCCTTATTGCCGAGCCAAAAAATTACTGGTATTTGAATACTTTGGTCGCCATCTTATCCAAACAGTCTAGTACGATTAAAGCTGTTGAGTCCACCATACCATTTGACGATAGAAAATTACAAGAGAATTTGGCACTGATTTATTACAAGAGGAAGCAATACCATGAAGCATTAAAAACACTCAACCGTGTATCCAATTCCAGTTTTAAAGAAGAACTTACTTCTAAAATCAACGATTCTTTAAACAAACCTTTGGAACAGCCTACTGTTAAATCAGTAACCCTTACAGTTGAGGATAATGAGCCCACTACAAAAGGGCTGGAGATGGCCATAAAAAATCAAATTAAACTTGAACAATATCGGATAGTAGAAAAAACAGCTAAAGATGCTGTTGAAGCTTATCCTTTACAGCCCTATTTCTATTATGCTTATGGTTTAGCACTACATAAAAACAACAAAAACAGCCAGGCCATAGAAGTATTGGAAACTTCTCTAGATTATTTATTTGATGATATTGCTTTAGCAAACAAGGTTTATAAAACCCTTGCCGATGCGTACACAAAGACAAGTAACTTTTCAAAAGCAAACTTGTACCTTAGTAAGATAAAACCTGGATTTTAGATGAATAAGCACCTCATGTTGGCGCAAAAGTTAAGTGTTTTGATGCTGATTATTTTTTTGACATCCTGCAAGTCTACCAAAACAATTGCGTCTGGCGAGGTAGATGTTTCCTTGACTACTAAGCGAATTATTTCCAATCACTACCAGAATGAAATTGATTTTGAAACTTTAAGCGGTAAAATTAAGATTGACTATGATGATGGTAAAAACGCACAGGGAATAGGTGTTAGTTTTAGAATGAAAAAAGATGAAACCATTTGGATCAGCGCTCCTTTTGGCGTAGTAAAAGCTATAATTACACCTAAAAGGGTTTCATTCTATAACAAATTACAAAACGAATATTTTGACGGGGATTTTTCATATTTAAGCAACCTTTTAGGAACTGATTTGGATTTTAAAAAAGTACAGAATTTATTACTGGGCAATGCAGTTTTAGATTTAAGAGACCAAAAGTATGCCTCTACCATAGTTGATGGTAATTATGGTTTAGAACCAAAAAGGGCAAATGATTTGTTTAAAATTATTTTTTCCATAGAACCTAAAAACTTTAAAATTGCCAAGCAGGAACTTTCCCAACCATGGGAAAATCGCTTCCTTAAAATGGACTATCAATACCAAGACTTAGATTCAAAAGTTTTACCTGCAACCATTGCTATAGAGGCTTTGAATAAAGAGGATAAAACAGCTATAGGTCTTGAATATAGAAATATGGAGTTTGGGAGACAGTTAAACTTCCCCTATAAAATACCGAATGGTTTTGAAGAAATTGTTTTAGAGTGATATGCAAAAATCCTTCTATCGCCATATTATACTTTTAGGGTTAGCAATCCTTTTTTCAGGAGGCTTGAGCGCTCAAACAAGTCAACAAAAAGCATTGGAGGCTAAACGTGCCAAACTTCAAAAAGAGATTCGAGAAATGAATCGCTTGCTTTCTGCCCAAAAACAAGAAAAAGGCAATGTTTTAGAGCAAATGGAAGCTCTTGACCGAAAAATAAATGTAAGACAAGAATTAATAAGGGTTACAAACCAACAATCCAATCTTTTAAATAGACAGATTAATGCCAATGTTAGAAGCATAGGAAAGCTTCGTGAAGATTTGGAGCTTTTGAAAGACGATTACGCTCAATTGATTCAAAAATCGTATCAAAACAAAACGCAGAACAACCGCTTGATGTTTTTACTTTCCTCAGATAACTTTTTTCAAGCTTTTAAGCGATTGCAGTATATAAAACAATATACCAAACATCGAAAGCAACAAGGAGAAAGTATTGAAGCCAAAACCGAAGAATTATCAACCCTAAATAAGGACTTGGTGGAGCAGCGAAAAATAAAAGATCAATTATTGGTTGAAAATAGAAGGGCCAAGAACGATTTATCTAAAGAAATTGGTTCACAAAGGACATTGTTACAATCAATTAAACAAAATGAATCCAAGTATACTCAAGCGATAGACAAAAAGAAGAAGGAATCTAGAAGAATAGACCGTGAAATAGAAAAACTGATTCGCTCGGCGATTGCTAGTTCCAATAAAAAATCTGGAAGTAGCAATACAACCTCATTTGCTTTAACCCCTGAAGCAAAATTGATAGCAAATAACTTTTCTTCCAACAAAGGAAAATTGATTTGGCCGGTTGAAAAAGGTATTAAAAGTCAAGGATTTGGAGTTTACGCAGATAAAGTATATCCAGGGATAAAACATCAGAACAATGGTGTAACAATTACCACTGATAAAGGAGGACAGGCAAGAGCCATTTTTGAGGGAGAGGTAATTACTATTTTTACTAATAAAATGGGTGTAAAAGGAATTTATTTAAGGCACGGAAACTACATCAGTATGTATTACAACCTTTCCAAGACATATGTACAGAAAGGCGATAAAGTAGCTGCTAAAGAAGCACTGGGAGAGATTTATACCAATCGGTTTAGTGGAGTTACCAACCTTAAATTCTACCTGTATCAAGATACTAAAAAGTTAAATCCAGAGCATTGGATCTATCAGCTGTAACTTACCCATATTCTAATATTCGTAGCATTTTATAGGCTAAATGAGCAACCTTTTGTAAAAAAAGCAACTTATAAATATGAAAAAAGCACTTTTTGGTTTCTGTCTTTTGACATTGCTGGCTTTTAAATGTGAAAATGACATAGAATTTGAAGACAATCAAAGACTTCTTTTAAAGGCAAAACTCATTGATTCTGAAAGTAATCCATTTGGTAATGTTCCCGTAAAAGTTTATGCGACTAAACAGTATGGGTTTGATCTAGAAGCAGCCATAAGAAGCGATTTTGGAGAGCTCATTGGAAGCGGAGTTAGCGACGCTCAAGGAAATATTGCGATTACAGCTTTAAAGCCTTTAAATGCCTCAAATGTATATGCATTAATCAATTTTTACGATAGCGGCTTTAACGGATTTAAACCTGGGACAGCACCATTAGCTTTTAATTTTATTAATGAAATTGATTTAAAGGATAATACATATGACATTGAAAGTATTGTTTTGGATAGAATTGAACCATTCCAATTAAATACTATTAGAAATACCAATCAAACAGATACATTACAATACAGTTGGTCTTATAATGCTGGAGTTAAGATTTTGGGAGATACAGACCCTTATTTTTATGGAGGTGATGTAAGAGAAAATGGCTTTGACGAACTTTTACCATCTGAACAAATAAACACGCACACTTTTAATACTATAGAAAGTGATACTGTCCTATTTGAATACAACATTATAAACAATGGTATTGTAGAAACAGGACAATTAGAAATTATTGTAAATGAACAATCTGGCTCTTTTGAATTTGAATTTTAAGAAATTTGGCGCGGTATTTTTGTTTTTATTGCCCCTAGCGCTTTACACACAAAAAAATGATCAGGAAAACCAAAAACCTGATTATTATTATGATGTTTTGGGACAGGTTAAGATAGGTTTTTTAGTCCCCAGTGCTTATGGGAATAATTTTATTTCTGAAGGATATGATACTTGGAATGGGGTGCATATAGATGCACAAATAAAACTAAGAGAACGTTTATTGCTGGGATTACAGTACCAGGCCTTTAAAGGGCGGGTTACAGATCAAGAATTGGTAGGACCAATTGATGCCAGCGGAATCACTCATTTTTTTGCAACATTTGGCTATGCTCTGCTAGAAAAAAGAAATAATTTTCAGATAGAGGGGAATGTTGGTTTTGGTGGTGTCACGTTAAGGAATGAAAATGGTTTTCGCCGTTTTAATGACAATGGTTTTGCGATCATGGCAAATGTAAATTTTTCCTATCGCTTAAATTATTGGCTTGGATTTTATTTGAGCGTACAGAACAATTGGGATTTTTGGTCAATTGAGCGACCATCAGAACTTGATGATATTTTTGGCAAGACCTCTTTTTTTATGCCATCTCTAGGCGTTAAATTTTACATTCTTTAACCCATAAAAAGTGCTCTTAATTCAGTAGCTTCATTTGGTTCTAACTTCCCAGCAAGCACCAAACTTAATTGTTTTCTTCTAAGTGCTGCTGCAAAACGTTCCTTTTCTAAATCAGATTCCGGTTCTAGTGGTGGAACTTCGGTTGGAGTTCCGGTTTCATCGACAGCAACAAAAGTGTAAATAGCCTCATTGGCTTTGGCTTTCTCACCCGTAAAGCGGTCTTCCATCCAAACATCAATATAAATCTCCATAGAGGTTCTAAAAGCCCTTGAAACAGCAGCTTCTACCGTTACTACACTACCTAATGGGACTGAGCGGTTAAAAGCAACGTGATTCACAGAAGCGGTAACCGTTATTCTACGGCTATGTCTTCTCGCAGCAATACTGGCAGCCCTATCCATACGGGCAAGGAGTTCACCTCCAAAAAGATTGTTTAAGGGGTTGGTTTCACTGGGTAAGACCATATCCGTCATTATGGTACGTGATTCACTAGGGTTTTTAGCACGCATAGCTCGAATTTTGCGCAAAGATATTGAAGTATGGGGTGGTAATAAAGAAAAGCAGAACTATTTCTCTGAGAGCATCCAAGCATCTCGGGAAACGGTATTCTTGATTTTTCTTAAAAAGCGAAGTGCTTCTCGGGAATCACTAAAACTGGAATACGCTACTTGGTGCAATCCAAATTTATTGGCCCCAATGTACTTGGCTTCATAGCCTAACCTTTCCAGTTGCTTTACTTTTTTGTCCGCATTTTGCTTTATTCTGAATGCACCAGCAATAATGTGGTGTTGTGGACCAGTAAGAACTTCTTTTTTATCAATCTTGAGATTAATAGGAGGCAATTCCAAGGGTGTAGTATCAAAAAAAGTGGCTTCTTGGATGTATTTGGACACTTGCTGTTGGGCATCTTGCCTTACCAGTTGTTGTTTTTCTAGATTCTGGTTATATAATTGGTATCCAGACACTCCAGCAGCACAAAACAAGAGAAATACTGCTGCATATTTAAGCCAAGGCCTAAAAGAAGATTCGTTTCGTTTTTCAGGTGTAATGATAAAAGGAACACTTTCTTCCAATACTTCCACTTCTTTTTTTAATTCTTCCCTAACTATTGGGGCGGCAGTAAATGCAGATAGACCAAAAGAAGAGGCTAAATAATTGACTTTTTCTTCGGGTTTAAACTGAACTTTGTGCTCAGAATTCATTGTTAATTCCCCAACACCATGCAAATCAATAGTTTCGCCATTTTGTAGGCGTTCTTTCCAACCTTTAGAAGTGCTGGTCACTTCTTCCAATAAATCCTCATAAGAGAGCTTTTTGGCTTTAGAAATGTATGAAACCAATAGACCATCATTCTTGGAAAGTTGCTCGTTAAACGAAATAACTTTGGTCGGTGGATGTAAAGTGTTTGAGACCGAATCTATTCTTGCAGAAGCTGTATGCGCCAAAAAAGCCCCAAACTCTGGTACTACGACGCAGTTATACCTGTAAAGTAATTCCTTTATATAGTGTTCGGTTCGCATTGGAGCAAATATTACAAAATTTGTACAGTTGCAAAATAGCCCCCATAACTTTTTATTAACATTCTATTTGTTGAACTTTGTTGAAAACTCGATTACCTGAAACAATGTCCAATAATGAGCTAATAGCCTTACTTAGATTACAGCGGATTCCTAATATAGGAGATATAAATGCCAAAAAATTATTGGATAGATGTGGTAATGCTGAAGCAATTTTTCAAGAAAAGAAACAAAGTCTTCTTAAAATTGATGGTATTGGAACTTATACAATTCAGAATATTTATGATACCGAACACCTTGAGGCTGCGGAGAAAGAACACGAGTTTATTAGGAAAAATGACATAGAGTACACCTATTTCTCAGATTCAGATTATCCAAAACACTTAAAACATTGCATAGACAGTCCTATTTTATTGTTTAAATCTGGAAAAATTGATTTAGAAAACCGTAAAATCATTAGTGTAGTTGGAACTAGAAACATAACAAGCTATGGGCAAGCCTTTTGTGAAGAATTCATAGGGGCTATTGCTCCCTTAGACCCCGTAATCGTTAGTGGTTTTGCCTATGGAGTGGATATTAGCATACAGCGGGCCGCCATGCAACATGGACTGCAGACCATAGGCTGTTTGGCACATGGATTAAACCAAGTTTACCCTAAAACGCATAAAAAGTATGTAGCTGAAGTGGAGAAAAATGGCGGATTTTTAACTGAATTCTGGAGTAGCAGTAATCCAGATAGGGAAAACTTTCTTAAGCGGAATCGCATTATTGCTGGCATGAGCGAAGCCACTATTGTGGTGGAATCTGCTGAAAAAGGAGGAAGTTTGGTTACTGCAGATATTGCACATAGCTACAATAGGGATATTTTTGCGGTTCCTGGAAGAGCTACTGATAAATATAGTGTAGGTTGCAATAATTTGATTCGACAACAAAAGGCACAATTACTGACTTCTGCTGCAGAATTAGTGTATTTAATGGGTTGGGAGGTCGAGGAAAGGCAAAAAGCGCCTGTCCAAAAACAGCTGTTTGTAGCACTTGATGAAACAGAACAGTCAATCTACTCATACCTACAATTAAACGGCAAACAACTACTGGATACCGTTGCTTTGGAGTGCAACCTTCCAATTTTTAAAGTTTCGGCCACTTTATTGAACATGGAGATGAAAGGCGCAATACGTCCGTTACCTGGTAAATTGTTCGAAGCGATATAAGTTTCATGTGCTGTCCAATCACTGTTTATCGACTTTTTAAAGACAGAAAGGGCATTCTAGTTTAAGTCTCTTTTAAACTAATAAATACTATTGATAATCCTAATTTTACATGGTTTTGATGCTTTATTCTATAAATCAAAAAAATATTAGGATATAAAATTGAAGGTCATTTTCGACTAAAAACAAGGTCAGTTAAATATCCCGATAAAACACCTTTTGTAATAAATTATAGGGGTATCAATCTAAAAGATGACATGCAAAAAGTGAGTGATAAAAGGTAAATTTAATACACAATCTTATTTTGAACCTTTGATAAACCTCACAAATCTCTCTTTCTGGTTTTGGATTAGACACTTAAAGTTTCATCAACAGGTTAGATCATAGAAAGTAATCTACCTTTCCTGAACGCTAAAACTTTTAATAGTACTAACAGGCCTTCCATCCATAGTAATTCCTTCTACTTTGATTAAATATTTACCTGGCAGGTCACCAGTAAAAAAACTAAAATTTGCACTTTCAGCATCAGTAATAGTTATGTTTGGCTCCCAGTGCAATGTTGTTCTGTAATCCATCTTGTTATGCTCAGGTTTGGGAACAGAATAGTTTGGACTATAAAACTCCCGCACTTTGGTAAATCCGTTGGCTTTATAATTAACTATACCTGGATACCTTTTTTGAACTTGGCCTTCTATATCCAACGGTTTATGGGTATAGAACGCTATTACTCCATTACCACCTCTTAAACCATATATTGCAGCTGATGATCCTTTAAGAACATCTACGAACATAATTTCATTTGCCATCATTCCTCCTATAAATTGAGGGTCAGTAGGCATACCATCTATAAGTAGAAGAGGAGCAGAGGAGCCTAAAAGACTGGTATTACCACCTCTTATAATGACATTTTGAAAGGGGAATGTTCCAACAACTTGAACACCAACAGCGTGCAGCAATAGATCAAAAGCACTAAATGCCTTAGCTCCGGAAATGGAGTCGGTAAAAAGCCTTGTATCAGGTTCTCCATGAAGTGTAAACTTTTGAATCTCATCATTTACTAATTGTTCACGAGTTTTCTTTTTCTTGCTTTTTACTGTCACCCCTTCTAGGAGAGTTACTTTAGGGTCATATTTAAATTCTTCTATTTTCCTTTTGTAGGCCTGTTCTATATATTTCTCAGGGAAAATCAACTTTTTAGTAACATTTTTAGATTCTGTTTTAAGTTCCAAAGAATGTTTCGGAAAAGAATTTTCAACATAAATTGCGAGGTCACTGTTTTTCCCTTTTTTAGATTTATCTATGGGTTTGGCTTGTAGCAATACTTTTAAACTGTCTTGAAAAGTAAAAGGACCGAAACTGAACTTGCCTTGAACATCAGTTGATTTCTCTGTCTGAAAAAGATCTTTGTCTATAATACTCAGACTCACAAGAGCCTCCTCGGGCTTATACTCGTTACTAAAACTTGTAATTTTACCCTCAACCATGATTCCCTTTTCAGGAACAAATTTTTGGGCTTTACTTACTTCATCGTTGAGTAAATCTTTCCAAACAAATCTACGCCATCCGTGAGTAAGCATCAGTGCATCTAAAAGATACTTTCTTTTCATGTCATTTTTCTCAAAAAAGAAGTCAGCGTTGGGAACTGTTCCGCCCAAATCAGAATTAAGTAACAACCAGCTTTTTATTCCATCTCCATTATAACCTGATGTATTTGTACTTGTAATTACGCTGGCGGATAAATTTCCTTTGAGTGTCCTTCCTTGAGAGTTCCTTATACCTAGTTCAAAAGACACTTTTTCTCTAGGGCCATAATTTTCGGAATCCAAATTAGCCGTTAGCACAACATCATTATCCATATTATCTACAAATACCAGTCTTTCGCAGACAGGCTCTCCTTCGGCTGTAAATAGAGTAAAATGAGCAACACCGTCCTCTATTTTTTTTGTAAGTAGTTTTATTGAATAGCTTGAATCCGCTGTTTTTTCCTGATGTTTAAAAATGGTACGCCCATTAATATGTCCTACTAGTATGGTACCTTTAAGGCCACTTATAGTATTGGTTAAAACTTTAAGCCTCAAAAATTCTCCAAAATTTTGTACTCCCAAAACATATCCTTTTTGTTTGCTATTAGGTAATGGATATGTTTCTATTTTTCCATTCACAATAACTTTGGCGTAATATTTTTTATTGAACTCAGGTATAAATGTTGTTTTTCCAAGACCAAATTCGTGACTTTCAAAAACTGTAATAAGATTATCCTCTTCATCAAATATCTTTCCTCTTAAAGCAATTCCGTTTCCATTGCGATCAGCTGCTTTTATTCCTAAAACACAAGGTATACCAGAAACGATGCTTCCACCTTCTGGGAAAAAGGATATAATGGGTATTATTTGGCTTTTTTTATTTTGCTTCTTTTTGAAAATTTCTTTGTGGGCTATATCATGATTAATTTCTTTAGATTTAGGAATTTGGATAGTAATTTTTTTGATGTAGGGTAAGGGACTACTTTCATTTAACATGTATTTTGTGTAAGCAATCAGCCTGTAATCACCTTTCTCTATTTTTTCTGGTAATTCTATACTTCCTTGAGCTCCAAGACCTTGGTTAAAAAGTTTTTGTCTGACTAAAACACTGTCTTTAGAATTAACAAGTTCGGTATAAATTACATTGCTCTCATCAGTTGCCGTAAGTGAAAAGCCATTTAGAAGAAATACTTTATACCAAATGGTTTCTCCATTAATGTAAAAGTCTTTGTCAGTAGTTATGTAGGTTTTTTCAAAATCACTGGTGTTGTTGTAAATGGCAAGTTTTCCAAGGATATTCTCAAAAACCACGTTTTTTTGCCCAAGATTTTGGTTGCTAAAAAATAGTGAACAAATAGTTATAATAGGAGATATATATTTTACCATATAAACTAATTTAATGACAAGCTTTAAGATAAAATATTTGAGATAGATTTGAAGCGACTTTAACGCCGAATTATAAATTTTTAGTATCCAATCTTATTTCTGACCCGTCCCAAAACTTCGTTTGCCACTTTTTTTGCCTTTTCTGCACCAATGGCAAGTGCTTCATCAACCTCTTTTAAGTTGTTCATGTAATACTCAAACTTTTCACGGGGTTCTTCAAATTTCTGTAAGATTACTTCGTATAGTGCTTGTTTAGCATGACCATAACCATAATTTCCAGCTAAATAATTGGCACTCATTTCCTCAATTTGCACTTGTGAAGCCAGTAATTTATATAAAGCAAAGACATTATCATTAGTTGGGTCCTTAGGGTCTTCCATGGAAGTGCTATCTGTCTGGATTCCCATTAGTTGTTTACGCAACTTTTTATCAGGCTGAAATAGATTAATGATGTTCCCCTTGCTTTTGCTCATTTTCTGCCCATCTGTACCTGGAACATACATAGTGCTTTCTTGGAGTTTAGTTTCTGGCAATACAAAGGTCTCACCAAATAGATTATGAAACCGGGAAGCCACGTCCCTTGTCATTTCCAAATGTTGGGACTGATCTTTACCTACAGGAACTATATTAGCATCATAAAGTAGTATATCAGCGGCCATCAGCATTGGATAGCTGAATAATCCAGCATTTACATCTTCTAATCGGTCTGCCTTATCTTTAAAAGAATGTGCAAGTGTCAATCGTTGATAAGGAAAAAAACAGCTCAAGTACCACGCTAATTCTGTTACTTGGGGCACATCACTTTGGCAATAAAAAACAGTTTTATCAATATCTAACCCAAATGCAAGCCATGTTGCAGCAGTGGCATAGGTATTATTTCTAAGTTCTACTCCATCTTTTATTTGGGTCAATGAATGCATGTCCGCAATAAACAAATAGGACTCATTCTCTGGGTTTTGTGCCATTTGTATTGCAGGAATAATTGCACCTAAAATGTTTCCTAAATGCGGAACACCAGTACTTTGGATTCCCGTTAAAATTCTTGCCATATCATATTTTGAAGTCGTAAAAGTAACAATCCAAAGGGTATAAAAAAAGCGGCTATAAGCCGCTAAACAATTTTGTACAAGAAAGCTATTTTTTAAAGAGACCAGCAACAAATAAAACTACAACTGCACCTATTACCCCAGTAATTAAATCGCCAATAACCCCGGAACCAACATGGATTCCAAGAGTTCCAAACAACCAATTTCCCACTACACCACCAACAATTCCTAAAATTATATTGACAAGCACCCCAAAACCGCCACCTTTCATAATTTTTCCTGCCATCCATCCTGCTAGCGCACCAGTTAATAAAGCATACAAGAGACCCATTTTTTTGTTTTTTAAGGTTAGTAGCTTAAAGATAGCCAAAAATTATATTTTTGACAGTGTCTAAATTTGTTAGAAATATAGGTTATACCCTATATCGATTTTGGTTTTATGTATTGGTAGCTCTACCAATACTGATTTTCTTTCCATTTTTATTATTGACCACACTATCTGAAAGGACTTATCCACAATTTTTTTGGTTGGCCCGAAACCTTTGGGCAAAAACTATACTTTTCGGTATGTTTTGTATTCCTAAAATTAAAAGCGAAGAAGGGATAAAGAAAGGAGAGAACTACATGTTAATTGCAAACCACACTAGTATGTTGGATATTATGCTTATGCTATATGTGAGCAAAAACCCTTTTGTTTTTGTTGGAAAACAGGAACTCGTAAAACTGCCTGTTTTTGGTTTTTTTTACAAGAGAGTATGTATTTTGGTAGATAGGGATAATCCTAAAAGTAGAACAGCGGTATACCGTAGAGTACAACGAAGGCTAAACCAAGGATTGAGTATCTGTATTTTCCCCGAAGGAGGAGTTCCAGATGAAAATGTTCTTTTAGATAGTTTTAAAGATGGGGCATTTCGTATGGCAATTAGGCATAATATACCAATTGTTCCAATTACGTTTTTAGATTGTAAGAAGCGCTTTTCATGGACTTTTTTTAGTGGTGGTCCAGGAAAGCTTAGGGTTAAGGTGCACCAATTCGTAAACACGCAATTGTTAGGTTCAGAAGATACTTCAACGTTAAGGGAAGAAGTGCGAGATACTTTGCTACAAGAACTGAAAGAGCACTCTTAAACCTAAATCTAATTTTAATAGCACCTTCGTACTCTAGATTTAATGATGGAGTAGTCATCTAATAAACTCCAAAAGCATATTAAAAAAGCACCTTGCAACGCCCGCAAGGTGCTTTTCGGATGCCGCGAGTGCGGCACAACCTAACCAACTTTGTTGATTTCTTAATTAAAAATTGAATCGAACACCACTGTACACACCAACAGAATAAGGGTTAAAACTACCAGCTGTGTCTGAAAATGTATTTAATTGGTATTTAAAAACAGGTTCCAAGTTTATTTGAACTTTAGGTGAAAAATCATAACTAAATCCAACACCAACATTGGTGCTAAAATTTATAGAATTTACATTGTTTGCTTCTCCAATTTGGGTAACCAAACCTTCTGATTCCAAGGCAACAGAGTTGTCCACCAAGAATAGGGAACTAACACCCCCAATAAGATTTACACCAACCTTTTTATCCACTAATGTGTAATTTAATTCCAATGGTACTTCCAAATAGCCTAGTTGTTGAGACATGCGGCCATCTCTTTCAGGACTTTGGGCAGAAAAATCGTTAGCGCTTGGGTCAGAAAGGCTATTGGAATTGGTTTTTCTACTTTCCACGACTATAGTCCTTGAAGCGCGAGAAAAATTGATATTTTCTATAGATCCGTCACTGCTAGATGCAACAGACGAGGAAAATACAACTTCATTGGTATCATATCCATAATCTACCTTGTGTACCCCAGAACGTAACTTTAAACGTTTGCCTAGTTTGTAAGCAACGGTTAATCCATAGCTTAAATTGATATTTCCAGATTTTGAATTTTCTACAAAATTGGAATGGATTGGGGAACCCTGTCCAACAGCATCAAAATAGACTGGAGCGATAGATGGTCCAACCGACCATTTATTTTCTTTACTTTCAGCAATGGCAACTTCTTCCTCTTTTTGTTCTACAATAGCGTCAAAAATGGACTTTTTCTCTTCTTTTATTTCAGTGTTTACAACGGCTTCTTCTTTTTTGGACAGTTCTTTTTCTAAATTTTGTTTTTTATCACCGTTCAGTCTTGCTTTTTCTTCATTAACGTCAGTTTGTGAAGCGGCTACTTTGGTTTTTTCTGGTTCATCAACAAGTTCTTTGAAATTGATTTGGTTTTTCAGTTTTTCAGTGTCTTGATTATTGTTTGATTCATGGTTTTCAGCCACAGCAATTCGACCTTTATTTTTGTCATTTTTGTTCTGACCGTCATTTTGAATATTAGTTGTCACTACACCTTTAGAATTGCTTACAGGAGTAATTTCCTTGCCTTTCTCTTTTAATTCTGAATCAGTTAAATGAGAATCAATTTTTTCCCGTTCTGATTCGCTTTTATCAATCTCCACTAGATTATCGGTATCGTTGTTTTTGTCAGGATTGATAATGGCATCGTTCGAAAGCTTCTGATTTTTATTCGATTTGTCATCAGTAATATTTTCCTCTACTTCTGTAGTTTGGTTTACAGGAATATTGCGGTCTTCAAATGGATTTATAACATAAAATAGCAAAGCTAGCAATGCAGCCACACCTCCTAGTTTCCACCATATAGGAATTACCCTTTTCTTATCCTTTTTATCCAAAGATGCCGTTATTGATTCCCAAACTTGCTCGTCTGGAATCTCACGGAAGTCCTTAAACTTCTCTTGGTAGAGATTTTCTAAATTATTCTTTTTCATACTTAATTTTATTAAGCAATGTTTATATTTTCTTTTTCAATTTTTTCTTTCAAAATCATTTTGGCCCTTGCTAAATTCGATTTAGAGGTTCCTGTTGATGTTCCTAACAACTCACTAATTTCTTTGTGGGTATAACCATCCAACACGTACAAATTAAATGTTAGACGGTATTTATTGGGCAGTTCTTGAATATACCCCAATAGTGTAGATAGTTTAATGTCATCAGTATGGTCCGTTTCAATATCCACTTCATCGCCCATATTTTCTGATACGACATCCAAATACTGGTCCTTACGATATTTTTGTAGCACCGTATTTACAGTTATTCTTTTCATCCACCCCTCAAAAGAACCTTTGTATGTAAACTGGCCAATTTTATCGAAAATCGTCATAAAACTGTCATGAAGATTATCTTCAGCTTCCGTTTTATTACGAGAATACTTAAGGCACATTCCAAAAAGCACTCCCGAGTATTTTCGGTAAAGTTCTTCTTGAGCCTTTCTATTGCCCTTTTTACAGTTATTTATGAGTTTTTCAAGACTCAATTTGTTGGTTAGGTTTAAAATTTAAAAAATTCGCTTCTGTTATTGATTTACAGGCACTTCATATTCCACATAAGCTGCATTATCGGATTCATCAACTCCCGAATAAAAGCGGAATATATACGTATCTGTATAATCAACACGAAAAGTAAATGTTGCAGTAACTTCTTCAATTGCCTGAGTACAGGCTTGATTTGTTAAAACAGAGCCAACGGCAGATACGACACGAGTAGTAATCTCTGGAGCGTCTACCTCAAAACCCTCAAAAAATGAACAACTATTTGGTCTTATAAGGACCACATCTATGTCATAGGTTTGGTTATGCTCAAATGATTCTGGAAAATCAGCACTCACTATTTGCAAAGTAGTAAACTGAAAATTCGCATCACTTGTATCTAACGAACAGCTGAATAGGCTTAAAAGAGAGATACAACAAAGCATCATCATTACTTTCTTCATAGGCTTCAATTTCGATAATAAAGATGAGTTTTGCCCAGAAAGGTTGCGTAAAAATAGACTTGTGGGTAAAAAACTATTCTTTTAGTGCGGTAATAGCCTCTTTAATCTTGGTCTCTAACTCTTCTGCCAGTTCAGGATTGTCCTCTAACAGTGACTTAACGGCATCCCGCCCTTGCCCCAATTTAGTGTCGCCGTAACTAAACCAAGAACCACTTTTCTTTACTATTTCATAGGCAACACCTAAATCCAATATTTCACCAACTTTGGAAATACCTTCGCCATACATGATGTCAAACTCGGTAGTTTTAAAAGGAGGCGCTACTTTATTTTTAACCACCTTAACACGGGTCTTATTTCCTAGGACTTCCCCGTCCGTACTTTTTATTTGTGTAGAACGTCTTATATCCAATCTAACCGAAGCATAGAATTTAAGTGCATTACCACCTGTTGTGGTTTCTGGGTTTCCAAACATAACACCAATCTTTTCACGTAATTGGTTGATAAATATTACGGTACAATGGGTTTTACTGATAGTTGAAGTTAATTTACGCAAGGCTTGGGACATTAATCTTGCATGAAGCCCCATTTTTGAGTCCCCCATTTCACCTTCAATCTCACTTTTAGGAGTTAAGGCTGCAACAGAATCAATGATAACAATATCAATGGCACCTGAGCGAATAAGGTTTTCCGTAATCTCCAAAGCTTGCTCACCATGGTCTGGTTGCGATATGATGAGGTTATCGATATCTACCCCCAAGTTTTTGGCATAAAAACGGTCAAAAGCATGCTCAGCATCAATAAAAGCAGCAATACCGCCTGCTTTTTGTGCTTCTGCAATGGCATGGAGCGTTAAAGTAGTTTTACCAGAAGATTCTGGCCCATAAATTTCAATTACCCTGCCTCTAGGATAACCACCAACTCCCAAGGCTAAATCCAGACCTAAAGAACCGGAAGAAATTACTTCAACATCTTCAATTACGGTGTCTCCCATTTTCATAACGGCACCTTTGCCGTATGTTTTGTCCAATTTATCGAGCGTTAATTTTAATGCTTTTAATTTTGCCTCGTTCTCGTTAGCCATGTTAAAAAAATTAGACGACTAAAATACCATTTCTTTTGCATTTAAAAATAGCAACGCAACCTTTTTAAACTGTTTACATCTTTTGGGTGGCTAATTCAATTATATAACTGCAGTTCGCAGGCACTTTATGAGACCGCTGTATCGTATTTTTTATCTATGAAAAAGAAATTTAGTGGTCAAAGGCGCATCCGAAAGTGAGGTGCGCCTTTTTTATTTAATCCTTATTTTTGCACCATTCTTATAACTTAAAATTATTGGTATAGCATGCAACTGTACAATACATTAAGTGCAAGAGAAAGGGAAAAATTGATTGAGGAAGCGGGCAAAGATCGGCTTACCATCTCTTTCTATAAATATGCACATATCGGTAATACCGAAATCTTTAGAAACCATCTTTTTATTAATTGGGATGCCTTAGAAGTATTGGGGCGTATTTATGTAGCTCATGAAGGTATCAATGCCCAACTTTCTTTACCGGCAGAAAACTTTGAAGCTTTTAAAGCACACTTGGACAGTATTGTGTTCTTGAAAAATGTCCGTTTGAATATCGCTATTGAACAAGACAATAAATCCTTTTTAAAATTGAAGGTCAAAGTACGTTCAAAAATAGTTGCCGACGGACTTAATGATAGCACTTTTGATGTAACTGATAAAGGTGTTCATGTTAATGCCGAAAAGTTTAACGAACTAATTGAAGACCCAGATACCGTTCTTGTGGATATGAGAAACCACTATGAAAGTGAAATAGGTCATTTTAAGAATGCTATTACCCCAGATGTGGATACATTCAGGGACTCATTGGATAGTATTGAAAAAGATTTAGCTGATCACAAAGAGGATAAAAAATTGGTCATGTACTGTACCGGTGGAATTCGTTGTGAAAAAGCAAGTGCCTATTATAAACACAAGGGTTTTAAAAATGTTTTTCAATTAGAAGGAGGAATTATTGAATATACGCGACAAGTAGAAAAGAAAAATCTCGAGAATAAGTTTATGGGCAAAAATTTTGTATTTGACCATAGACGAGGAGAACGTATTTCTGAGGATGTGATTGCTAACTGCCATCAATGTGGTAAGCCTTGCGACACCCACGTGAATTGCGCCAATGAAGCTTGTCACCTTTTGTTTATTCAATGTGAAACATGTGCTACAGCCATGGACAATTGTTGTTCAAATAGTTGTAAAGAAATCCATTCATTACCCTATGAAGAGCAGAAAAAGCTCCGAAAAGGAAAACACGCCAGTAATAAAATCTTTAAAAAAGGACGTTCAGAGGTACTAAAGTTTAAAAAGTAACATTTCCCTCCTGCAACTATTTATAGTATATTTACTTCTAGTTAATTTATGAACCCTTATTAAGGAAATTGATTTACTATTTCCTTAATTCAATATATACGATATGGGATGTAGCAGTTGTTCAACCGGCAAGGATGGGCAGCCGCGGGGATGCAAGAATAATGGCACTTGTGGCACTGATGGTTGTAATAAACTCACGGTATTTGATTGGCTTTCCAATATGTCTTTGCCCAATGGGCAAAAACCTTTTGACTGTGTAGAGGTCCGTTTTAAAAACAGCAGAAAAGATTTTTATAGAAACGTAGATGGCTTACCACTTGTCATAGGAGATGTTGTTGCTACGCAGGCAAAATCAGGTCATGATGTTGGAATTGTTACTTTGACAGGAGAACTTGTAAAGGTTCAAATGAAGCGAAAAAAAGTAGCTATTGAAGACCCAAACCTTCCAAAAATATATCGAAAAGCTTCTCAAAGAGATATAGATATCTGGCAAAAATGCAGAAACAAAGAAGCAGAAATTCAAAAACGTTCCAGAGAAATTGCTATTTCTCTCAATTTACAGATGAAGCTCAGTGATGTAGAGTTTCAAGGAGATGGTTCCAAGGCAACTTTTTACTACACTGCAGAAGAGCGGGTTGATTTTCGTCAATTGATAAAAGATATGGCAAGGGCTTTTTCCATTCGTATAGAAATGCGCCAAATAGGATATCGGCAAGAAGCACAACGTTTGGGAGGAATTGGCTCTTGTGGTCGTGAACTCTGTTGCTCCACTTGGCTTCATGATTTTAGATCGGTAAGCACCTCCTCCGCTAGATATCAACAGTTAGCATTAAATCCACAAAAGTTGGCGGGACAATGTGGAAAGCTCAAGTGTTGTTTGAATTATGAGTTAGATATGTATTTGGACGCCTTAAAGGATTTTCCTGGTCAGGATACCAAATTGCATACAGAGAAAGGAGTGGCCTTTTGTCAAAAATCAGATATTTTTAAGGAAACACTTTGGTTCTCTTATAAAAATGACCCATCCAATTGGCATGCCCTAAGTAAGGAAAGAGTTCAACAGATAATAGAAAAAAATAAGAAAAAAGAATCTGTGGCAAGTCTAGAGCAGTATGTGGTCGAAGCTATTTCAGAAGAAAAAATGGTTTTCGAAAATGTGGTCGGGCAAGATAGCCTTAACCGGTTTGATAGGCCTAAAAAGAAAAAGAAAAAAAGAAATAATAAAAAGCATAGAAGAAATAAACAAAATGCACCTAAGAGCACTTAAAGCACTCCTCTTTTTCACCATGTTTGTTCTGTTGGTTTCTTGTGAAACGCAGACTGTGTATTCAGATTACCAACAATTGGACAATGGGGTATGGAAAGTGGAGGATACCATTCAATTTAGCTTTTCGGAGCTTGATTCTTTGGAAAAATATGATATGTTTTTGAATGTCCGTAATGATAATGACTTTGCCTTTAGCAATTTGTTTTTGATTACGGAGTTAAACTATCCAGGTGGAGAAACCGTTTCTGACACCTTAGAATATGAAATGGCATTGCCCGATGGTAGTTGGTTGGGGAAAGGATTCGGAAGTATTAAAGAAAGTAAACTTTGGTATCGCGAAAACATCGTTTTTCCAGATTCTGGCGTATATAATTTAAAGATTTCGCATGCTATGCGAAAAAATGGTAATGTAGAGGGAATCTCAAACCTTCAAGGCATTACGGATATAGGTGTAGAAATTACTAAAAGAATAAAATAGCCATGGCAAAAGCTGCTAAAAAGAAAAGTACGGGTTTCTTCAAATACATAAAATGGTTCTGGATTTTATTTGGTGCGGGATTACTAGCTGTAGTTTTAGTATTTCTTTTGGCTTCTTGGGAAGCTTTTGGTGAAATGCCAACTTTTGAAAAATTAGAAAACCCACAGACCAATCTGGCTACAGAATTTATTTCTTCAGATGGGGAAACCCTTGGAAAACTCTATTTAGATGATAATAGAACACCGGTCTCTTTTGATCAGCTCCCAAAGAATTTAGTGGATGCTTTGGTGGCCACAGAAGATGCTCGTTATTACGATCATGCAGGAATAGATGCCAGAGGTACACTAAGGGCTTTTGCCTATCTGGGCAAAAAAGGTGGAGCAAGTACTATTTCTCAACAATTGGCACGGCAACTTTTTGTTGGGATTAGAGCTAAAGACTGGACCAAGTATACCCAAAAAATAAAAGAATGGGTAATTGCTACACGCTTAGAACGTAATTATACCAAGGAAGAAATCATAGCGATGTATCTTAATATTTATGATTTTGGGTACGCCGCAGATGGGATTAGATCTGCAGCTAGAATTTATTTTGGTAAAGAACCAAATGAATTGAAGATTGAAGAATCTGCCATGCTGGTGGGAATGCTCAAAAACTCATCTTTATTCAACCCATTAAGGAGAGAGGAAATGGTCTTCAATCGTAGAAATACTGTTTTGGGACAAATGGCTAAATATGGGTATATAACAGAAAAAGAAAAGGATTCTTTGCAAGAGTTAAAGATGGACTTAAACTTTAGCCCAGAATCCCATAAGGAAGGATTGGCTACATATTTGAGAATGTATCTTCAACGGAGTTGGCTTAAAAAATGGATCAAAGAAAACAAAAAGCCTAACGGGGAAGATTACAATATGTATCTAGATGGCTTAAAAATTTATACTACCATCGACTCTAGAATGCAAAAGAACGCAGAGGATGCGGTTGTAGCACATATGAAAAAGTTGCAAGCTGAATTTTTTGTACAGAATACCAAAGAACGAAATCCTACAACTCCATTTCTAGATTTAGAAAAGTTTGAAATAGATAACATTATGGAAAGGGCTATAAAAACGTCTTCCCGTTGGAAGGCATTAAAAGCCCAAGGTAAATCAGAAAATGAGATAAGAGCTTCTTTCAAAGAAAAGGTTGATATGACTGTTTTTGACTGGAATAGCGATTCCTATGAAAAAGATACGGTGATGACTCCTATGGATTCCATTCGCTATTACAAAACTTTTTTACGAACGGCAATGATGTCAATGGAACCCCAAACCGGTCATGTAAAAGCATGGGTAGGTGGAACAGATTACAAGCATTTTCAATATGACAATGTAATCCAGGGAGCGAGACAAGCAGGGTCTACGTTTAAGCCTTTTGTATATGCAGCAGCTATAGATCAGTTGCGCTATTCGCCATGTGATTCTCTGCCAGACACACAATATTGTATTGAGGCTGGAAAACATGGGAATATGGAAAAATGGTGCCCCAAAAACTCAGATGGACAATATTCTTTGGAAAAGAAAACACTAAAAAAAGCCTTGGCAAATTCGGTAAATACGGTAACAGCTCAATTAATAGACAAAGTAGGCCCTGGTTCCGTTGCTAGAATTGCAAAGAGCATGGGTATTACTCGTGAAATATTAGAAGTGCCTGCTATTGCCTTAGGGGTGCCAGAAATGAATGTGTTTGAAATGGTTGGGGCCTACGGGACGTTTGCCAATCAAGGAGTGTATGTAAAACCAGTAGTGGTTACAAGAATAGAAGATAAATATGGGACTGTGCTTTATGAGTATGTTCCAGAAACTAAAGACGTTTTGAGTAAAGATGTTGCTTATGCAATGATAAATCTCATGGAAGGGGTCACGCAATATGGATCTGGGGGCAGATTGCGACATACTTTTAACAAAGAAAATACAGTTTATAAAGAGGTAGTTACAGGTTATCCCTATGAATTAACTAATCCTATTGCTGGTAAAACGGGAACTACGCAAAACCAAAGTGATGGATGGTTTATGGGTATGGTTCCAAATTTGGTTACAGGTGTTTGGGTTGGAGGTGAGGAAAGAGCTACTCATTTTAATAGATTGGCGTATGGACAAGGAGCATCCATGGCACTGCCTATATGGGGACTTTACATGAAAGCAAATTATGCCAATGAAGAGATAGGTGTTTCAAAAGAAGCTTTTGAAAAGCCAGATAACTTATCCATCAATGTAGATTGTACCAAAATTATCGCAGAAATGAAAGATGATTTGGATACGGAGGATGATTTGGATTTTTAATACAAAAGGATGATAAAGAAAGTAGTTTCCAATGTTTCTGAAGCATTGCACGGAGTCCAAGATGGGATGACTTTTATGTTAGGAGGATTTGGTCTTTGTGGAATTCCTGAAAATGCCATTGCAGAATTGGTACAAATAAGTGTAAAAGATATCACCTGTATCTCAAACAATGCAGGGGTGGATGATTTTGGATTGGGATTGCTGCTTCAAAATCATCAAATCAAAAAAATGATTTCTTCCTATGTTGGCGAGAATGACGAATTTGAACGCCAAATGTTAAGCGGAGAATTAGAAGTGGAACTAACACCGCAAGGCACACTTGCGGAAAAATGCCGTGCTGCTCAGGCTGGTTTTCCAGCTTTCTATACCCCAGCGGGTTTTGGAACAGAAGTAGCTGAAGGAAAAGAGACAAGAGAGTTTGATGGTAAAATGTATGTACTTGAGCCTGCATTTAAAGCCGACTTTTCTTTTGTAAAAGCTTGGAAAGGAGACGAGGCAGGCAATCTAATTTTTAAGGGAACTGCTAGAAATTTTAATCCATGTATGTGTGGTGCAGCAACCATTACTGTTGCTGAGGTCGAAGAACTGGTTCCTGCAGGTAAGTTAGACCCCAATGAGATTCATATTCCTGGAATATTTGTACAACGAATTTTCCAAGGGGAACACTATGAAAAGAGAATAGAACAACGAACTGTAAGACAAAAGGCAGATGCTTGATAAAAACGGAATAGCAAAGCGAATCGCCAAAGAAGTACAAGATGGCTATTATGTGAATCTTGGGATTGGTATTCCAACTTTGGTTGCCAATTTTGTACGAGATGATATTAGCGTAGAATTTCAAAGTGAGAATGGAGTACTTGGAATGGGCCCTTTTCCGTTTGAAGGGGAAGAAGATGCAGATATCATTAACGCAGGTAAACAAACCATCACAACACTTCCAGGAGCTTCTTTTTTTGATTCGGCCACAAGTTTTTCCATGATTAGAGGACAGCATGTAGATCTTACTATTTTGGGAGCTATGGAAGTTGCAGAGAATGGGGATATTGCCAATTGGAAAATTCCTGGCAAGATGGTCAAGGGTATGGGTGGCGCGATGGATTTGGTTGCATCTGCTGAAAATATTATTGTTGCCATGATGCATACCAATAGGGCAGGAGCCTCAAAATTGCTTAAAAAATGCTCTTTACCTTTAACCGGTGTTGGTTGTGTTAATAAGATTGTTACAAATCTAGCTGTTCTTGAAGTTACTAAAGCTGGGTTTAAATTAGTAGAGAGAGCCCCAGGGGTTTCTGTAGAAGATATCCAAAACGCGACTGAAGGTAAATTAATCGTTGAAGGAGATATCCCGGAAATGATAATTTAAAATCCAATTTTATCGACGAAATGAAACCAGTTGTTCTATTTACAACAGGTTAAACAAAATTCACAACATAAATTTTAACTTTTTTTAGTACTTCATTAGTTTTGTTTTCATAAATATTTTACCCAAATTCAACAACTTAAAATTTAACCCCATGACATCAGAATTTAACCATATGCCTGTAGAAGAAGAAATCAAGGTATATCGTAATGACTTTTATGCTGGCTTTGTTCTTTTAGTACGAAAGCTTTTTATGTTATAAGACTCATTTAAACGTTTAAAAAAAGCCCGACATTGTCGGGCTTTTTTTATGGAGTAAAACGAAATAGTTGTCTAGCTCATATTGCATTAAATCGATAAAATTAGACATTTTGTCGATATTAAATATCAAAAATGTAGGAATAAGACTACAAATTTGACTGATTCACAACATATATTATTATTTAGGCTTATTCAGATGTAGGTTTGTATCAACAAATCTTGCGAGTCCCAAATCGCAATTAAAACCTACATTATGAAACCTACATTTATGATAGTATTGTCATTTTTAATATTTAGTTGCTCTGAAGTTGAAACAGCAGAAGACCCCATCTTGGGAATTTGGATGAATGAACTTCAGAGCGAACTACTAATTGAAGGAGAGACCGTAACCGAGCAAGAGTGGATTTTTAATGACCTATACAAAGGTCGCTTTCATGGTTATAGAAATGGAGAAGTAGTTTATGAGATGGACTACAATTGGAGTAATGATAATGGAGTTTATACTTTAACCTATAATGCAGGTGAACTAGACGCAATTACTTTTAGAATGGAAGACACAATCTTAAGAACAGTAGAAGGAAATGTAGTTGCTGAAAGAGAAAAATATCCAGAAGATATATTTAACGACTAAGAAAATAGAACATTAAAAAATCCCAAATTTTTCAATTATGGCAATAGTAACCTACATTTTCGAATTACTATCAATAAGCCCCGAACCAACCTACACCTTAATTTTAATCCCAATTAAATCTAAAAATTATGATACCCCAAATCAATGAAGAATCTACAAGTAAAAAAGGCAATAAGAACAATGGTCACTTTTATAAAGCATTAGTTGTTCTTACCAAAAAGCTTTTTATGCTATAAAGATTTACCTACAAAAACAGTAAAAGGGCAGCATTATTAATGTTGCCCTTTTTCGTTACATTAGTTTCATGAAGCTACGCTTTCAAAAATGTAACGAGAAAGACTTAAACGTACTTACAAAGATTTCTAAAGAAACTTTCATCGATGCTTTTGAAGACCAAAATAATCCAGATGATTTTCAAGATTACATAAATAAAGCATTTTCAATTTCCACCTTAAATAAAGAACTTAACAATTTAAATTCGCAATTTTTCTTTGTTTATAGCAATCAAAAATTGATTGGTTATTTTAAGCTGAATGAGTTTGATGCGCAAAGCGAACTAAAAGAAGCCCAAGGAATTGAATTGGAACGAATTTATATCATCAAGAAACATCAAGGAAAAAGCATAGGTACACAAACCTTATTAGAGATTTTAAAAATCGCGAGACAAAAAGAGAAACAATATATTTGGCTTGGGGTATGGGAACATAACTTGAACGCCATCCGTTTTTACCAAAAACATGGTTTTATAAAGTTTGATAAACACCCATACTACATAGGAAAGGATAAACAAACCGATTGGTTAATGCGAAAAGAACTGTAATATGAGAGCAATTACTATAAGTTTTTTAATGGCTTTTTTAGCCTTAAATGTAATTAGGGCGCAAGAATACTACTTTCCTGAACGCAATGAAGTTTGGAAGCAAGAGCCTGCCAATAAGCTTAAAATCAACCAGACAAAACTGGATGATGCCGTTGAGTTTGCCATGGACAATGAATACTCTGGTTCTAGAGATTTGCGTATTGCCATTTTAAAAGGCTTTGAAAGAGAGCCTTTTCATGAGATTTTAGGTCCTACCAAAAAGCGTGGAGGCCCAGCTGGGATGATTTTAAAGAATGGTTATGTTGTTGCCTCATGGGGAGATACCAAAAGAGTGGATATGACTTTTAGTGTGACCAAAAGCTTCCTTTCCACAGTGGCAGGTTTGGCGGTCGACCAAAATTTGATTGCGGACACTAACGATAAAGTTGGAAGCTATATCTGGGATGGTACTTTTGGTGGGGAGCATAATTCCAAAATTACTTGGGAGCATTTGTTACAGCAAAATTCCGCTTGGTCTGGAGAGCTATGGGGAGGAAAAGATTGGGCAGATAGACCACCAAGAGAAGGCGGTATTGATGATTGGAAGCTTGAAAAACCAAAAGAACCTGGAATAGTTATGGAATATAATGACGTTCGCGTAAATGTTTTGGCGTATTCTTTAACCCATATTTGGCGCCAGCCAGCACCAAAGGTTTTAAAAGAAAATTTAATGGATAAAATAGATGCTTCCACAACTTGGCGTTGGCATGGGTATGACCATGCTTGGACAGAAATTGATGGTATAAAAATGAAATCTGTAACTGGTGGGGGACATTCTGGTGCTGGACTATTTATTTCTACTGAAGATATGGCTCGTTTTGGGCTGTTGTTTTTAAATAATGGTAAATGGAAAACAGAGCAATTAATCAGTAAAGAATGGATTAAGAAAGCAATTGAACCCTCAAAAACAAATGTAAATTATGGCTACATGTGGTGGTTGAACAAGAAAGGAAATCGGCATTGGGAAGGACTTTCAGAGAACATCTTCTATGCAGCGGGCTTTGGAGGTAATTTTATAGTAATTGATAAAGAGAACAATTTGGTGGTGGTCACCCGTTGGCTAGAGCCAAGAAAAATAGGTGAATTTGTGACCATGGTAAATGCTTCCTTAAATTAGATTCTATTAATTATTTCTGCAGCTTTATCTAAAGTTTCTTCGGTTTTTGCAAAGCAGAACCGTAATTGGTTATGGTCTGCATTGTTTAAGTTAAAAACTGATAGAGGAATACTGGCAATTTTATGTTCTGTAATTAGTAGTTTTGAAAATTCCACATCGCTTTCTTCCGTGATTTTGGAATAGTCAACTACCTGAAAATAAGTACCAGCAGCTGGAGTAAACTGAAATCGGGAAGTTGCTATTGCTTTTAGAAAATAGTCCCGTTTTTTTTGATAAAAATCACTAAGCCCCAAATAGGTATCTTCATTTTTTAAATAGTTAGCAATCCCTTTTTGCATGGGGTGGTTTACACAAAACACATTATACTGGTGTACTTTTTGGAACTCTTCCATCAAGTCTTTGGGACCAGCAATATAACCCAGTTTCCATCCTGTAACGTGAAAGGTTTTCCCAAAAGAAGCACATAATAAACTACGATTGGTCAAATCTGGATATTTTGCCACACTTTCATGAGAATGATTGTCAAATACAATATGCTCATAAACTTCATCACTCAAAAGAATACTATTGGTGTCCTTTAAAGTATCTGAAAGTTGAAGCATATCTGACTTAGAAAAAATGGTTCCGCTAGGATTGTGAGGCGTATTGATAATAACCATTTTGGTTTTATCAGTGAGTTTAGATTTAAAATCATCCCAATTCACTTTAAAATTCTTTCCTGATAATTGTAGCGGTACTACTTTACCCCCTGCAAGTTCAATAGCTGGCTCATAACAATCATAAGCTGGTTTTAGCACAACCACTTCGTCATCTGGTTTAACAAAAGCTGCTATCGCAGTAAAAATTGCTTGCGTAGCACCAGCGGTTATAGTAATTTCATATTCTGGATGGTAAGCTTTTCCATAAAGGGATTCAATCTTTTCAGCGATAATTTCCCTAAGTGAATAAATACCTTGCATTGGGGCATATTGATTAAGACCATTATTCATGGCCTCACCAACTAATTGTAAGAGCATTGGGTCTGTGCCAAAATTTGGGAAGCCTTGCGATAGGTTTACTGCCTTATGTTCATTGGCCAATTTGCCTATGACAGTAAAAATTGTATTGCCAATATTTGTCAATTTGGAATTATGCAGAATCATATTTTATCAAATGCTTTAAGACCGAATTTAAACATTCCTCAAGGTTCTTATTGACTTCTCTCTCCCAAAAACGGAATACTTTATATCCAAGTCTTTCTAATTCAGTATTAACTTCTTGGTCACGTTGTATGTTACGTTCAATTTTCGGTATCCAGAATTCCCGGTTGGTCTTTATTTTTGTTTTTCGCTCTTCCCAGTTATACCCATGCCAAAATTCACCATCAATGAAAATGGCCGTTTTATATTTTTTTAAAAGAATGTCCGGTTTACCGATGAGTTTTTTATAATCGATTCTATAGCGAAAGCCAGCTGCCCAAAGTGCTCTTCTAAAAGCAAGTTCGGGCTTTGTGTTTTTACCCCGAATCTTACTCATTATCTTAGAACGCTGTGGTGTGGTATAAAACCCAGACTCTTCATTGAATCGAGGTACTTTAATACGTTCTTCCGAATACTTTTTGGGCATATCTCAATATAACAAAAATCCCAAACTCCTAGTTGGAATTTGGGATTTGAAAGTTCTTATTTCAGTTTAAAAGGAATTTATCCCTTCACACTTGCAGCTAAATATTCACGATTCATACGTGCAATATTCTCTAAAGAGATTCCTTTTGGACATTCTACCTCACAAGCGCCAGTATTGGTACAGTTACCAAAACCTTCTAAATCCATTTGGCGAACCATGTTTTGAACACGGTCAGTGGCTTCAACCTGTCCTTGAGGAAGTAAAGCGAACTGAGATACTTTTGCCGAAGTAAACAGCATGGCACTCGCATTTTTGCATGCCGCTACACAAGCTCCACAACCAATACAGGCTGCAGCATAAAACGCATCGTCCGCGTTTGCCTTTTCTATAGGTATTGCATTTGCATCTATTGTGTTACCTGAAGTATTTACAGAAACGTAACCACCAGCTTGTTGAATACGGTCAAAAGCACTGCGATCCACAATCAAATCTTTGATGACAGGAAAAGCTTTAGCTCTAAACGGTTCAATTACAATGGTATCACCATCATTGAACTTACGCATGTGTAACTGGCAAGTGGTAACCAAACGGTCTGGACCATGAGGCTCTCCATTTATCTGTAACGAACAAGAACCGCAGATACCTTCACGACAATCGTGATCAAACTCTACAGGTTCCTCACCTTTAGCGATTAAGTCTTCGTTTAAGATGTCCAACATTTCTAAAAAAGACATATCGCCTTCCACACCATCAAGAGTGTACTCGGCCATTTTACCTTTTGAGTTGGCATCTTTTTGTCTCCAAATTTTTAAGTTTAACTTCATAGCTATTATTTATAGGAGCGTGTTTTTAATTCAATATTTTCGTACTTCAGGTTCTCTTTATGAAGCTTGGCATCTTTTGGTTCTCCCTTGTATTCCCAAGCAGAAACAAATTTGAAATTTTTATCGTCGCGTAAAGCTTCCCCTTCAGGAGTTTGGTATTCTTCCCTAAAGTGACCTCCACAAGATTCGTTTCTGGTTAAGGCATCTTTTGCAAACAACTCACCTAATTCTAGAAAATCTGCTACGCGGCCAGCTTTTTCTAGCTCTTGATTCTTGGCGTTGGTCTCTCCGGGGATTTTTACGTTTTCCCAGAAATCTTTACGAAGTTCAGAAATCTCTGCGATTGCTTCCTTTAATTCTTTTTCATTACGGGACATTCCACATTTGTTCCACATGATTTTACCTAATTTCTTATGGTAATAATCAACAGAATGCTCGCCTTTACCGGACATTAATTTTTCCATTCTATCCCGAACATCTTTTTCAGCAGCTTCAAACTCAGGAGAGTCGGTAGAAATGGGGCCGGTTCTAATATCATCAGATAGGTAATCTCCAATAGTATAAGGAAGTACAAAATATCCATCGGCTAAACCTTGCATTAAAGCAGAAGCTCCTAATCTGTTCGCACCGTGATCACTAAAATTAGCTTCACCTGCTGCATAACATCCTGGAATGGTTGTCTGTAAGTTATAATCAACCCAAAGTCCTCCCATAGTATAGTGTACTGCAGGATAAATCATCATTGGCGTTTTATACGGATTTTCATCTACGATTTTCTCGTACATCTGAAAAAGGTTTCCGTATTTAGCTTCAATAATTTCCTCTCCCAATTTAATTATGGTAGCTTCATTGGCATTTTTCATACCAGAGGTAAGTGCTTTCTCTTTTCCGTAACGTTTGATTGCCGCTGAGAAATCCAAATACACTGCTTCACCAGTTTTATTAACACCAAAACCGGCATCGCAACGTTCTTTTGCGGCACGCGAAGCAACATCACGAGGCACAAGATTTCCAAAAGCAGGATATCTCCGTTCCAAATAGTAGTCGCGTTCTTCTTCAGAAAGCTGTGTAGGTTTTAATTTACCCTCTCTAATTGCAACAGCATCCTCTTTTCGTTTTGGCACCCAGATACGACCATCGTTACGTAACGACTCTGACATCAATGTTAATTTGGATTGATGGTCCCCTGAAACAGGGATACAGGTAGGGTGAATTTGCGTAAAGCAAGGATTCGCCATAAAGGCCCCTCTGCGGTGTGCCCGCCATGCGGCCATCACATTACTGCCCATTGCATTGGTAGATAAAAAGAAAACGTTCCCGTAACCACCGGTTGCCAATACCACTGCATGTGCCGAATGCCTCTGAATTTCACCTGTAACTAAATCACGAGCTATGATACCACGGGCTTTGCCATCAACCAAAACCAGATCCATCATTTCATGACGATTGTACGGCTTTATTTTTCCTCTATTGATTTGACGGTTCATGGCTGAGTAAGCACCCAATAAAAGTTGTTGTCCCGTCTGTCCTTTTGCGTAAAATGTTCTTGAAACCAAAACTCCACCAAAAGAACGGTTGTCCAATAGCCCTCCATATTCTCGGGCAAAAGGAACACCTTGCGCTACACATTGATCGATAATATTAACGGATTCTTGCGCCAAACGATATACGTTGGCTTCTCTAGAGCGGTAATCGCCACCTTTAATTGTATCGTAAAATAATCGGTATGGACTATCGCCATCACCTTGATAGTTTTTTGCTGCATTAATACCTCCTTGAGCGGCGATAGAGTGAGCGCGCCTTGGAGAATCTTGGTAACAAAATGTTTTTACGTTGTAGCCAAGTTCGGCAAGTGTTGCAGCAGCAGAGCCTCCTGCTAAACCAGTCCCTACAACGATAACATCAATGTTTCTTTTGTTAGCAGGGTTAACAAGGTTTATTTCATTTTTATGTTTGGTCCATTTTTCGGCCAATGGGCCTTGAGGAACTTTAGAATCCAATACTCCCATAATTAATGTGTTATTGGGTTAAGGTGGTGGTAAAGGGCAATAAAAGCAAAGCCCAAAGGAATGGCCACCGCAAATATTTTAGCGAATTTTTTTATGGCAGGAGTGTATTTGTTGTTTAACCCCATGCTTTGAAATGAGGATGCAAAACCATGCCATAAGTGAAGACTTAAGAGTACAAAAGAAATTACATATAGCACTGTTCTCCAGAATGGGGCAAATTTCTCAACAGTTTCTTCATAATAACGAGTTGGGTTCTCAGGCAATACATCAACATACTTATAACTCATTTCATGAACCCAAAAATCATACATGTGTAAACCAAGAAAAGCTAAGACCACAAGACCAGAATAAATCATATTTCTAGAAACCCATGGCGCATTGGCACTTCCTTTATACTTTACATAACCTATACCTCTGGCTTTACGGTTTTGTAACTCCAAAACAAACCCCATTATAAAATGAATGATGACCCCAGCAATTAAAATGGGCTGTAATATGAATTGTACTAGCGGGTTATACCCCATAAAATGGGACCAAGTATTAAAAGTTTCGGGGTCAATAACAGAGGTGATATTGATGGTAAAATGTTGTGCTAAGAAAAACACAAGAAAGAGACCGGAAAGTGCCATCACCACTTTTCTGGCCAACGAAGATTTTATCAATCCACTCATCAGTGTTGGTTTTAACTACAAATTTACGGCACAGCCAAGTTTTTAACAAGTTTTCAAAAGCTTAACCCTTCTTATTTAGAAGCGTTATAAGCTAAAAGCGAAAACGTTTGATTTAGAGCTTTAAAATTTGGGTTTATGTCCAAAAAAGTTTAACAAAATAGCTTTGGCTTAATTTTAAAATTACTCAGCAATAGTAAAAATTCTATTTTTTTGCCCGATATTGAAATCGTTATATTTAATTTTCTATAACTAACTATGGATATTGCTCTGCTGTCGGTAAGTTTAAATGTTCATTCAACCAGAAGGATTGCAGAAGAAGCTGAGAAGCTGGGGCATTATGTAGAACTTATTGACCATACCAAATGCTCGGTAAAGCTTGGTGATGGAAAGCCTAAAATCTTTTTAGGCGAAGAAGATGTAACCAATGAGTTTGATGCTATAATTCCTAGAATTGGTACAAAAGTTACTAGACATGGTGCTGCCATAGTTAAGCAATTTGAAATGAACGGTGTCTTTAGTACAGCACGTTCTTTAGGGATTACAAGGGCAAGAAACAAGGTGCGTACAATGCAAATAATGGCTCGAAAAGGAATTCCGATCCCCGAAACCTTGTTTTCCATAAACCCCAATAATATTGGTGAACAAATTCGCATTTTGGGAGGAGCTCCGGTAATCATTAAAATTCAAGAAGGCACTCAGGGAATGGGTGTGATATTAGCTGAAAGCAAAAAGTCTGCTAAGTCCATTATAGACACCTTTTATAAAATGGATACCAGTATCCTGTTGCAGCGTTATGTTGAAGAGGCAAATGGCGAAGATATTCGAATTATTGTTGTTGGTAATAAGGTGGTGGCCAGCATGAAACGTACCAGCGAAATAGATGAATTTAGATCTAACGTACATAGGGGTGGAAATACAGAAGCCGTTGACATTACCCAACGGGAAAAATACATTGCCTTAAACGCGACAAAATATTTAGGCTTAGGAGTCTCCGGAGTAGATTTAATGCGATCCAAAAATGGGCCTGTGTTATTAGAAGTTAATGCTTCACCAGGATTAAAAGGTATAGAAGGAGCGACAGGCATAAATGTTGCCAAGCACATTATTCAATTTGTAGAAAAGAATGCTTTCAGAAGACGAAAATAAGGTTATAAAAATCAATGGGGATGAAATAAGACCAGGGCAACATAAACTGGTAAAAATCAATATTTCCAGATTGCCAACCGGTACTTTGATAGATATTCCAATCCATGTTTTTAATGCTAAAAAGCCAGGCCCTACGATTTTGCTACAGGCAGGTTTGCATGGTGACGAAATAAATGGAGTAGAGACACTGCGAAGGATGCTCGAAAACAACGATTTTAAGATTGAAAGAGGAGCTGTAATTGTTGTCCCTATCTTAAATATTTTTGGTTTTATTCATTTTTCAAGAGATGTACCAGATGGAAAAGATGTAAACAGAAGTTTCCCTGGAAGGAAAACAGGGTCACTTGCTAGCAGAATAGCCTATCATTATACAAATGAAATATTACCTCAAATTGATTTTGGTATCGACTTACATACTGGGGGAGGGCAGCGTCATAATTATCCACAAGTACGGTATACTGGTGATGATGAAATCAGTAAAGATTTAGCTAAAATTTTTAATGCTCCAATTTATTTTCCTTCACGATTAATCTCTGGGTCATTTAGAAAAACTGCCTTTAAATTACAGAAACCTATTATTGTTTACGAGGCAGGGGAGAGCATGCGTTTTGATGAGTTTGCCATGGATACCGCAATTGCTGGAATTAAAAATGTGCTTGCTGGCTATGGGATGCTCCAAGAAGATACCCAGACTAACAAAAACCCAACAATTTATTTAGAAAAGACAAGATGGGTGAGGGCTACCAGGGCTGGAATGTTTATCCCAAAGGTCAATAACGGAGAGGCAATTACCAAAGGGCAAATATTAGGATTGGTCACAGACACTGTCGCCAAAAAAAGTAACAAGATTAAGTCACCTATAGATGGACACTTATTCTGCGTAAATCATCAAGCAGTGGTAAACCAAGGAGATGCTCTATTTCATATAGGAAAATAACTTAATTCTCCATATTCTTTAACTGAATCCCCAAGGCTTTAGTTGACAATTGCACTTCTATCAAGGAAAGAATTAATGAAACCATTAAAAAGACCAAACTAATTCCAAAAATGACGTTTGCCCAAATAGTAAGTTCTACATAAACCAAAAACATGGTAACAGCTGCTAAAAGAAAACTTACGATTGCTGTGGCTTGCATATTTTTAATAATATCCAATCGCTTTCTTAATTGTTCTATTTGCTTTTTGAGTGGAGCCGTTGCATCATTTGAATATTGACCATGCAATTGACGGATAAGTGCTGCAATCGCCAAATAACGGGCATTATAGGCCAGCATCGTTAAAGAAATCGCTGGGAAAAGTAGCGCGGGAATACTTAGAGTTAGTTGCATTTATTCAATCTCAAATTCAACGTTTTCTTCTGCTCCATTCCCAGAAATTTCGACAATATATTTTCCTTTTGGCAAATAGGTCTTACCATCTTTAGCTTCGGTTAATTTCATTTTATTTTTTTTAAGGAAGTTTCGTTTTCCTTCTTTGGTAAAGGCCACATCATATGATAAAATATTGAGTCCTTTTACAGCTTCCATTTGGGTAGTACTTACTTCAGTTCCGTTTGCAGTCTTAACCGTCGCTGTAGATGTTCCAGGTTTTGAGCAATAGAAAGTAACATCCAATCCTGGGGTTTGTGGTTTGGCCCAACTGCTCCAACTGCTTCCCCATCTTTTGGAATGTTTAATGTTATCAATCCCAAAAACATGTAAATCATCAGCCATGATTTCAGCATTCATTTTTTGAAGCTTAGAAATATCTGCCTTATAAATACTACGTCCATGGGTGCCCACCAACAAATGTTTTGCCTCTGATTGTATTACCAAATCGTGAACCGCAACATTGGGCATTCCGTTTTGAAACAATTCCCAAGAATCTCCTTGATTAAAGGAAACATAGAGCCCATTATCCGTACCTGCAAAAATTAGGTTTTCATTTTCCGTATCCTCTACTAATGCATTAACTGGTGAAGTTGGAATATTGCCTGAGATATTTTTCCAAGTATTTCCATAGTCATTACTCATGTATACATAAGGAGTAAAATCATCAAAGCGATAGCCGTTTAACGTGGCATAAACACGTTCTTTTTTATGCTTGGAAGCAGCAACTTCACTTATCCATAAATTTTTTGGAAAAGGCGAGGAAACATTCTCCCAACTACCTCCTGCATTTTGGGATACATGTACCAATCCGTCATCACTCCCTGTATACAACAATCCAAACTTAAATGGAGATTCTGAAATTGTAGTTAATGTTCCATAGGCCACATTGCCCTTTTTACTGCCTTGGGTCAAGTCCTCAGAAATGGTTTCCCAATCATCACCTTGGTTTAAAGAACGGTGCAATTTGTTTCCACCTAAATATAAAATATCTTGGTTGTGGGATGACAATAAAATTGGCGTCTGCCAATTGAAACGATAAGGGGCTTCCCCTAATTCATGCTTTGGTTGAATTCGTTTTTGTTTATCGTTTTCTAAATCTAATCGGTAGTAGTTCCCAAACTGAAATCCCGTATAAACGATGTTTGAATTTCGATTATCAATCTGTACCTGCATACCGTCGCCACCCAATATCATCTGCCATGGATTTTTACCGGATTGCTGCCATCGGTTATTTTCTTCGTTGTTATGAGCACCTTTCCAAACACCATTATCCTGTAAACCACCATAAACATTATAGGGTTTTTCATGGTCAACATTAATGGCATAAAATTGACCAACAGTGGGAGAGTTGTTCTTCATCCAAGTACCTCCATCGTCGTAAGTAATATTTACACCGCCATCATTTCCATTGATTAAATGCCCTGGTCTTTCAGGATTTACCCAAAGTGCATGGTGGTCAGCATGAACGTTTTCCTTACCTATGGAAGTAAAGGTGTTTCCTCCATCTTCAGACATAATTAGGGGCACGCCAGCCAAATAGATCTTGTCTTTGTTGGATGGGTCTACGCGCACTTGTGCAAAGTAATAGCCGTAACTATAAAAGAGGTCATCTATATAATCATCGTTCATTTTTTTCCAAGTCTTTCCAGCATCATCACTTCTATATACTTCTGCGCCAATCACGGGCGTATCAAATAAAGCGGAATTTGCATTTTCCAAATACTTAGCCAAATCGGCAGGTTGTACGGCCCCATCGCGAACCATGTTTTTTACATTTTCTGCACGGTATTTCTCTTGAAAGCCATTTGTCTTTAAATAGGTATTTAACTTTTTGTTGTCCAAAGCCAACAGCGCTTCTTTGGTCATAGTTTTAAAATCATCTTTTTCCAATTCATCAGAAGACTTTTTCTTTTTTTCATCAGCTACTCGTCTGAACTGACTGTCATGAACAGCATAAACTGTATTGTCATCAAATACTGCAAGCCCAATTCGGCCAACTCCTTCACCCGTGGGAAATCCACTTTCTGCAGTGGTTGCCAATTTCCAAGTATTGCCGCCATCTATACTTTTATAAATACCAGAACTGGGACCGTTGCCTGTAAAATTCCATGCTTTTCTGTCTTTTTGCCAAGCAGCTGCATATTGAACATTGAAATTGGTTGGGGAACAAGCCACATCGATTATTCCAGTTTCATCATTGACAAATAATGTTTTGTTCCAAGACTTTCCACCATCAGTGGTTTTGTAAACCCCACGTTCTTGATTTTTGGAGTAGAGATGACCGGTTACGCCAACTACAACTTCATCAGGATTATTAGGATTTAAGATAATTCTACCAATATGATGTGAATCTTTGAGACCCATGTTCTCCCAGGATTTTCCCTTATTGGTTGATTTTAAAATACCAATCCCGGCATACGATGAGCGAGAAGAATTGTTTTCACCAGTACCCACCCAGATAATATTATTTTTCCAATCTATTGCAATTTCACCAATGTTCTGAGTGTCTGAGTTGTCCAATATAGGTTCAAAAGAAATTCCGTTAGAAGTAGTGTGCCATAGCCCTCCAGAGGCATAAGCTACATAAAACTCAGTTGGGTTGTTAGGATTTACCTCCAAATCTACCACACGGCCACTCATTACAGATGGACCAATATTTTGTAGTGGAATATTTTTGACCAAAGAATTTTTGGCCATCTCTGCTTTTTGGTTCAGTGCTTTTTCGACCTCAGCTTCCGATGTAGCGGTTTTTTGTGAAAAACCGAATTGAACTATAAGAAAAGAAAAAAGAAATACAAATTGTCTCATTTTGGGTTGGGTTTAATTTCATGTGGAAGGTATGAATAACTGTTCGTTACATCAAACAGTAATTCCTATAATAAAACGCCATTTAAATTTATAATTTGATAATTATTGATATAATTTTTTGCGATTATCGTTAAAATACTGTTTATTTAATGTCAAGTAACCATTAAAACTATAAATATGGAAGAGTATTTACCGTTAATTATTCAGCTCGTTTCCGGAGCAGTTGGCGGAAACTTAGCAGGTAAATTATTACCAAAATTGAATTTGGGTACCCTTGGAAATTCTATTTCTGGAATTTTAGGTGGGGGATTAGGTGGCTACCTTTTGGGGATGCTCGGCTTGGCTGGTGATGGAGGAATGGATGTTGCAGGAATTTTAGGAAGTGTCGCTGGTGGAGGCGTTGGTGGCGGAGTCATCATGGCTATCGTTGGAGCCATTAAAGGAGCCATGTCAAAATAACTAGATAACTACCAACTTAAACTTGGGGGCCTTAGGGCCCTTTTTTTGTGCCCTATATTGTAATTGCTACATTTGGGGAAATAGATATTTAAATGAAGTACGAGCAAATTCCAAATTCTTTATTTGTAAAAAATCGCAAAAAGTTCATGGCACAAATGAAGCCAAAGAGTATAGCTGTTTTTAATTCTAATGATGTTTATCCCATTAGTGCAGATTCCACTATGCCTTTTGAGCAGCATCGCGATATTTTTTACTTAAGTGGTGCTGATCAAGAGGAAACAATTTTGGTTTTGTTCCCAGATGCGATGGATAAAAAACACCGCGAAGTACTTTTTGTTCGTGAAACAAATGAACATATCGCAATTTGGGAAGGTGAAAAACTAACTAAGGAGAGAGCAACGGAGGTATCAGGAATACAGACTATTTACTGGCTTTCAGATTTTGACAAAGTCTTTTTTGACTTAATGACCGAAGTAGATACCATCTATTTTAATACCAATGAGCATTACCGCCAAGCGGTAGAAACACAAACAAGGGAAGACCGTTTTATTAAAAAATGTAAGCAAGATTTCCCTGCGCATCAATGGGCAAAAAGCTTCACAATCTTACAGCAAATTAGGGGAGTAAAAGAGCCAGAAGAAATAGAGTTGATGCAAACAGCTTGTAATATTACGGAAAAGGGCTTTCGTAGGTTATTAGGCTTTATTAAGCCAGGTGTTTGGGAGTATGAGATTGAGGCAGAGCTTTTGCACGAATTTATTCGAAACCGGTCCAAAGGATTTGCCTACACACCTATTATTGCTTCTGGGAACAATGCGAATGTGCTTCATTATATTGAGAACAACCAGCAATGTAAAGATGGTGACCTAATTCTAATGGATGTAGCTGCAGAGTACGCGAATTACTCGAGTGATTTGTCTAGAACGGTTCCTGTAAGCGGAAGATTTACTAAGCGCCAAAAAGAAGTTTATAATGCAGTTCTTCGCGTAAAAAGTGAAGCCACAAAACTATTGGTGCCTGGAACACTTTGGGCGGAATATCATAAGGAGTGCGGTAAACTTATGACTTCAGAATTGCTAGGCTTAGGGTTATTGGACAAAGCTGATGTGAAAAATGAAAACCCAGAATGGCCTGCCTATAAAAACTACTTTATGCATGGTACTAGCCACCACATTGGATTGAACACCCATGATTATGGTGAGCTAAAAACCCCCATGAAAGCCAATATGGTCTTTACCGTAGAACCAGGAATTTACATTCCCGATGAAGGTTTTGGTATTCGTATTGAGGATGATGTTGTTATCCAAGAAAAAGGAGAACCTTTTAATTTAATGGCAAATATTCCTATTGAAGCAGGTGAGATAGAGGAGTTGATGAATTGATAGTAATCAGTTTGTAGAAATAAGCGGTCGAATGTAGATGAGAAATCTAAAACCCTAGCTTTCTTTTTCCGCAGCTTTCTTTGTGAGATTAACAACTAGAAAAGCCACCAAAGCAGGCAACACCCAGCCCATTTGAAATTTACTTAAAGGAATCCATTTGGAGATTCCCGAAATATACTCCCCCAATCCTATACTGCCTAAAAAATCGGGAACGCTAAAAAGTATGGTTGTTAGAACTACCCAACGGAAAACAGCTTCAGAAGCATACTTTTTTGGGACCACGTTAAGGAGAATCAATATAATGGTAATTGGATAAATAAACATTAATGCAGGTACCGCAACTGCAATAATGTAGTGCACATCAAACTGGCCCATTAGAACACCAAGCAGACAGCCAATGATAGCCGTGATCAGGTAGGCATTTTTAGAAGTTGTAAACTGCCCTTTAACAAAATCCGCTGTCCCAGTAACAATGCCCACAGCTGTTGTAAAACAGGCAAGACTTACAAGAATACTTAAGAATAGGTTGGCAGTACTGCCCAATGTTTTTAAACTTATCCCGCTTAACAATGCTGTACGGCCAGTATTTATATCAAATTGTTGGTGCATTAATGCTCCCGTGATAATGAGACCTGTGTAGATTAAAAACAACCCTAACCCAGCCATCCATCCAGCTTTGGCAATCAATGCTTTTTTAGCTTCATAATTAGCTTTAGTTTGCTTTAAATTAATGGAGATTATGATAACACCACCCACCACTACGGCACCAATGGCATCAAAAGTTTGATAACCTTCAAGAATTCCATTGGAAAAAGGACTGGGGAATTGGTTTTCCCCAAAATTGAAATCAAAACCAAAAAGCGCAGTTCCCACAATGGCCAGTAGAATTATAATAATAGCCGGAGTCAACAGCTTACCAATAATATTTAAAATCTTAGAACGATTTATAACGAACAAAAAGACCAAAACAAAATATATAATACTGGTCAAAAGTGAAGGAGAATCAAAGAAAGGCTGTATGCCCATTTCGTGTGTTACCGATGCTGTTCTGGGAGAGGGTAAACTTATGGATATAGCATAAACAATGTAGCAATAAATCAAGCTAAAAGATGGAGATACTTTTTTGGCAAAATCGAACATAGTTCCTTGCAATTTTGCATGGGCCAAGATTCCTAAAATTGGAATTAAAACTGCAGAAACACAAAAACCAAGAGCCACTAACCACCATGCTTCCCCAGCTTTAAAACCAAGTTGAGGTGGTAGAATAAGATTGCCTGCGCCAAAAAACAAAGAGAAAAGTGCGAAAGCTACTACAATAGTGACTTTTTTCTGATTCATGTGTCTAATTTATTGGTCAAGATAAGTCAAAATTGTATATTGTTTTTCGTGTTGATTATCGATGATTTTTAACACTTAATCGATGCATTTCATCGAAAAGTCTAATTGTCAACCTAATACATATACTAAAAAGTGATATCGTTTCGTTCGATATATACAAGGTGGTTAATCTATCTTGTCCAAAAGCAACAAAAAATCAAATAATAACCATGCATTTTCGGTCCCCAAATCGATATGCCAAATTACGCTGACCCCGGCTTATGAAAAAAACTACTACCCCCGAAGGCAATAAATTAACCGGTATTTTTTGCAACATTTTTGGGCACCATTATACGGTCTCAAAAAGAGTCACACAACATATCAAAGAGTACAAGTGCCTTCACTGTCAAAAACAAGTTACTACGGATGAACGCGGAAAACTTTCTGCATTAACTCCAATAATGCAAGAGATTAACAAGACCTTGGAAGAAATGTACCAAAAGCGTAATCGCAGGTCTGTACGTAGACAAGTAGCTTAAGAAGCATTAAAACTGCTCCAACCCTGTGCTGTAATAGGTATCTTGGTATTGTTACGTGCAACTAAATGTGCGCCCTCACTTAGCTGGGCCATGTGACCAATGACTGTTAGGTTTGGATTTCCCTTAATTTTGTCAAAATCCTTTTGTGCAATCGTGAAAAGCAGTTCGTAATCTTCGCCTCCACTTAAAGTAATCATTGTACTGTCCATTTTAAATTCTTCCGAAGCTGAAATTACTGTTGGGTCTAACGGAATTTTTTCTTCATACAAATTACAACCAATATTACTTTGCTCACATAAATGCAAAATTTCTGAGGACAATCCGTCACTAATATCAATCATAGCTGTAGGTAGTACTTCTAACTTTTCTAGTATTTCAACAATATCTTTCCGAGCTTCAGGTTTTAACTGTCGTTCAATTAAATAGGAATAGGGCTCAAGATCAGGTTGGTTTTTCGGATTAACTTTAAAGACCTCTTTTTCACGCTCCAATATTTGCAAGCCTAAATAGGCACCTCCCAAATCTCCGGTCACCACTAATAAATCATTCTCCTTTGCACCAGAGCGGTAAACTATTTTTTCTTCGTCAGCTACTCCCAAAGCAGTAATGCTAATCAACATACCTTTGGTTGATGAGGTAGTGTCGCCACCCACTAAATCAACGCCGTAAACCTTACAAGCAGTTGCAACTCCAGCATAGAATTCCTCCAAAGCTTCTAATGGGAAGCGGTTTGATACTGCAATTGAAACTGTAATTTGAGTCGCTGTGGCATTCATCGCATAGATGTCTGAAAGGTTTACGATAACAGACTTATAGCCCAAGTGTTTTAAAGGCATATAACTCAAATCAAAGTGAACTCCCTCAACCAATAAATCAGTAGAAATGATTGTTTTTTTATTTGAAAAGTCCAGCACCGCAGCGTCGTCCCCAATACCTTTTAAGGTTGTTTTTTGAGTTAGCTGAAAATCTTTGGTCAAGTGCTTAATAAGTCCAAACTCACCTAATTCTTCTATGGATGTCCGTTGTTGGTTTTTATCTTCTAACATTTTGCAAAAGTAAGGAGTTAGCGGGACTTAAATGCATAAAAAAACTGGAGTTAATAGCTCCAGTTTTTAGTTTAATCAAATTAATGTAGTTGACAAATTATCCTATGGAATACCCATCTCTGTAGGTACGCTTTACATATTTGTTTGCAGCTTCAAAATTGGTCACTTTCATGTTTGCTGCATCCCACAACAAACGCTTTCTACCATAATATTGTTTTCCACCTCCCCAGAAACTTTGGTTTTCAACGCTTGGGTCTACTTCAAAATAAGCTTTTAGGGCAAGGTTTCCAATGAGAATACTTTCTGTAAAAGGCCCCGCATAATCAAATGATGAGCTTGTCTCTGCATTGCCATAACCTGCCATACATGCATTTACCCATTGCAAATAGTGGCCTTCGGGCACACGAGCTATGGTTTCTTCAACTTCAAATTGTTCATTTAATGTCAAAGGCAGTAACCTAGGGTTCGCACCATAACAATCCGCCATTAATTTTCCCTTGGTTCCAATGAACAGCACTCCACCATCCCAGTTTCCTAAAGCCTCATTATCACCCAATTCATCTGGTCTTTCTGGAAGAAGACCCCCATCCATCCAAGTAACTTTTATAGAACCTTTCCCATCTGTTCTTGGATATTTTAAATGTATCTTACTGGAGTTTGGAAAACTTTTAGGGTATTCTGCATATTGGAAATTACCACTAAAAGAATCTGAAACACTGCATTCTACTTGGTTGGGATATAAAATAGGCAAAATTCGATATACAGGGTCCATAATATGGCAAGCCATATCACCTAAAGCACCTGTTCCAAAATCTGACCATCCTCTCCAATCAAAAGGAAGATAAGCATCGTTATAATCTCGCATTTCAGCGGTACCCAACCAAAGATCCCAATTTAACTCTTTTGGTATTCTGTCTTTTTTTGTAGGGGTTTGTAAAGCTTGTGGCCAGATGGCACGGTTTGTCCAACACTTGACCGTATGAACATCGCCAATAATGCCCGTATCATAAATCTCCTTCATTTTACGTACGCCGTCACCAGAGCCACCTTGATTACCCATTTGGGTTACGACCTTAAATTTTTTGGCTGCCTCTGTCAACATTCTAGCTTCCCAGATATCGTGTGTAAGTGGTTTTTGAACATATACGTGTTTCCCCATTGCCATAGCTTGGTAAGCGGCGACAGCATGGTTATGGTCTGGGGTAGAAACAGAGACGGCATCAATATTACTTCCCTCTTTTTCCAACATTTCCCTAAAATCATGAAAATAGCTTGCTTTAGGAAAAGCTTCTCTAGACCGAACCGCTTGTCTATCATCAACATCACATAGCGAAACTATATTTACGTTTGGGCTTTCAGCAAAAGAAGTAAGATCGCTATGCCCTTTACCCCCTGCTCCAATGCCTGCAACATTAAGTTTGTCGCTGGGCGCAATATATCCTTGACCTCCTAAAACATGTCTGGGGACAATCATAAAACCAGTGGCTGCTATTCCTGTATTTTTTAGAAATTTTCTTCGAGAGCTTTTGTGGAATTTTTTCTTTTTATTGGGCATGGGTCAATACTATTTTTATGAGTTTAAATCAAGGTTTCAAGTTAATTCAATTATTTGACTTTCAAAAAATGGATTTCCTAAATTTTAAGGAACGAATTTTGCATTTACTATCTTTGATAGAATACTTAAAGTTTCACTGCTATGAAACAGATATGCCTACTTGCACTATTTTCCATTTTATTTGCTTGTTCATCTAATGGTGATGATTCAACAGCCATAGATATTTTAAATCCAAACCCTGACACTGAAAACCCGGTTGAACCTCAATCTGGCATCATTCCCTGTGAAAACGGGATGGCCGGAGACTTTGCTTGTAATGGTTATGATTTGTTGGCTAGGGTTACCTTGACACAACTTTCAGCTGCTTCAGCAAACGATATTTGGGGATGGACAGATAGTAGTACTGATAAAGAATATGCTTTGGTTGGCTTAAACAACGGAACCGCCTTTGTTGATATTACGGACGATGAAAACCCAATTTATTTGGGAAAGCTCCCTTCGGCAAGTGGGCCCAGTCCATGGCGTGATGTCAAGGTTTACCAAGATTATGCATTTATTGTAGCTGAAGCTTCAGGACATGGAATGCAAATATTTGATTTAACCAAACTTCGCAATGTGACCAATCCACCGCAGACCTTTGCTGCTGACCAACGATTCACAGGTATTGGAAATGCTCACAACGTAGTTATTAATGAATCTATGGGTTTTGCTTATCCCGTGGGAACAGCTAGAAACGATGCATTTAACGGTGGAGTTCATTTTATAGATATCCAAGACCCGTTGAATCCTGTTGGGGCCGGGGGTTATGGAACTAATGGATATAGCCACGATGCCCAAGTTGTCTCTTATGCCGGCCCAGATTCAGATTATATAGGAAGTGAAATTTTTATTGGATCTAATGAAGATCAAATTGCTATTGTTGATATTACAGATAAAGCTAATCCAACCGAAATTTCTACTTTAAATTATAGTCAGTTAGGATATACCCATCAAGGATGGTTTACGGAGGACCAGCGCTATTTTCTTTTAGGGGACGAATTGGATGAACGCGATTTTGGTTTCCGCTCAAGAACGCTTGTGTTTGACTTGCAAGATTTGGACAATCCAGTTTTGCATACAACATACACTGGACCAACACCTGCAATAGATCATAATGGATATGTACTTGGAGATGAATTTTTCCTTGCTAACTATACTGCTGGACTAAGAGTTCTGGACATATCCCAAATAGGAAACGAAGTAATCACTGAAAAAGCTTTTTTTGACACATTCCCTTCCAATGATGCTACAAGTTTTGATGGAGTATGGAGTGTTTATCCATACTTAGAAAGCGGTAAGATTTTAGTGAATGATATTAATACTGGCTTGTTCATTATTAAAAAATCAAACTAAAAGTGTCTCTTGGCTATGAAGAAGATTCTTTACATACTGATTTTATTCACATTTTTTGCATGTGAAAAAGGTAAATATCGCTTAGAAGACTTAGAAAGTGTAAAACAAATTGCCTGGGTCAAAAATTTTGGTGGTTCAGGGGATGATTCCCCAAGGGCGATAATCCAAACTTCAGATGGAGGGTTTGCTGTTTTTGGTTTTACCAACAGTACAGATGGCGATTTATCAAATAAAACACTTGGCGTAAATGATTATTGGTTGCTAAAACTAGATATGGATGGAAATATCCAATGGCAAAAAACCTACGGTGGAAGTAATGATGATCGTGGTCAGCAGGTAATACAGACCGCGGATGGAGGTTACGCTATAACTGGTTATGCCATGAGTGATGATGGTGATGGCAGTAATAACCAAGGATTTCATGATAATTGGGTATTAAGACTAGATACTTTTGGTGAGATTTTATGGGAGAAAAGCTTTGGTTTTTCTGGTCATGACCACTCCTATGATATTGTGGAAACCCCGGATGGAGGTTTGTTCTTTTCGGGGTTTTTGGATGTTACTTCTTCGAATGGAGAGGGAAGTACCGATAAATCTTCAGGATTGACAAGACATGGCGTTGGGGAATTTTGGGGAACTAGACTAGATGCTGATGGTAATATTCTTTGGCGGAAATTTTTTGGCGGGTCTAACAACGACCGTTCATTTGGAGTTATAAATGCAAATGATGGAGGTTTCATTCTTTCAGGGGCTTCGGAAAGTGATGATTTTGATATTTCCAACCCCAAAGGGAGTTACGATTTTTGGGTAGTAAAAGTGGATAAGAATGGCAATTTTGAATGGGAAAATTCTTTTGGTGGTTCTGGAATAGACCAGTCTTATGACATCACAAGAACTGCTGATGGGAATTATGTATTGGTGGGTAATACGTTTAGCTCAGACACCCAGGTTACCAAGAATAATGGGGAGTCGGACATTTGGCTTATAAAAATCAATGATGACGGAGAACTTATTTGGCAACATAGTTATGGCGGTAGTAGTTTTGATGCAGCACATTCTGTAAGTCTAACTTCCAATGGAGGATTTATAATTTCCGGTAATTCCAGAAGTTCGGACAAAGATGCCACAGTAAACCAAGGTGAGAATGATTTTTGGATGCTGACTACAGATCAAAACGGAAAAATTTTAAATGAATTTTCTATTGGTGGAACAGACTTGGACTTTGCTTATGATGCTGTAGAGGCAAATGACGGTGGTATAGTATTAGTTGGGGAAACAGCCAGCAGTAACTTTCCCAAAATAGGCCATAATGGAGGCATGGACTTGGTCGTTCTTAAAATCAATTAGCCAGGACCACTTTCTTATAGAAAACCCTTATCAAATTATTCGTTATTATAATGTTAGGAAATAGGTAAAAACCCTACTTATAGCCTATATTTGTATGCTATTTAGATTAAATCTAGTTAATTATGATTCAAGTATCAGAAACAGCAAAACAAAAAGTCATTAATCTAATGACAGAAGAGGGTTTTGATGCTACTACAGATTATGTTCGAGTAGGGGTAAAAAGTGGCGGATGTAGTGGTCTTTCTTACGAATTGGATTTTGATAATAAAATGGAAGAAACCGATAAGGTTTTTGAAGACAACGATGTACGCATTATTGTAGATAAAAAAAGCTTCTTATACCTAGTAGGTACTACTTTGGAATATTCAGGCGGATTAAACGGAAAAGGCTTTGTATTCAATAATCCCAATGCCCAAAGAACTTGTGGTTGTGGCGAGAGTTTTTCATTATAAAGAGACATTAAAAGATGGCATATACTGAAGAAGAATTAAAAAAAGAATTAGAGACCAAAGAGTACGAATATGGTTTCTATACCAATATTGAGTCTGATACTTTCCCCAAAGGATTGAACGCGGACATCGTTCGGGCTATCTCTAAAAAGAAGAACGAACCGGAATGGATGACGGAGTGGCGTTTAGAGGCCTTTCGTATTTGGGAAAAGATGGAAGAGCCAGAATGGGCAAATGTGCGTTATGAAAAACCAGATTTTCAGGCCATAAGTTATTATTCAGCTCCAAAAAAAGCAGACCCAAATAAGACTTTGGATGATGTAGATCCAGAGTTGTTAGAAATGTATAAAAAACTAGGTATTTCGGTTGATGAGCAAAAACGCTTGCAAAACGTTGCCGTGGATATTGTGGTGGATTCCGTTTCTGTAGCAACTACTTTTCAAAAGACATTAGCTGAAAAGGGAATAATTTTTATGCCTATTTCCGAAGCAATTCAAGAACATCCAGAATTGGTTAAGAAATATATGGGAACTGTTGTGCCTAAGACGGATAATTTTTATGCTGCATTAAATTCAGCTGTGTTTACGGACGGTTCTTTCTGCTATATTCCAAAAGGGATAAAATGCCCCATGGAATTGTCCACTTATTTTAGAATTAACGAAGGAGGCACGGGGCAGTTTGAGCGTACCTTGGTAATTGCAGATGAAAGTAGTTATGTAAGTTATCTAGAGGGTTGCACGGCACCATCGCGAGATGAAAATCAATTACATGCAGCAGTGGTAGAATTGATTGCTTTGGATGACGCAGAGATAAAATATTCCACTGTACAAAATTGGTTTCCAGGAAATGCTGAAGGTAAAGGAGGAGTTTATAATTTCGTAACCAAAAGAGGTATTTGTGAAAAGAATTCTAAAATTTCTTGGACACAGGTTGAAACAGGCTCTGCAGTTACTTGGAAATATCCTTCTTGTATTTTGAAAGGAAATAATTCTGTTGGAGAGTTTTATTCCATTGCGGTAACCAACAACTTCCAACAAGCGGATACTGGAACTAAAATGATTCATTTAGGGAAAAACACTAAGAGTACCATTATCTCAAAAGGTATTTCCGCAGGAAAATCACAGAATAGCTATAGAGGTTTGGTTCAAATTGGTTCTAGAGCAGAGAATGCCCGTAACTTCTCGCAATGTGATTCTTTGTTAATGGGGAACGAATGTGGAGCGCACACTTTTCCATACATAGAGGCCAAAAATAAATCGGCTCAAATAGAGCATGAGGCAACCACCAGTAAAATTGGGGAAGACCAAATTTTTTATTGTAACCAAAGGGGTATTGATACCGAGAAAGCAATAGCATTAATTGTAAATGGTTTTAGCAAAGAGGTATTAAACAAGTTGCCCATGGAGTTTGCTGTAGAAGCTCAAAAGCTATTGGAAATAAGCTTAGAAGGTTCCGTAGGATAATTGTAAATGTCACACTGAGCTTGTCGAAGTGTAATTGAGAACAAAAATTTAGAAAATGAAGAAACTACTATTCACTTTAGCACTCGCAATCACTTTTGTTTCCTGTAAGGAGATAAAAAAGGAGGCTGAGGAAGCTATTGTAAAATCAGAAAAGCCAGCTGTAAAGCTATATACTTTTAGTGGTGGTACGGTAATGGTAAATAATTTAGAGCTGTTCTCTCAAGATACTACTTATCAAGGGCAAAGTAAAGAATTTGCAGATCCCTTTTATGTGGTAAGTCATCCAAAAGGAAATTTAATGTGGGATGCGGGACTTCCAGAAGGTCTTATTGCATCTCCGGAACCAATTACACCTCCAGGTGGAGCTTTTACTATTTCAAGAAAAGATTCCGTTGTAAATCAACTAGAAAGTATTGGAATGACTGTTGAAGACATTGACTATATCGCATTATCGCATAGTCATTTTGATCACAGTGGTCATGCCAATATGCTTAAGAATGCTATATGGTTAGTTCAAGGAGCAGAATATGATATGATTACCAGTGATGAAATAAAGAATGGTGAAAATGCCGGATTATATGAAGCAATAAAAGAGCTTACCAATGTTAAAAGATTAGATGGAGATTATGATGTTTTTGGTGATGGTAGTGTTTTAATAAAAGCAATGCCAGGCCATACACCAGGGCATCAAGTTTTGTATTTAGATTTAGCAGAAAATGGTCCAACCCTGTTAACAGGAGACTTATATCATTTATACGAAAATAGAGAACACAAACGAGTTCCTATTTTCAATTTTGATGTGGAACAAACACTAAAAAGTATGGATGCTTTTGAAGCTTTTGCAGAAGAAAAAAATGCTAAAGTGTATTTACAGCACCAAAAAGAGGATTTCGATAAAATGCCAAAGGCACCAAAATATTTAAATTAAGAGACGATGTTGAAAATTAATAATCTACACGCCCAAGTAGAGGATAAGGAAATACTAAGAGGGATAAACTTAGAAGTAAAAGCAGGTGAAGTGCATGCTATAATGGGACCAAATGGTTCTGGTAAAAGTACATTGGCATCTGTAATAGCTGGTAAAGAAGAATTTGAAGTTACTAAGGGTTCTGTTGAATTAAATGGAGAAGATTTAGAAGAAGTAGCTCCAGAAGAAAGAGCGCACAAAGGGGTCTTTCTTTCGTTTCAATATCCTGTGGAGATTCCAGGTGTTTCGGTAACCAACTTCATGAAAACGGCAATTAACGAATCTAGAAAAGCAAGAGGCTTAGAAGATATGCCAGCAAAGGATATGTTGAAGATGATTCGTGAAAAATCTGAGCTATTGGAAATAGATAGAAAGTTTTTATCCCGTTCTCTAAACGAAGGTTTTTCAGGAGGGGAGAAAAAGCGTAATGAGATTTTTCAAATGGCAATGTTAGAGCCAAAAGTCGCTATTTTGGACGAAACCGATTCTGGTTTGGATATTGATGCTTTACGCATTGTTGCCAATGGGGTTAACAAATTAAAAAGTAATGACAATGCGGTAATTGTAATCACACACTACCAGAGACTTTTAGATTATATAGTTCCAGATTTTGTACATGTTTTACATAATGGTAAAATAGTAAAGTCGGGAGGAAAGGAATTGGCGATGGAGCTTGAAGAAAAAGGATATGATTGGATTAAGAACGAAGCTGTAGTTTAAAATGGATTTAAAAGATAAATTGATTTCTTCTTTTATGGCCTTTGAGGATAACGTGGACGTGGAACACCCCGTTCATGATATTCGTACAGAAGCAATAAAGAATTTTGAAACAAAAGGCTTTCCTAGTAAAAAAGAAGAGGCTTGGAAATATACTTCTTTAAACAATCTTCAAAAGATTGACTTTAGCATTTTTCCAAAGCAAGAAAATGCTCTGGAATATAAAGATGTTAAGCGCTATTTTTTACATGAGATAGACACCTACAAGATTGTTTTTATAGATGGTATTTACAGTTCTTTTTTATCTGAAACAACGCATGATGGCGTAGATATTTGTCTAATGAGTTCTGCGTTGACAAAGCCTATGTACAAACAAATCATCGATGTATACTTTAACAAAGTAGCCTCAAAAGATGAATCTTTGACTACGTTGAATACTGCATTTAGTAGAGAAGGTGCTTATATCTATATTCCAAAAAACAAGATGCCTAAAAAGCCTGTTGAGATTTTAAATTTTGCAACCGGTAATGAAGCTTCTTTAATGTTACAACCTAGAAATCTGGTTATTGTTGAGGAGAATGCCGAAGTACAAATTATAGAGCGTCATCAAAGTCTCACTGCAAATGAAGTGCTAACTAATTCCGTAACGGAGATTTTTGCGGCTGAAAGCGCTATCGTAGACTATTATAAAATTCAAAACGATGCTGGTACAGCTTCTTTAATAGATAATACCTATATCAATCAGAAAAGTAAAAGTAACGTAAGTGTTCATACGTTTTCTTTTGGTGGAAAGCTGACCCGTAATAATCTCAACTTCTTCCAGAATGGGGAGTACATGGATTCTACAATGAAAGGGGTCACCATTTTAGGAGAGAAACAACATGTAGACCATCACACTTTGGTGCATCATATTGAACCTAACTGTGAAAGCCATCAGGATTACAAGGGAATCTATGGTGAGAATTCTACAGGGGTTTTTAATGGTAAGATTATCGTAGACAAGATTGCCCAAAAAACAAATGCATTTCAGCAAAACAACAACATTTTAGTAAGTGATAAAGCAACCATAAATACAAAACCGCAATTAGAGATTTTTGCGGATGATGTAAAATGCTCACATGGTTGTACCATTGGTCAGTTAGATGAAGATGCCTTGTTTTATTTGCAGTCTCGTGGAATTCCTAAGAAAGAAGCAAGGGCACTTTTAATGTACGCATTTGCTAATAATGTCTTGGAGAGTGTGCGTATTCCTGAATTAAAAGGCAGAATTAATAAATTGATTGCTAAAAAACTTGGAGTCAATTTAGGGTTTGATTTATAAACACCCTTCAGCAAGTAAGAAGCTAAAACATGCTTAAGACGACATCCTTAGACGTAAATACTATTCGAAAAGACTTTCCTATCCTTAATCGTGAGGTCAACGGAAAATCCTTGGTATATCTTGATAATGCTGCAACATCTCAAACACCACAACAGGTGATAGATGTGATTGTGGATTATTACCAGAATTACAATGCAAATATCCATAGAGGCGTACATGCTTTGTCACAAGAAGCTACAGATAAATATGAGGAAGCACGTCTAAAGATTCAAAAGCATTTTAATGCTTCAAAATCACATGAGATTATATTTACCTCAGGTACGACCCATAGCATTAATATTGTTGCGAATGGTTTTTCATCACTAATTAAAAAAGGAGATGAAATATTGGTTTCTGCCATGGAACACCATTCCAATATTGTGCCATGGCAAATGCTATGCGAGCGAACTGGAGCAGAGCTAAAAGTAATTCCCATGAATCAAGATGGGGAGTTGCTAATGGATGTGTATGCAGAATTACTTTCCAATAAAACCAAACTGGTTTTTTGTAACCATATTTCCAATGCTTTAGGTACTATAAATCCAATTGAAGAAATCATAAAAAAAGCACACAAAATTGGTGCTGCAGTTTTGATTGATGGTGCCCAAGCTGCTCCACATTTAGTAGCGGATGTTCAAAAATTGGATGTCGATTTCTATACCATTTCCGCCCACAAAGTATGTGGACCAACCGGTGTGGGAATGTTATATGGAAAAGAAGAATGGCTTAAAAAACTCCCGCCTTACCAAGGTGGTGGGGAGATGATTGCCGAGGTAACTTTTGAGAAAACCACCTATGCGGATTTACCCCATAAGTTTGAAGCGGGTACGCCAAACATCTGTGGAGGAATCGCTTTCGGAGCTGCACTGGATTATATGAATTCTATAGGTTTTGATGAGATAGCAGCTTATGAGCATGAACTTTTAGAATATGCCACATCAGAATTACTAAAAATAGACGGACTAAAAATCTACGGAACAGCAAAAGAGAAAACTTCTGTAATTTCCTTTAATATTAAAGGGTTGCATCCGTATGACATTGGCAGTATTTTGGATAAATTGGGTGTTGCTGTCCGGACTGGTCATCATTGCGCACAACCTATTATGGACTTCTACCAAATTCCAGGAACAGTACGTGCTAGTTTTAGTTTTTATAATACCAAAGAAGAAGTAGATGTGCTAGTTGCCGGTGTGCAACGTGCAAAAGGCATGTTGCTATAGAGCTACTTAACATTTTGCCAATCTTTTGACTAGCACTCCATTGAATCGTATTTTTGCATAAACGGAATAAATGAATATTCAGGCTATACAAGAAGAAATCGTAGATGAGTTTTCCATGTTTGAGGATTGGATGCAGCGCTATGAGTATATGATAGATTTAGGAAAATCACTTCCTTTAATAGACGATCAGTACAAGACTGATGATAATATCATTAAAGGTTGCCAAAGCAAAGTTTGGGTTCATGCTGAATTGGATAAAGATAAATTGGTTTTTACAGCGGACAGCGACGCAATAATTACCAAAGGAATTATTGCTATACTTATTCGTGCTTTCAGCAATCAAAAACCTCAAGAGATTATTGATGCCAATACTGACTTTATAGATGAAATAGGTTTAAAAGAACACTTATCGCCAACAAGGGCTAACGGATTGGTAAGTATGATAAAGCAACTAAAATTGTATGCCGTTGCTTACCAAACACAATTAAATTAAAATGAACGAGGAAACAACAATAGATACAGCCGAACTAGGTGAAAAAATAGTTAGGGTTTTAAAGACAATTTATGATCCAGAGATTCCAGTGGATATATACGAGTTGGGATTAATCTACGATGTCTTTATCAATGAAGATTATGATGCTAAAATTCTGATGACATTGACCTCGCCTAACTGCCCCGTTGCAGAATCTTTACCTGTAGAGATAGAAGAAAAAGTAAAATCCTTGGATGAATTAAAAGATGTTGAGGTCGAGATTACTTTTGACCCGCCCTGGACACAAGAGTTAATGAGTGAAGAAGCTAAATTAGAGTTAGGCTTGTTATAATATGGCTGATGAAATAATAAATAGAGTTGCCCAGAGCAAATTAGTCACTTTTGATTTAGAAGAGCTTTATCCGGAAGGCAAACGTATTTTGTTCGATGTAAAGGATTGGCTTTATGAAGAGTTGATTCTTAGGGAAAAAGAATTTAGAGCTTTTGTTGAAAATCATGATTGGGAGCAATATCAAGATAACTATGTAGCATTAACCTGCTCTAGTGATGCCATTATTCCTGGCTGGGCCTATATGCTTATTTCATCAAGGCTTAGTCTTTATGCTAAAAAGATAATTGTAGGAAACCTAGAAGAATTAGAATCTTCAATATATCTGCCTATTATTTCTAATCTAGATGTCTCTGAATTTAAGGACAAGCCAGTTATTATTAAAGGATGTTCAAATAAGCCAGTTCCACAAAATGCTTATATCATGGCAATAGCTCGAATACAAGACGTTGCTAAAAGTGTAATGTACGGTGAGGCTTGTTCTTCCGTTCCACTTTTTAAGAGAAAGTAAGTCGTTACCTAAAAAGATTGTGACAATTCTTACTTTTGCGTTTCTAATGAACATAAACACTACATTATGAAAAAAACGATTTTGGCCATAGCTATGGTTTTTACGGTTGCATTGGTAAATGCACAAACAAAAGAGGAGCTAGAAGCTCAAATTGCTGCTAAAAAAGATTCTATTGCAGCTTTAACGGGACCAATTCAAGGTCGTGTGGATACGCTTCAAGCTCAAATTGATGGTATGCCTGGGTGGAGAACGGGTGCTTTTGGTACTATTGGAGGTAGCTTGTCTAACTTTAACAACTGGTTTGCTCAAGGTACACCAAACAATAGTTCAGGTAATATAGGGATTACAGGAAATGCTTTCGCTAACTTAAAACAAGAGAAGTTTTTTTGGAACAATTCCTTAAACCTTAACCTTGGTTGGGTAAAATTAGACAATAAAGATATCGATACAGATTCAGAAGACTTTGAAGCACTTACAGATGTTTTTCAACTTACTTCTTTGTACGGTAGAAATATCAGTAAAAACTTTGCAATCTCAGCTTTAGGAGAATATAGAACTACTTTGTTAAACAATTTTAATGACCCTGGTTATTTGGATTTAGGTATTGGTGGTACCTGGACGCCAATAGAAAATTTAATAGTGGTAGTCCATCCTTTAAACTACAACTTTGTGTTTGCTGATAACGATGCGGTTTTTAATTCATCTTTAGGTGCTAAAATTGTTGCAGACTACACGCGCAAGATTGGTGCTATAGGTTTTAAATCTAACCTATCTGCTTTTGCAAGTTATGAAAGTAGTAATCTAAACAACTGGACCTGGACAAACAATTTCTCATATACGCTTTGGAAAGGCATCGGAGTAGGTTTTGATTTTGGATTACGTAACAATAAACAAGAAGCATTAAACTTTGCTCTTGCCCAAGATCCTGCAACTGCTACATCTTTTGATGATTTGGATAACGAGCTACAATCTTTTTATACTGTGGGTTTAAGTTATTCATTTTAGACAGAATAGAGATAATACATAAATCAAAAAAGCCCCAACATTTGTTGGGGCTTTTTAGTTAAGTAGGTATAAAAAATTGGGGCATTAAAATTTTTTAATGGTTGAATATAAGTGAAAGATTTGGGAACAACACTAATAATTCAACACTTCAAATCTACGTTCTATGAACTCGAATTAAAAAATATTGTTGTCAAGTAATTGGAAAACGTGGTCTAAAAAATGAAGTGTTTTAAATAATCGGTGAACTACTTCTTTTTGTAAGAATTTCGATTAGTACTCATCTAAATTTTCTGGATATAAAAAATTATTATAGGGAAAACGTGTAACGTGAATATCCCTAACTTCGTTATAAACACGTTTTCTAAATTCATCTAGATTCTCTTTGTTCAATGCCGAAATAAAAAGAGCCCTATCCCCAATCTTATTGTACCAAGTTTTTTTCCATTCATCCAATGTAAAATGGATACTGGTCTTTTCGGTTACCAAATCATCATCTTCTATAACTTCTGGAGTGTATTGGTCAATCTTATTGAAAACCATGATAGTTTTCTTATCAGCACTCTTGATTTCATCCAATATTTGGTTGACGGAAGCTATGTGTTCCTCAAAATTGGGATGCGATATATCTACCACATGTAATAATAAATCGGCCTCTCTAACTTCATCCAAAGTACTTTTAAAACTCTCAACCAATTGGGTTGGTAACTTTCTAATAAACCCTACGGTATCACTCAACAAAAAAGGGAGATTGCCTATAACTACTTTTCTTACTGTAGTGTCCAATGTAGCAAAGAGCTTATTTTCGGCAAACACATCACTTTTGCTAATAACGTTCATTAAGGTTGATTTGCCAACATTGGTATATCCAATAAGTGCCACTCTTACCAAAGACCCCCTGTTGCCGCGTTGGGTTTCCATTTGGCGGTCAATTTTGCTCAATTTCTTCTTTAGCAAAGAAATTCTGTCACGTACGATTCGCCTATCCGTTTCAATTTCGGTTTCTCCTGGACCACGCATTCCAATACCCCCTTTTTGTCGCTCTAAGTGGGTCCACAGCCCTGTTAATCTTGGTAGCAAATACTGGTATTGTGCCAATTCTACCTGGGTTCGTGCATAGCTTGTTTGCGCACGTTGGGCAAATATGTCCAAAATAAGACTGGTACGATCTATAATTTTACAACGTAAAAGCTTTTCAATATTTCGTTGCTGTGCTGGGGAAAGTTCATCATCAAAAATGACCGAGCCTATTTCGTTTTCTTTTACATAAGCCTGAACCTGTTCCATCTTACCGCTACCTATCAGTGTTTTTGGATTGGGGATATCCATCCGTTGTACAAAACGTTTTTTCACCTCACCCCCAGCGGTGAAAGTTAGAAACTCAAGCTCGTCCAAATACTCCGTAACTTTTTCTTGGTTTTGGGATTTATTGATTATCCCTATCAAAACAGCTTTTTCGTAGTCTATGGATTTCTTCTCTAACATAAATAAAATAAACAGTCTTGATTATTGAGTAAAGTGCAAAGCTAAGCAATGTTTGTAATAGCTTTTTCGTATTTTTCATTTCTTACCAAGCGAATTCAATACTAATGGCAAAAAAATTCTTTGTAAAAAGGACAGAGATTTCCAAAGATGGTTTTAGATATAGGGGTCTGGAAACCTCAAGACTTGAAAATTTAACTGATGCCATATTTGGCTTTGCTATAACCCTATTGGTGATTTCCTCACAAGTACCTAACACTTATATAGAACTGCAAGCCTCAATGTACAGCTTCATCGGTTTTATTTTCTGTATCATACTTTTATTGGGTATTTGGGACAACCACCATAATTTTTATCTCCATTATGGATTACAAGATAGAAAGACAAAAATTTTAAACTTCCTTTTTCTTTTTGTACTGCTGTTTTATGTCTATCCGCTAAAGTATTTGTTCTCTTTTCTGGGAACTTCAATTTATGCAAAAATAAAATTGTCTTTTGGAGATGATTCTGAGGCTTTACAGTTAGTTTTAAATGAGCTGAGGAATGCGAGTTTGAATGTTTCGCAATGGGCAGATTTAACTATACGGTTTGGTTTGGGTCTCTTTTTGATTTATACTTTTTTATTTGCGATGCACTTACATGCATTTAAAAAAAGAAAAGAACTTGAACTGTCTCCTCGTGAAACCTACATAACAAAAACCTTCATTCAGGCTTATGCGATATTGATGTGCATTGCCGTATTATCAATGTTGATCGTAGTTTTTTTTGGAGGTAAGTATGCAAGCATTTCTGGATTTACATATTTATTAGTACCGTTTGCCATACCATTTCACAGAAAGTATAGAACCAATAAGATGCGAAAATTGTTCGATACTTAAAATACAGATAAATAAGGAATAAGATATGTCCCATCCAAAAGAGCAGTATACCATTGCGTTCTACAACCTAGAAAACTTCTTTGATACCAAGAATGATAAAGGCACCTTGGATGATGATTTTACCCCGGACGGGTTTAAAAGATGGGATGACAGAAAGTTTGGGATAAAATCAAAAAAAATAGCTAAAGCTATTTCTCAAATAGGGACAGATGATTCAGACGACCCGCCTATACTAATAGGTATAGCAGAAGTTGAGAATAGTGATGTAATAGCTACGCTACTTAGAACAGGAGAATTAAAAGATAAAGATTACCATTATGTTCATTTTGATTCGCCAGATGAACGCGGTATAGACACCGCCTTGATTTATCATAAAGAGCATTTTAAAGTAATTGATGCTGAAACTATACCTTTATTAATCTCTAATGGAAATGGAGATAGGGATTTTACTAGGGATATTTTATACGTGCATGGTAAGTTAAATGAAGAAGAGATACATGTATTTGTTAACCATTGGCCGTCTAGGAGAGATGGAGCAGATGAGACATCATACAAAAGGATAGAAGCAGCAAATACAATTTTAAGAAAGCTAGAGGAATTGTCAACACATTCTGATGTTTCTAATTGTATTTTGATGGGAGATTTTAACGATGATCCCAATTCTGAAAGCATAAAGATTCTTATGGAATCAGGTAGATTTATTAATCCTATGCAAAAAATGCTTTCTCCAGTAAGTGGCAGTGCCAATTATAAAGGTGAATGGAGTCTATTTGACCAGATTATAATTTCGCACAGTTTTTTAAATTATGAGAAAGGCACCCATAGTTTTAAAAAAGCGGAAATCTATGCCCCAAATTTTTTAAAGGAATGGAAGGGAAAGTATAAAGGGAATCCATTTCGCACTTTTGCGGGTAAAAAATATCTAGGAGGATACAGTGATCATTTTCCAGTTTATATAGTCCTTAAAAATAATTTGTAGGAATTTTCACCACATTATTCGTATAGTTCACAACAACTGATAGTGAAAAAGTACGCATTTTGTCGAATTAATCATGTTTTTTGACGGTAAAAATGATGTTTGAAAATATATTTGTAGTCCAATTCTTACTTAATCTACAATTATGGACTATATTACATTCATCCCTACAAATAAGATTATAGTCTTCTTTTTTGCCCTAACATTTGGTTCATTTATCCTTTCTGCCCAATCAGAAAACCAAAAAAAAGTAATCGTTTCTGGCTATGACAATACTAAACTTAAGGTTTTGATTTTGAGTTTTGAAAAAGAATATAAAACTTCTAAAGCTAAAATAGCAAGAGTGGCTAGGTCAAGTAATTTTCAGGCAACTAATACATTGGATGATGGAAATATTACAGCATTAAATGATTTTGGAACGGATGGAACGCCCTTATTCTACTCAACATATAGTACAACTGGAAAAGTATCTAGAGCTAACACTCTACATAAAGATGGTCTTTTGGATTTAGGCCTGGACGGATTGGATATGGAGGTTGGTGTTTGGGATGCTGGTGTAGCATTGACAACACATCAAGAATTTGATGGTAGAGTAATCAATGCAGATACCAATGAGAATGAACTAGGTTCACATGCAACCATGGTTACTGGGGCAATTGTATCTTCAGGAGTAAAAGAAAAAGCAAAAGGGGTAGCTTATAAAGCTACCGCTTTAAGCCATGATTGGACAAGGGATAAAGTTGAAGTTGCTCAAGCGGCAGCAAATGGACTATTACTTTCCAATCACTCTTATGGAATAAAAAGTAATCGTGTGCCAGATTGGTATTTTGGCTCTTATATAAAGGTATCCCAAGACTGGGACAAAATTATGTACAATGCTCCTTATTACTTAATGGTTACCGCTGCAGGTAACTCTAGAAAAATGGATGATAACAGCACTCCTTGTTATGGTAAAACCAAGGATGGATTTGACTTGTTATTAGGGTTTAATACTTCAAAAAACGGTTTGGTGATTGCTGGAGCTGATGTAAAAATTAACAATGAAGGCGAACTAAAAGAAGCTTTAGTGTCCGACTATAGTAGTTTTGGACCTATTGATGATAGCCGAATTAAACCAGATTTAGCGGGTGATGGAACTTCAGTCTATACTACATACTCCCATAACAATCAAAGTTACAATAGCTCCATGGGCACTTCCATGGCGGCTCCAGGAGTAACAGGCTCTCTTTTATTGTTACAAGAGTTTCATGGAGAACTTTTTGGGTCATATATGAAAGCAGCGACATTAAAAGGACTTGCCTTGCATACTGCTGATGATGTCCAAGAACCTGGTCCTGATTATAAAATGGGCTGGGGCGTAATGAACGCAAAAAAAGCAGCTGAAGTTTTAAAAAACAGAGAATATGCAACCATTATCTCGGAAGAAACTCTAGAACACGGACAAACTTATAGCATTACCGTAAAAGCAAACAGAACAGAACCTTTAATGGCTTCAATCTCTTGGACAGATCCTGAAGGGAAACATATAAACAGTGGAGATTTAAACAACCCTACAGCTGCCTTGGTTAATGATTTGGATATTAGAATAACTAAGAATGGAGGCTCATATTTTCCATGGAAAATGAATGCTTCTACAGCAAGTATGAATGCGACCAAAGGAGATAATAATGTAGATCCTTTTGAAAGGGTTGATATTTATGATGCTGAAGGAGAGTATACCATTACAGTTAGGCACAAAGGAGCTTTGGAAAATGGGGCACAAGATTTTTCTTTGATAGTTTCTGGTATTGCACTAACAGAGTGTCAATTAATAGCTCCAACAAACATAGATTTGAATGAAGCTGACGAAAATAGCGCATCATTTTCATGGGGTGCAGTAGAAGAAACCTTGTATGAAGTGCAATTTAAAGAAGCTGCAAGCTCTAATTGGGAAACGGAGTTAACATGGAACAGTGCAATTACAATGTCTGATATACAGATGGGGAAAACCTATGAAGTACGTCTACGTTCTATTTGTTCTGAAAACATGAGTTCAGAATTTAGCGAAACAATAGAATTTGTATTTAATGGTACAAATACTAAAATTGAAGAAGTTCCTGCTACGATTTTTCGAGATGACTTAGCTATTGCGGTTTACCCAAATCCTGCGGTTTCTGAAATTGCCATTGCAGCAGAAGTTTCCAAAGATGCAACATATATGATTTCGTCCTCTTCAGGAAATGTTGTCAAGAGAGGGAAAGCTGTAGAAGCAATAAACGTTTCAACTTTAAAATCTGGACTTTATATTATCACAGTACAAGATTATTCAGGAGTAAAAAGCACCAAGTTTTTTAAAAGCTAAACATCTTCCACGATAAAAACGGCATTGTTGTTTAAGTCATAAAATCCAAATTCATGGGTCCCCCAAGGGGTATTTAAACGAAGTTTATCTTCTTTTACAGTACCTCTTCCTATGAATTCTTTAAAAATGGGTTGAATGTTTTTGACAAAAATCTTGATGACAGAACCACCTAACAAAGGATCTTCCTCTGTATCAGCATGCCATTGTAAGTGAATAAACAAATTCTCTCGTTTTAAACCGGCATACATATCATCTGCAAAAACAAGTTCAAAGCCAGTATAATTTTTATGCCATTCCACATCGCGCTTTATATTTTGAGATGAAAGAACAGGGGTCATATGAAGGAATTCAGTTTTCATACTTTTTTTATTTGGGTATCATTAAGTAATTCCTCTCCACGTAGCCGCAAGAACACTTGGGCAGTAGTCACCACATCCAATTCACAGTAAATTACTATTCTATCCAGATTATTTTCATTGTAATAAACGTCTCTTACCATACTCCCATCCATATCGTCTTTAGGTGAAGGAATCCCCAACACATTGGCCATTAATTTTAAAGAGGTAAAGTGTTTATAATCACCAAATTTCCATAGCTCCATAGTGTCCAAATGAGGAATTTCCCATGGTTTTTTTCCAAATAAATCCAATTTATAAGGAAGTTTAATTCCATTTATGAGCATTCTCCTAGCGATATAAGGAAAATCAAATTCTTTTCCATTATGTCCGCAAAGCAAATGTTTGGCTTGGTTAAAGTGTTCAGACAACAGATTTTTAAAATCATTTAGGAGTTTTATCTCATCGCCATGAAAAGAGGTAACCCTAAAATTTCTTTCTGCACCCTTATCCACAAAATAACCAACGGAGATACAAATAATCTTACCAAATTCCGCCCAAATTCCAGCTCTGTCATAAAACTCCTCTGGTGTGAACTCTTCTTTTCTTTGGTATTTGGATTTTTGTTCCCATAACAATCTTTTTTCTTCAGACAATTCTTTAAAACTGGAGCTTTCGGGAACAGTTTCAATATCTAAAAAAAGGATGTTCTCTAAATTTATTTTATAAAGCATAGGTATTAAAGTAGTAAAACACGCTGAAATTCAAATAAACTCTCACATTTAATTGCGTATCTAAATACATAGATAAAATAAGAACTATTTTGCTACGTTTTATAATTATCTATATTCTTTTTGATTTAAAGTGTTACTTACAACCACTTATAGATTAAACATTTTAAAGCCACTATCGATATGAAAACCCCAAATTCAAGCCGATTGTTGCTCAAAAACTTGAGCTACATTGCATTAGCCATCTGTATTTTTTTAGTTTCATGTTCTTCGGAGAGTAGTTCCTTTGAAGACACTAATGTTGTCGATGATTCTACTAATGAAGAAATTACATCATGTACTAACCCCGAAGACTTTATATTCAAAGAAAAGGAAGGGCTTATAGTTGTTGAATTTGAGAAAGCAGCGTTTTCTGGAGATTGGGAACAAAAAGATAACGAACCAGACTTTTCAGGACAGGGATTTATGGTATGGACTGGAGACCAAAACCTCCAAAACCCAGGAGAGGGTCTAACAATATTTAAAATTGAAATTGAAACCCCCGGCACCTATCAATTTTTATGGAATTCTGCTGTAACTATTGGTGATGAGGGAACAGAACATAATGATACATGGCTTCGTTTTAATGATGCGAATGATTTTTTTGGGCAAAAGAATAATAGTATTGTTTATCCTTCAGGTTCAGGAAAAACTCCAAACCCAAATGGAAGTAGTAAGGATGGTTGGTTTAAAATATATCGAAGTGGAAACAACTTGGGGTTTAAGTGGCAATCAAAGACGTCTGACAATGATGGTCATGATATTTTTGTAACATTTGATACTGCAGGAATCTACAATATGGAGGTGTCAGCCCGTTCCTCTGGACATGCAATTGATAAATTTATTCTTTTTACTGAAGATTACTCGTTAGCTCAAGCTACAGCAGAAACAGCATTAAGTGAAATAGAGTGTAATTAAAACAGGGTTTGCTGTTTTACGGGACTTTCATGCTCCAGCAACCATTTTTTACGATGAAGTCCACCTGCATAACCTGTTAAATCCCCGTTACTTCCAATGACCCGGTGGCAAGGAACAACAATCCATAAGGGGTTTTTACCGTTTGCTGCTGCTACTGCACGTATGGCTTTAACATCACCAAGCTTTTTGGAAAGTTCCAGATACGACATTGTCTTTCCATACGGAATTTTCAAAAGAGCATCCCAAACCCTTTTCTGAAAATCGGTTCCTTCTGGATTTAGTTTTAAATCAAACACCTTGCGGTTTCCTTCAAAATACTCTGTAAACTGGTAAACAGCGTCTTCCAAAACCTCTGGTGTAATATCTACAGGTTTTTCTCCATCAAAAACAGTAATGGATGCTAATCCATTTTCGTCACCTTGTAGCGCTGCATAACCAATAGGAGTTTGTAAATAGGCTGTTTCCATTACTCTACTTCATTAGAACCTTCTATAATACCTAGCCGTTTGGCACGAGACTCCCAATTCTTACGAGCTAAGACTTGAAGATCTTCTACATTATCACTCTCATCCATAATTTCAAGCCCCAGAAGCGTTTCAATAACGTCTTCCATGGTTACCAACCCACTTACCGATCCATATTCATCTACTACCAACGAAACATGTTCGTTTTTCTCCACAAATTTATCAAACAGCTCAGGAATTGGCTTAATTCTATTGGTGACCAAAATTTCACGTTTGATGGTCGACAAGGTTTCGTTGCCTTTTTTATTAATGATTGCTTCGAGTAGTTCATCTTTCAAGAAGAATCCAGTGATATTGTCCGCTCTATCTTTAAATACTGGGATTCTTGAAAATCGTAAAGGACGATTTGCCTCAAAAAACTGCTGAATAGTGGTGTCTTCGGATGCAATTTTCATAACCGTACGGGGAGTCATTACATCTTTGGCCTGTATCTCACTAAAAGTCAAAAGATTTCTAATTACTTTAGATTCGGATTCTTGAAACACTCCTTCTTCTTCAGCAATGTCTGTCATTGCAGTAAAATCTTCCCGACTCAGGATACTACCATGACCTCCTTTTTTACCTATCAACTTAGTGAACAGTTGTAAAACCCAAAGCAAACCTGTCCATTTCATAAAAAAGACCATTACTTTTAAGGCCTTTGCAGTAAAATTGGATAGTTGCTTCCAATACGTGGCGCCAATGGTCTTTGGGATTATTTCGGACGCTACCAATATTAAAATTGTCATAACAGTGGAAACAACACCGACCATTAAATCCTCGGTAAATTCGATTCCAAAAACGGAGCGCGTAGTAGTACCATATAATTCTACATAGGCAACTTTTGCTTGTACACCCACTAAAATTGCTCCGACGGTATGAGCAATTGTATTAAGGGTAAGGATTGCAATTAAGGGTTTGTCCACATCCTTTTTTAGATTTTCCAATTCGGAAGCATACGATTTACCCTCTTGTTTTTTTACGTTTAAAAATGTAGGAGTAATACTTAAAAGAACAGCTTCCAGAATAGAACATAGAAACGAAAAGAAAATCGAAATTAAAGCGTAAAAAATGAGTAAACCCATAATGATATCTAGAGTTGATACTAAAGTAATGATTCGTTATTAAACAAAGGTCTAAATTTATTTAATGACATTATAAAATAAATCTTGAAGCGCCACCCTTACATTAAGTTCATATAGATTTCTATGACCTCTATCTGGATAGACCCGGTTAGAAAGAAAAATAAATACCAATTGGTTTTCAGGGTCAGCCCACACAAAAGTCCCTGTAAATCCTGAATGTCCAAAGCTTTTAGGGCTTGCTTTTGGAGATGGATACGCTTGTGAAATCATTAGCGAATCATTTCCTAATAACGGTTTGTCAAAACCAAGACCCCTTCTATTTTCATTAGATTTATAATGTGCTTTTGTAAACTCTTTTACCGTTTTTTCAGATATATACCTTTTTCCATTGAGCTTTCCATAGTTTTGATACATCGCCATCATTTTGCTGAGGTCATCTGCGGTGCCAAAAAGACCTGCATTACCCGAAACGCCACCAAATAGTGAGGCGTTTTCATCATGAACGTAGCCTTTTACCAGGCTTTTTCGGAATAGCGTGTCAATTTCGGTCGGGACTATGGTATTTGCAAACTGTCTTTTCAATGGATTAAACCCAAGCGTATTGCAACCCATGGGGGCGTAAAATTCGTTTTGAAGGAATTCCTCATAGGGTTTCCCTGAAATATTGGAGATGATTTCTGGGAACAATAAAAAAGCTAAACCGGAATATTTATATTTTTTTTCATCTGATACTTTTGAGCGATTTATGATTCTATAAACCTTATTTCTAAACCTGTTTTTCACATAAATCCCATTGTAAGCCTGTTGGTTAAATCTTTTATTTGATGTCTTTTTTATGAAGCGGGTTTTAAACTTTTCGTTTTTCATTACTTTTTTTAAAAAGACGATATATGGAACCAAACCAGCCTGATGACTCAAAATTTCTCTTAAAGTTAGTTCTTGTTTATCCTTTTTCTTTTTCCAAGGATTCCAGTAGGTGCTAAAAGGAACATCAAGATTTATTTTTCCTTGGTCCACCAATTTCATTAAAGCGGGTAACGGACCAATAATTTTGGTAACAGATGCTAAATCGTAAATGTCTGTTTTTGCTACAGCTACTTTTTTCTGATACGTATGATGACCATAGGTTCTGTGAAAAACCACACTGTCTTTATGGGATACTAAAACTTGTGCTCCGGGGAAAGCTTCATTTTCAATGGCAAACGCCATTATAGAATCCACTTTTTTATTCAGCACGCTATCATTGAATATGTATTGCGACCAGCAATCTAGGCTGGTAAATAAACCAAAGAGGATAAATAGTCTAGTAAGTGTTTTCAATTAAATGGAATAGTTGTTCAACTATTCTAAGATACGTATAAAGTCTTAGGCAACCCTTCGACCATGTTCAGGGAGACAATTAGTAAGTAACTTATTATTCTTTGTGGTTATCCCATAAGTTTTACAGCGTCCTTAGCAAAATAGCTTGCTATAATATTTGCTCCAGCTCTTTTAATGGCTAAAAGTTGTTCCATCATCACGGCGTCATGGTCTAACCATCCTTTTTCAGTTGCAGCTTTTACCATGGCATATTCTCCTGAAACTTGGTACACTGCTACAGGAACATCAATCTCATTTTTTACCTCACGGACAATATCCAAATAACATAACCCAGGTTTTACCATAACAATATCTGCACCTTCATCGATATCTTGCTGCACTTCTTTTATGGCTTCAAACCTATTCGCAGAATCCATTTGATAGGTTTTTTTATCCTTTGGCACATTTTTAATATTAACTGGAGCAGAATCTAAAGCATCTCTAAATGGACCATAAAAAGCACTTGCATATTTAGCAGAATAACTCATGATTCCCGTATCCTGAAAACCTTCATCTTCCAAAGCTTCGCGGATGGTGAGGATACGACCGTCCATCATATCACTTGGTGCGACAAAATCTGCTCCGGCATTGGCATGGGAAACACTCATTTCTGCTAAAACCTCACTCGTCTCATCGTTTAAAATTCGACCTTCTGCGACAATACCATCGTGACCGTAAGAAGAAAAAGGATCAAGAGCAACGTCCGTCATAACCAGCATTTCTGGACATACATTTTTTATCGTTTTCACGGCGCGTTGCATTAAACCATCTGGATTTAGGGCTTCAGTACCTTTATTGTCTTTTAGTTTGTCATCTACTTTTACAAAAAGAAGCACAGCACATAGTCCTATTCCCCATAAATCCTTCACTTCTTTTTCCAAATTGTCAATACTTAAACGGAAATAGTTGGGCATAGACTCTATTTCTTCCTTAATGCCTTTTCCTTCTACCACAAAAAGTGGCACTAAGAAGTCATTTGGAGTAATGATTGTTTCTCTAACTAGATGGCGAATTGCTTCCGAAGTTCGTAATCTTCTATTTCGTATAAGTGGATACATAATTTAAATTTCTATTTCTCCGATTAGATATGGAACTGCTTTTCCAGCAATTTTTACGCGTTCACCTAAAAATTCACAAACCAAATCCCCACCTCTTTTAGAAAGTTGTTTTGCGGTCATTTCTGTTCTTCCAAAAACTTTGGACCAATAAGGAGTCATCGTCGTATGCGCGGAACCGGTCACTGGGTCTTCTGGAATTCCACATTGAGGAGCGAAAAATCGTGAAACAAAATCAACCTCGTCTCCTGGAGCGGAAACTATTACACCACGGCAGTCCAATTTGTCCAATAACCTAAAATCTGGTGTAATTTCTTCTATTTCTTGCTGTGAATTGTATATTAAAAGGTAATCTGTTTTGCCTTTTATAGTTCGTTCAGGTGTTAAACCTATAGCTTTATTGATTTCTGTACTTCCTTGAATTGCAACAATTTGGTCTGAAGGAAAATCCATTACCAAATAATTATCATTTGCTTTTTGGACTAGAAGCTCACCACTTCTTGGAGAATAAAAACGAATGGTATTTTCTAGATGACCATGATAGTTATAAAGGGCATACGCAGATGCCAAAGTTGCATGCCCGCAGAGGTCTACTTCGGTCTCAGGGGTAAACCAGCGCAATTCATATGTAGCGTTTTTTTGAACAATGAATGCAGTTTCTGCCAGATTGTTTTCCGCGGCAATTTTTTGCATCAATGTAGGGTCTAACCAATTATCAAGAATACAAACAGCTGCAGGATTACCACCAAAAACATGGTCAGTAAAAGCATCTATCTGAAAGATTTTTAATTTCATACACTAAAGCTAAGGATTAAACCCAATTTTTTGGGCTTTTTAGAATATTCACTAATTTTTCTTCCTCACTTTCTTTTTCAGGCTTGTAATCATATTTCCATTGTACATGGGGGGGTAAGCTCATTAAGATACTTTCTATGCGCCCATTGGTTCTTAAGCCAAATAAGGTGCCTTTGTCGTGTACCAGATTAAATTCTACATAGCGCCCTCTTCTAACTTCTTGCCAATCTCTCTGCTCTTTTGTGAAAGCTATTTCTTTACGCTTTGAAACAATTGGGATATAGCTCTCCAAAAAACTATCTCCTACCTCGGTAACAAAATTGTACCACGCTTCGATGCTAGTTTCATCTGTTGGTTTACAATAATCAAAGAACAATCCACCTATGCCTCTTGCTTCGTTGCGATGAGCGTTCCAAAAGTATTCATCACATTTCTTTTTATATCTACCGTAATATTCTGGATGGTGTTTATCACACGCAGCTTTGCAAACCGAATGAAAATGAATGGCATCCTCAACAAATAGATAATACGGGGTTAAATCTTGTCCACCACCAAACCACTGGTCCACAATTTTTCCAGATTTATCATACATTTCAAAATAGCGCCAATTTGCATGAACAGTTGGGACCATGGGGTTCTTAGGATGTAGTACCAAGCTTAAACCACATGCAAAGAAATCCGCATCCTTTACTCCAAAATAATTTTGCATGCTTTGGGGTAGCTCTCCATGAACAGCAGAAATATTAACACCGCCTTTTTCAAAAACTGCTCCATTTTCAATAACTCGTGTTCTTCCACCCCCACCTTCAGGCCTCTTCCAAATATCTTCTTTAAAAGTTGCTTTACCATCAATATTTTCTAGAGACTGGGTAATAGTGTCTTGGAGGCTTGAAATATAGTTGTAAAACTTATCTTTCATTTTTAATCTGTTAAGTGAACAAGTGTCAGTTGGTGATTTTTAAGAACAGAATGCTCAGTGATTTTTATAGAATTTTTAGTCATTTCGATAAAAAGATGGATGACTTCTTCTTGAGTATTTTCACTATGCGTTCTAAAGACTTCCCTACCAACTTTATTGTTATGAAAATCCATTTTTCTAGCTAAATCTCTATTTCTAAAGGCATTTTCATGCCAATCAGTGATATTTTTTGTCCATTTTAGAACTGTCTTGATATTTTTAGACCATTTGGTACATTTTTTAGCTATGATAAAATTCCAAAAAGCGTGTCTAAATGCATTTGCAGGTGTATTTTGATAATGTAACCTACCAAAATACTTGTTGGAAATAGAAAGGCATTCTTTTGTGGCGCTCATGGTTGGTAACACAAAGAAAGGACTCGTAATGCCTAGCTTAAATAGGTTCCAAAAGCTTTTTAGATTTATTCGCTGTATGATTCTAAAGAGATTCATTCTATTTTCTTATCACTATACAATTCATAAAGTTCCATATCAACAAATCCCACACCTGGTATTTCATGGACTTTTGGTAATGTTTTTTGCCAAGTGAAGTTATTTTTCTCTGCCACTTTTTTACTGGCAACATTGGTTTGATGTGCAATAATTTGTAGGGTGTCTAGATTTGCATCATCAAAAGACCACCTAACAATTTTGTCCACAATTTTGGTCATTAAACCCTTACCTGCATATTGATAGCCGATACAATAAGCCAACTCACCTTGTCCTTCTTTCTTTTTTAATTCTTTAACGTATATAAGACCAATAATAGCACGATTGGTATTTTCTTTGACAGTAAAGAGGAACTCTTCTTTTTCATTGAACTCTTTTACTTTTTTGGCAACAAAATGCCTAGATAAAGTTGGATTCAAATTTTCTTTCAATGTACCTGGAAAGAAGTCTTTGAATCTATCAGAATTTGAAACCATAAAATCGCATAAGCGCCAAGCATCTTTTTCATGAATGGGAGCAATATTATAGTTTTCAAAGTAAATATTCATAATACTATACGGTATATTCTTTCACAGCCTCTACAAAAGCACCCGCATTTTCTAAGGGAATATTTGGCAAAATACCATGTCCCAGATTCACTATGTATTGGTCTTTGCCAAATTGATCTATCATTTGCTTTACCATTTTTTTAATTTCTGATGGAGGGGATAGTAATCTAGAGGGGTCAAAATTACCTTGCAAGGTAATTTTTCCTCCACTAAGGTAGCGTGCATTCCTTGCAGAACATGTCCAATCCACACCAAGGGCAGCAGCGCCAGATTTTGCCATATCGTTAAGTGCAAACCAACACCCTTTTCCAAACACAATTACTGGGGCTTCATCTTTTAAAGCATCTACAATCTGTTGAATGTACCTAAATGAAAATTCTTGATAATCGGTGGGGGATAGCATCCCACCCCAAGAGTCAAAAACTTGAACAGCATTGACACCAGCCCTAACTTTTTCTTTTAAGTAAGCAATGGTGGTATCCGTAATCTTTTGAAGTAATTCGTGTGCTGCTTTTGGTTGTGTAAAGCAAAAACCTTTGGCCATATCAAAATTCTTACTGCCTTGGCCTTGTATGCAATAACAAAGAATGGTCCAAGGAGAACCAGCAAAACCTATTAATGGAATCTCATCGTTCAATTTTTCTTTGGTCATTTTAATGGCATCCATTACATAGCCCAAAGTATCTTGGATATCTGGTACAATAACCCCGTCCAAATCTTTTTCTTCTCGTATGGGGTTTGGTAGATAAGGACCAAAATTGGGTTTCATCTCCACATCAATATTCATTGCTTGGGGAATTACCAAAATATCACTAAAAAGAATTGCGGCATCCATACCATATCTTCTAATGGGTTGTACGGTAATTTCTGATGCTAGTTCTGGAGTCTGGCATCGGGTAAAGAAGTCGTATTTTTTCTTTATCTCCATAAATTCCGGAAGATATCTGCCAGCCTGGCGCATCATCCATACCGGAGGCCTATCTACGGTTTCTCCTTTTAAGGCTTTTAAGAATAAGTCGTTCTTAATCATGAATTTCTATGATGTTTAATTGCTTGTACCAACACATTTTCTACGGTTGGTTTGTTAGCAATGATTATTTGATCTGTATGTTTTTTGGCCTCGGCCGCAGTGGTTTCTCCAATACAAAAAGCAACGCTCTTACCTAGACCATTTTCTTTTATAAAACTCTCCACGCCGCTCGGACTAAAGAATAAAACCCTATTAAAATTACTTTGAAATACTTTGAAATTAAGAGAGGTATTGTATGTAATCGTTTCTTTGTACCGAATGTTATTTTTTAATAAAATTTGAGGTAGTTCAGGCCTTCTTAAGTTTCCGGAAAAAATTAAAAACGAGTGTTTTATATATTTTTTGGCAATAATCGTCCCTAGTTCTGATGAATTTTGGGCCATTTCAACAACTCTTAGGTGATTTTGCTCTAAAAGTATTCTTGTTTTTTCACCAACACAAAAGACCTCGTTTGCTGAAAAATCAATGGCATTATTTGCTTTTAGAAAAGCATTCACTCCATTTTGACTTGTAAATACGAAATAGTCATATCCGTTATCAATTTCAAATGGCAGAAACTCAATTTTTATGGCATCATATTCCACAAAACTGAGGTTTGCATTTAACAGCAATTCTTTTTGGGAAGGAGATAGTATTTTAGTGGATAGTATTGAGCTCATTTTTTATACTTTCCATCAATTTACGTCCGCCATTTTCTAGAATTTCATTGGCACAATTTTCTCCAAAGTTTGAAACATTTGATAAAGAACATTCTTTTTTAATCTCAATTTTTTGTTGTCCATCTAAGGAATGTAAGCAACCTTTAAAATATACTTTTTGGTCTTTTATGGTTCCAATGGCACCTATTGGTGCGGTACATCCTCCTTCTAGGGTTCTTAAAAAGTCACGTTCAATGGCGGTGCAGATATCACTTTCCATATGATTTAAAGCAGAAATTTGCCCAACCAATTCCTTGTTTTTTTCAAGAGCAACGATTAACATGGCCCCTTGGGCCGGCGCCGGAACCATCCAATCCAATTCCGTAGCATCCTTTGGGAGCAGTTTAATTCTTTCCAATCCAGCTTTAGCAAAAATTGCCCCGTTCCAACCGTTCTCAATGAGCTTTAACAAGCGTGTATTTACATTTCCGCGTAAATCAACTACGTTGTGTTTTGGATATTTGTGCAACCACTGTGCCTTTCGTCTTAGACTGCCGGTAGCTATGGTTCCATTTCCATTTAAAAAATCTGTTCCTAAATGTACCAGAACATCTTTGTTAGAAGCTCGTTCCATAACTGCTGCTTTTACAACTCCATTTGGCAATTTGGTAGGCACATCTTTCATGGAATGCACGGCAATGTCTATATCCCCGTTTAAAAGCGCCACATCCAACGTTTTAGTAAAAATACCCGTAATGCCTAATTCATAAAGCGGTTTGTCCAATACTAAATCACCAGTAGATTTTACAGGAACCAATTGTGTATTTAAACCCAAATCGTCCAATTTTTGCTGAACGGTTGTGGCCTGCCAAAGTGCTAATTCGCTATCGCGAGTGCCAATGCGAATTACTTTACTCATTTGGGATTTATTTCTAACTGAAACACTTTTTCAATCAAAGCAAGGCTATCATCCGTGTCCACTTCTGACTTTTTTAAGTGATTTGCAAACTGCTTCGTGATTTTTTGAATAATGCGTTCTGAAACTAATTCTGCTTGTTCTTGGTTAAAGTCGGTTAACTTTTTGGAATGAAAGTCCAATTCTTCCTCTTTCATCGTCATCAGCTTTTCTTTCAAAGCATTGATAACAGGAGCAAATTTTCTAGTCTCCAACCACTTTAAGAAATCGTTTTTGACCTCATCAATAATTGCATTTGCTTTAGGGATATATGCCTTTCTATTGGCCAAAGTTTCATCTGTAATCTGTGACAACTGATCTAAATGCACTAGAGTTATATTATCTAATTCTGATACATCATCATTTACATTTTTTGGCACCGAGAGGTCAAGAATAAGCAATGGTTTTTTAGAATGTACTATAGATTTAGAAACTGTTGGCAGCTGAGCTCCAGTGGCAACTATTAGAATATCTGACTTTCTAATTTCAGCTTGCAAATCACCATAATCCTTTACAATTAAATGAAATTTTCCAGCAACTGCCTCAGCCTTTTCCTTAGTTCGGTTAATTAAGGTGATATGGGAGTTGTCCGTGTGCTTTATTAAATTTTCACAGGTATTCCTTCCAATTTTTCCTGTTCCAAAAAGTAGAATATTCTTTTCGGAAATATTGGGAACCGTATTTAATATGTATTTTACAGATGCAAAAGCAACTGAAGTAGCCCCTGAAGAAAGCTCAGTTTCATTTTTAATTCGTTTACTGGCTTGTATTACAGAATTGCATAGTCGTTCTAGAAATGGATTGGACATTCTATGCTTTTTAGAACGGTAAAAGCTTTGCTTTATCTGGCTTATAATTTCAAAATCCCCTAGAATTTGACTGTCCAATCCAGTCCCAACTCTAAACAAATGCGTAAAAGCGTCATGGTTTTTATAAACATAAGCCACTTCTTGGAACTCTTCTACGGTACCAGAGGTATGCTTACAAAGTAATTGTATGAGCTGGAAAGGATGCTGTGCAAAACCAAAAAGCTCAGTTCTATTACAGGTGGAAATGGCCAGCAACCCCTCTATACCTTCTTTTTTGGCATCAAGGGTAATAGTATCTATTTTAGGCACATCTAAACTAAACTTGCCACGCACCTCGGCATCTGCTTTTTTGTAGCTTAAGCCAATAGCGTAAAAAGAACTGTGTTTGGAAAGATGGTAATTCTTCATTGTACTAAACCAGCGTTGCAAAAGTAGTTCTATGGATATGGAAAAAATAACGCTAGCGGAACATAAAATATCAGCAAATGTGTTTTTGAGGAGCTTTTCGGTTGAAATCTTCTAAAAACATTGTATTTATTGATAAATTTGCTGATGAATATCACTCTTTAGAGTAATTCTAAATAACACTTTATACCTAATTAACCACAACAAAATGCAAGAAAATATCGCTAAAGGTTCCTATGATGAATTTTTAATAGACGAAGGCTTCTATGTGCTTAAAATTCAAAATGATACAGAGGCTTCTAAACAAATTGAGCGAAATATCGATAGCACCTTTATTCAGTTTCATTTTTCATTAAAGGGCCACGCAAAATTTTTGTTCAATAATAGCAACTATTCCCTAGAAGTTTCTGAAGAAAATTCCCTGTTGCTTTACAATACGCAAAAAGACCTACCCCTAAATGTGGTGTTAGAACCTAATTCTTGGTTGCTTTCTGTAGTGATGACCATTAGAAAGTTCCACTCCCTATTCTCTTCAGAAGCAGATTATATTCCGTTTTTGAGTGATGAGAACAGTGAAAAAAAATACTACTCCCAAGAAGTGCTCACACCAGCAATGGCGGTGGTTTTAAGTCAGTTAATGAGTTATAATCTGCACCCATCCATTAAAAATTTGTACATAAAAGGCAAGGTATACGAATTAATCTCGTTGTATTTTAATAGGACAGAGGATGCGGATTTAGAGCAATGCCCTTTTTTAGCAGATGAAGATAATGTTAGGCGAATTCGCCAAGCAAAAGAAATCATGATTTCAAGAATGTCCGAGCCACCTACGTTGGCAGAACTTTCTGAAGAAATTGGATTGAGCTTAAAAAAGTTGAAGGAAGGCTTTAAACAAATTTATGGGGATTCCGTTTTTGGATTTCTCTTTGATTATAAGATGGAATATGCCCGTAAAATGTTGGAAACGGGCCACTACAATGTAAATGAAGTAGGGCTAAAGATTGGTTACAGTACCGCCAGTCATTTTATATCATCGTTTAAAAAGAAATATGGAACCACCCCTAAAAAATATTTAACTTCAACCACATAACACTTATAGAAAATGAAATTCATCAAATCAATCATTGTAGTGCTCTTTAGCATTTCAATTACAGCAAACGGGCAAGAAACTGAAACTCCAACTCCACCAAAAAAGCCTGATTTAGTACTGGTTTTTACAAAAACCAAAGGTTTTCGCCACGAGAGCATTGCCACTGGCGTAAAAGCCTTGCGAGAAATAGGGCGTAAAAATAACTTCATCGTGTTAAGAACGGAAAGCTCAGAAGATTTTAATTCTGAAAATTTAGCCAACTATAACTTAGTTGTTTTCTTAAGCACCACTATGGATGTTTTGGACGCTAGTGAGCAAAAAGCATTTGAAAAGTATATACAATCTGGGGGTAGTTTCCTAGGGGTTCATGCTGCATCAGATACGGAGTATGACTGGCCATGGTACGGAAAATTGGTTGGTGGTTATTTTGAAAGTCACCCAAATAACCCAAACGTAAGGGAAGCCAAAATCAATGTTCTCACCAAAGACCATAAATCAACTGTTCATTTAGAGGACAATTGGACCCGTAGCGATGAATGGTACAACTATAAAAATTTAAACCCAAAGGTCACTGTAGTAATGAATTTAGATGAAAACAGTTACGAAGGTGGCACCAACGGAGCCAATCACCCAATAGCCTGGTATCATGAATATGATGGAGGAAGGGCATACTACACTGGAGGAGGTCATACCAATGAATCCTATGTAGAACTAGAATTTAGGCAACATCTTTTGGGTGCCATAGAATGGTGCCTAGGAAGAGACTAAGCATTCCATTTCTTTAGAAGTCCGAAAAGGGATTCGGTAGCGTATATATGTAAACATCCCCCAAAATGTACAGATACCTATTATCCCTACTCACTTTGTTTTTAATATGCTCCTGTGAAAAAACAGAAGAACCTAGAGATGAAACAGAACCAGATACTGAAGCTCCCACAGTACCGAGTGGACTTGTCTCAAGCAGTATCACCGGAAATAGTGCTGATTTAGTCTGGAATGCTTCAACAGATAATGTTTCAGTTACGGGCTACACCATTTATCAAGATGGAAGCAAAGTGGCTGAAGTAACAGGCACCTCTTATACTGCCAATGGTCTAAATCCCAACACTACCTATTCATTTACGGTTTCAGCTTTTGATGCTGCTGAGAATGAATCGGCGCAAAGCGATAGTGAAACGGTGACTACTAGTATGGGAACATCCAGTGTGAAAAAAGTGCTTGTTTTTACCAAAACAGCTGGATTCAATCATAATACTAAAAACGAAAGTGTAGCTATGGTGGAAGGCTTTGCATCAGAACTTAATTTTGAGGTCACTGTTGATGACACAGGAAGTGAGTTTGATTCTGCAGCTAATCTTAATGAATATGATGTTATCTTTTTTACCAATACTTCAGGTAACACTTTAAATGCATCCCAAAGGGCCAATGTAGAAAGTTATGCTACTCAAAGAGGAAATTTTATATCCAATCATGCTGCTAGTGACAGTTACGGACATAGTACAGCGACCACAGTAAATGGTGGCGGTAAAGGAGAGTGGGATTGGTATGCTGAAAATGTTACCGGATGCAGTGTAAGAAACGAACCAAACCATACGGCAAATAATTTTGCAGCAACAGTAACTATTGAAAATCAAAATTCTGGACTGACCAACGGAATTTCATTTCCTTGGGATGATAATGAGGAATGGTATTATTGGGAAGGAGGATATATTGCCTCTGATTTTACGGAGTTACTTCGAGTTTCCGATACCGGGTCTAACTCCTATGATGACCCAAGGATGACAGCACACTATTGGGAAAGACCAGATGGCGGTATTAGTTTTTATTCCAGTATGGGACATTCAAAAGACAAGTATTCAGATGCAGAGTTTGTACAGTTGATTACCAATGTCTTTGACCTGATGTTAGATTAGAGTTAGTTTCTGGCTAATGTAACGGTTCGGCCATATGCCGTGGCGGGTTTTTGTTCGACATGGATACATGGCCTTTATCGGTGAAGGTTATTTATTTTTTCGGTAGATATAATTTCATTTCTCCGATTTCTAATTCATCTAAATGTCCCATTTTACTTTCGTCTTTTGTTATCAAGTGCATATGTAAAAATGAGTCATGATGAGTAAAAACTCCTTTATGTTCAGTTGAGAAAAATCCAATTATTTCAGCGTCTTCGTTTTGAATATTGTAATTTATCTGCCCTAGATGTGCTTCATCAGGCGAAGATACTTTTGTTCCTTGGGGCAAATTCTGAATATGAATAATCGCACTTGAAACTTGACCGATTAATTTAAAGGCGAAAGGTCTTTTAAATTCTGAGGTTTTTTCATCAATGAATTTCTCCAAATCCTGAATTGTCTTTAGGTCAGAAGGTAGGTCAATTTCATTCCATTTAGTTACGTTTCCATAAACAAGGAATGGTGCTGATGTTTCAATTGTTTTCTCAACAGTCATTGTAGAATCCGAAGTGACTTTTGATAGGTAGCTTTTTCCGTTTTTTATTAGCAGTTCACCCATTAAGTAGCTTACAGGTCCAAGTCCATATAATCCGTTTTTGTCTGAAATAGTGTCAAGGTCTATACTACTTCCTAATTCACCTTTCCACATCACATTTTTCATCGCACCAACAATTTTTATGTCAGGATACGTTTCCATTTTATTCGTTTTCTTTTCATTAGCTGTCGAATTGCAACTTATCAGTCCAATTGTCAGAAGTCCGAGTGCTAATTGTTTAATGCTCATCTATAATTTATCGTTTTTCACAAATTGCCGCTAACGATATCATATAGCGGTTAGTTACGGGTTAATATGCGTTTATTTTTGGTTTGGCTAGACTTTAGCAATTCTGAGTAGAATCGTTTAAGCCTATCCTGGGCGCAGTCGATGGGTAGTCGAATCCGTGGTAATTGTTATTATCCATTATTTTAGCACGTTTTTTATTTCCCAATCAGTTTTATGAATTCTGCTATTTTTGTTTCATTGTTTTCCCCATTAATAGTATGAGTATTTCCAAGATATTCCATTCCTAAATAGTTTGCTGTTTTTGAAAATGGAAGCCAAAAATGTTCTCCAAGGTTTCCTCCGATTGAGCAACTCATTACAGCCATTTTCTTTCCACGTAATTTTCGTCCATGCTCTTTTTCAATAGTTAATAAATCTGTTAATCGGTCGAAAAACACCTTCATTATTCCACTCATTGAATACCAATAAACAGGTGTTACAAAAATTAGAGTCTCATATTTTTCCGTAATTTCTTTCATTAAATTCAGGTAGTCATCATTCCGATTTTTGTGCTCGTAGTCAAAATAGCTGAAATCATAGTCATTTAGATTCACTAAATCCCATTTCGCTTTTTCAATCAGTTGTTTTGTTAGATTCGCAGTATTTCCATCGTTTCTAGAACTTCCGACTATTACTACTTTTTTCATTTAGGATTTTAGTTTTTTGAAATGTGATACAACACATAAATATATGCAAGTTTGGTTTTTATATATGAAAGATACTGATTACCTGTATAAGGTGTTGGCGAATACTTTTGCACTAAATAGGTCTTGCAACTATAATCCCAATATTGTTCTTTATATTTTTTAGATAGTCTACCAGGGGTTCCTTGGAGATTTTTACTTCTCCAGAACTTGAAGCATGTAGTAAATGAATTCTACCATTCGGTTGTCTTATGGCAAAACCGGTATGGGTAACATCCAATCCTTTTATAGAAGTTGCCAACGCAATAATATCCCCAGATTGGATATTCTTTTCTTGGGACTTGATTTTATCTAGAGGCAAATAACATAGCGTTTCTTTTGCTAGTTCTGCTTCGGTTTCTAGAATTTGTTTAAAGTTTTCATCATCCTTTAAATAGGGATATAAATCTCTATGGGTACCCATAAAATTAATAGGTTTTTCTAGCATTACACCTCCTAAATCTGTAGTAATATCTCTTACTAAACCTATTTTCTCATTATCCCTAATCCAATCCGTAAAGTAATGTAAACGAGAGGCATACCCGTTTAATTCTCCATTTCTATACCGAATGGTCTCTAAATTTTCAATGAAATTATCGAACAATTTATCTGGAGTTCTGAGAACTAGGGTAAAAGCCAAAACATTTTCCACAAAAGTGGTACAATCAAGACCTCGAAGATTCACGACCAGGGATTCTTTTTCACCGATTTCTAAAGTTTTTTCTACATATGGAGTTCCTAAAAAGGATGTACCAATGGACACAATAGTATCGCCTAAGCTTTTGGATTGTACCCCTATCAATAAAGCCTCACTTTTAGAATTAAAAAGAAGGCTGTCTTTTGGAGAGCAAATAAGTTGTTGCGAACAAATGGTATTCATCCAAAGAAACCCAAATAACAATAGTCTAATTTTCATCTGAATTGTTTATCTTAATTCTCGTTCTTGCGATGCTCTCTGGGTAATTTTTCTGTAGGAAGACTATCAATTTTTCCCTAACGTGTACTCTTAAGTCCCAAGCCGTGGGTGAGTCTTTTGCACTCATCAAAGCACGTACCTCTATATGGTTTGCCTTGGAATCTGTCACTTGCAGAACATTTACGTTTCCGTCCCATAGATCTGTAGCCTTTAAGATACGGGTAAGTTCATTTCTAAGTTTATTAAAAGGGACATTGTAATCCGTATATAAAAATACTGTACCCAATATATCAGAAGATGTTTTGGTCCAGTTTTGAAAAGGTTTGTCAATAAAATAAGGGGTTGGGACAATAAGTCTTCTTTTGTCCCAAATTTTTACCACTACGTAGGTAAGGGTAATCTGCTCAATCCTACCCCATTCTCCTTCTACGATAACCACATCATCTAATTTAATGGGCTGGGCAATTGCAATTTGAATTCCAGCTAGGATCGTACCTATAAGTTTCTGTGCCGAAAAGCCTACTATTATACCTGCTACTCCCGCTGATGCAAAAATACTGATACCAATCTCTCGTATTTCTTCAAAACTCATAAGAGCCACACCAAGTGCCAAAATAATAATAATAAAGATGATTATACGCTCAAGAATGGTGAATTGAGTGTAGATTTTTCGAGCTTTAAGATTATCTGTTTCATCAACGTTGTAATTGTCCAGCACTATTTTTTTGATCACTTTTAAAGCAATTATGATCAGCCATGTGAATGCGAATATAAAAAGCAAGGTACTGGCTTTTTTGAACCAGGATTCTAAATGTGTAAGCCCTAATATTTCCCGCAGTGACTGTATACGCATCAAAATGGAAATAAACAACAGTACAAGTGGTAAGGATAATTTCTTGAAAGAACCTTCAGGTAGTAAAAATTTTGGATTCTTACCAATACGTTTTAAAAAAAAGGAAAGTAGCCAGTAACATATTAATAGAGTAAAGAGTGCTGCCCCCAAATAGAGAAGTGATTCTTTTGAAACATTTTCTAATATTGTTTTCATTATCTTAAATTGGTCATTGGCATTATCTATTGAAGAATAACAAAAGTAATTCAGATATTCAAATATAAAATCAAGTTGCTGTCGTATTTTTAACATCTTAAAATTATAACCAACTTCACTGCTAATGAAATGAGCCATCACGGTTTTGAATATATCAAAAGGTTAATGGTGAATTTCATCTGACAGATAAAAAGAAATTATAATATACAGATGAAAGGAGTTTTATTGGTCAATTTAGGTTCGCCAGATAGTCCAACACCAAAAGATGTAAAGCCTTATTTGGATGAGTTTTTAATGGATGGTCGCGTTATTGATGTTCCGCCATTATTACGCAACTTATTGGTTCGTGGAATCATACTGCAGACAAGGCCAAAAAAGTCGGCAAAAGCATATTCAAAGATTTGGTGGGACGAAGGTTCCCCTTTAATTGTAATCTCGAAACGCTTTGCCAAAAAGGTTAGGGAACATACGGAGCTTCCAGTAGCCTTGGGAATGCGCTATGGCTCTATGAGTATTAAAGAAGGCTTGCAAGAGCTTAAGAATCAAGACGTAGATGAGGTTTTGTTGGTACCGCTTTACCCGCACTATGCGATGTCCTCTTACGAAACGGTTGTGGTTAAAGCAATGGAAGATCAGCAAGAATATTTTCCTGAGATGAAAATGACCACCATGCCTGCGTTTTACAGTAATGAAGATTATATAAAAGTACTATCAGAAAGTATTGCAGAGGGATTAAAGGATTTTGAATATGACCATATTTTATTTTCATACCATGGAATCCCAGAGCGCCACATCCGCAAATCTGACCCAACAAAATTTCATTGTAAGATAGATGGTACGTGTTGTAGTATAAATTCGGTGGCACATCATACGTGCTATCGCCATCAATGTTATGATACTACTGAATTGGTAAAAGCATATTTAGGATTGCCAGAAGAAAAAGTGAGCTCTTCTTTCCAGTCAAGATTGGCGGGTGACCCATGGTTAAAACCGTATACAGATTATCAGTTTGAGCGTTTTCCGAAAGAAGGCAAGAAAAGACTGGCTGTAATTACGCCTGCTTTTGTAAGCGATTGCTTGGAAACCTTAGAGGAGATTGCCATGGAAGGAAAAGAGCAATTTGAAGAAGCTGGAGGAGAACATTATAAGCATATATCCTGTCTAAACGATAACGATGCTTGGGTGGCACTAATGGCAAAATGGATCAATGAATGGGAAGCTAAGGAAACCCTGCCAGTATAATGGCAAAAGTCTCATCAGAAGAACTTGGAACTAGACCTATTGGTAAACTTTTGGTGAAGCAATCCGTGCCTGCCGCCATAGGTATCTTGGTGATGTCCCTGAATGTACTTATCGATTCTGTTTTTGTAGGAAAGTGGATAGGTTCCATTGCAATTGCCGCCATTAGTGTAGTACTACCAATTACTTTTTTTATTGCTGCTTTAGGAATGGCAATTGGTGTTGGAGGCTCTAGCATTATTTCCCGTGCTTTGGGAGCTGATAATCGTGAAAAGGCATTAAAGACTTTTGGAAATCAGATTACATTGACTTTTGTAATGACCATAAGTATGGTTATTCTAGGATTGATTTATGTAAATGATTTAATTCCAGTCTTTGGGGCTAAAGGAAGCATTTTTGAACCTGCTAAAGTTTACTATATCATCATTTTATACGGTGTCCCCTTTTTAGCGTATACCATGATGGGTAACAATGTAATGCGAGCGGAAGGCAAACCTAAATTTGCCATGAATGCCATGATTATACCTTCTGTGGCAAACTTATTTATGGACTATTTGCTCATATATGTGTTTGATATGGGTATGGCTGGCGCAGCATGGGCAACTACCACGGCATATTTTATGTCTTTTAGCTATGTGCTATACTTTTTTCTCTCAAAAAATTCGGAGCTAAAAATTAACTGGAACCATCTAGGTTTTAATATGCCTATTTTAAAAGAAATAAGTTCTTTGGGTTTTGTAACCTTGGCAAGACAAGCAGTGGTCAGTTTTACCTATTTATTAATGAACAATATCCTCTTTAATTTAGGAGGAGAAGCAATGATCGCGGTTTATGCCATTATTGGTCGTATTCTAATGTTTGCATTATTTCCTGTGTTTGGAATTACACAAGGATTTTTACCCATAGCTGGTTTTAACTACGGTGCAGAAAAATACGATAGGGTAAAAGAGACTATTTACACCGCTATAAAATATGCTTCTGTTTTGGGCAGTATCGTGTTTCTTGGCTTATTGATTTTCCCGGAAGCACTGACCTCACTTTTTTTAAGCAATAGAGCTGACTTGCCTCTAGAGGATAAATTGGTAAATGCTTTTGTTCTGGAACGTACCCCAAATGCCATAAGGTGGGTTTTTGCAGCTACACCTATTATTGCTTTACAATTAATTGGAGCAGCTTATTTTCAAGCAATAGGGAAAGCTATACCTGCATTGCTTTTAACCTTAACAAGGCAAGGCTTCTTTTTTATTCCTTTGATATTGATATTGCCCAATTTCTTTGGAGAACTTGGCATATGGATTTCGTTCCCAATTGCTGATGTTTTGGCAACAATTGTTACGGGACTTTATCTTAGAAGAGAAATCAAGGTTACTTTAGTCTAAGTTTCTTTATTTTTAATATTTCCTAATTTAACTAAGTATGAAAAAGCTTTTTATCGTACTATCAATATTCGTATTTGTTATGGGGTGCTCTGAAAATAATAAACGAATACAAACAAAAACCTTATTTGTTGGCACTTATACAGATGGCTCATCTGAAGGAATTTATTCTTTACAATTTAATCCAGAAACAGGTGCTTTAGATTCTATGGAATTAAAAGCCAAACTACCTAATCCATCTTTTTTAGCTATATCAAAGGACAAGAAAAACCTATATGCAGTCCAAGAAACTACTGATTTTGATTCTTTGGGTGGGGGAGTCACTTCTTTTTCATTAAATAATGGGGAACTAAAATTTTTAAATAGTAAAGGCTCGGGAGGAGCACACCCTTGTCATGTAGCACTTTCTGAAAATGGACAACTGGCAGTATCCAATTATACTGGAGGAAATTTGGCAGTTTTTGATATTGCTAATGACGGAAGTTTGACCGATAGACAAATGTTGGACCATAAAACGAATGATTCAACTAAAACAGCTCACGTACATAAAGCACATTTTAATCCGGACGGTCTTTTTGTTGCTGATTTAGGTTTGGATGATTTAAAGCGGTATGATAAGCAACCCTATGGATGGGTTCCTGCACATCAGTCAAGTATAGCGCTGCCAAAAGGAGCTGGACCTAGACATTTTACATTTAATAGTGAAAGGTCCTTTATGTATGTGATTAACGAATTGAATGCCACTATTACGGCTTTTGAGCGTGATGACGAAGGAAGTTATAATCCCATACAAACTGAGAGTACGGTTGCGGAAGACTGGACAGGTCAAAAAGCTTGTGCCGATATACATTTATCTTCTGATGGAAAATTTTTATATGGCTCCAATCGTGGGGAAAACACCATTGTGATTTTTTCGGTTGATGAGGCTACAGGTAAACTTAATTTGCTCGGTCGTGAATCTGTAAAGGGAGATTGGCCCCGTAATTTTACCATAAGCCCAGACGGGAATCATTTACTTGTTGCCAACCAACGAAGTAATAACATTACCATTTATAAAAGAGATGCTGAAAAGGGAACTTTGAAATTTTTGAATGAATATGAAATAGGAAGCCCTGTTTGTTTATTGTTTTTACACTAAGAATGCTATCCAAAAAACACCTCATTTAAATACCTCCCAGGTGCAAAAGTAAATCCGCCTGCGATTAGTATTGCGCCAAAATAGAGTAAAACCATTTTACGTTTATGTGCTCTTACATTTCCTTTTTTTATTTCTGTATAAGCCGTAGGAACGGTCCAAAGTGTTAGAAAACTAAAAAGGTGAATCCAACCAAAATGATTAAGAACTTGAGGGCCAACTGCAGCTGGCATAAACAATGTTATTACTGCAGTAATGAGCATTAACATCATATAGGTTCGCCCCAACTTCCTATGGATTCCAGTACCTTTTTTAACTAATAGCAAATAAGCCCCAATAAAAACACAGGGCAGTACTGTTATTAAATGAGCGTACATTAAGTATTCGTAATTCATGCTAATTTACTTTTGCTGAGGTATCTGCAATTACTTTCCACTCTCCATCAATTTCTTTTAAAATCAGCATAAAAATACCATTGGTGTCACCCACTTTTCGGGTAAGGTGATATTCACCCATAACGGAATAAGCTCCATCATTAATTTTTGAAATATCGTTAAGAACAAAACGTAGATTTCCAAAATGTTCTTTACTAGGATAGCTCTTTTTATAGCGTTCCAGCGTGCTTTGCCAACCTTTTATAACACCGCCAGCCCCATAGAATTTTAACTCATCGGATTTCCAATAACCTTCCATAAAAGCTTCAATATCATAGTTGTTCCAAGCATCTTGTTGTGCAGTTAATACAGCTATGATTGCTTTTTTATCATCAGCATCAGAAGATTTTTGTGCGAATGTAGCAACAGATAAAAAGAGAAGTAAAACAGGTAATGTTTTCATATGAAAATATTATTGGGCAAAAAATACAATTAACCCAATGATTAATAAAACGAGAATTACTGTAAAGAAAATTTTCCAAAAACTATAAGGTCGCGTTCCTGAAATAGTGCCATTCTCTCCATTAATAAAAAAATTGTACTCCTTGCTATTATAGCGGTAAGCACTAACATAAACAGGCAATAAAATATGCTTAAAGGTCTCTTCGGACAATTGCATATTCATACTTGTTACCCTTTGCGTGTCCCCACCAATATCTTGACGACACCAACGTTCTGCAATACGCTCCGCTTCGCCTTTGGCGGATAAATGTCCTTGCTTGAGTGGGATGGTATATTTTTCGGTAACGAAACCTCTTAAAAAGCTACTGCTAAAGGGCTGTAATAGTTTTAAATTCCAACGTGCAATTTTGGAAGGTACGCGTCCTTTTCGTTGCTTTGATGCTTCTACCAAAGTATCATCTACAAAACCTGAGATATTCCCAGAAGCAGGATACCAATGCGTTTTACGAACTCTTTTGGTCACTGTTTTCCCTTGCGAATTACGAACCCGTTTAGTTTCGTAATAGTACTCTCCGCGTTGTCCAGAATAAGATGCTCGCAATTGTGCATCAAAAGTCCAGTAAGGTAAATAAAGGCCCTTCGTAAACTGGGGGTCCAATGCAGCTTTTTTTAATTTATTGGGAGCAAACCAAAGACTGTTCACCCATTTTTTAAAAATCTGAAAGGACTTTTTTTGGTTTATTTGAAACGGTAAAACGGCACCAGGTAATATCCAGTCTTCTTTATAAGCATCTTCCAAAATTAATGGCATACTACAATACACACAGTGGAGGGATTTATAATTTTCTTCCACATGTTGATTAGCACCACAATTTTTACAATGAAGCATAGAAATCTCTTCGCTATGCTTTAAAGCACCCATTTCTTTTAAATAGGGGTATAGCTCTAGCTCTTCAAAACCATTTTCGTCTATATGGATTTCTTCTTTGTGTCCGCAGTACTCGCAACTAATGTTTTTAGTCCCGGGTTGATACTTCAATTCCGCCCCACAGTTAATGCAGGCTTTTTTAAGTTCGGTTTTTTGAATTTCTTTCATATTGTCATTCCCGCGAAGGCGGGAATCTTTTGATTGTGGATTCCTGTTTTCACAGGAATGACAAAAAGGATTATGAATTAGGCAACGGTGGCGGTGTGTTACCTCCCAAGAATGATTTTAATTCTTCAACTTCTTGTAAAGCGGCCCAGCTAGCCATGCCCTGTTTCCAAACCAAACTTTCTTTGTTAATGGTTCTATTGGCAAAAAGAGCCTTAAGCTGGTCAATCCCTACAGGACCTTGTTGTGCTCCATCTACGGCATAAAAATATTGTACAGCTACTGGCATTGGTGGAGGCATTGCTCCGCCCGCCTGAGCTATTGGTTGTTGGCCGCCCATCTGGGGGCTCATAAGCCCTCCCATTTGTTGTGCAAGTACAAAGCCCATACCCATGCCCATTCCGGCACCAGCAGTTCCGCCCTCATTCTTGGCAGCGGCTTCAATAGCTTTAGCAGTTTTGAACTTGGTTAATTTATCCAAGTCCAACTTATCTATTCGGCTGTATTCAAAGATTTCTTTTTTAAGGTCTTCTGGCATCGAAACGTTTTCGATATAGAATTTTTCTAAGGAGATACCAACGGATAAGAACTCAGGTTTCATTACCTCTTGGCAGGTATCTGAAAGCTCGGAAGTATTGGCTGCATATAATTCGATAGGTAGATTTGCTTCACCAACTGTATCTGTAAAACGGGTGGCAATTAAACTTTTAAGGTGTTCGTTGATTTCAAAATTGGTAAAATTATTATCCGTACCTACAATATCAACAATAAATTTACCAGCGTCTGCAATTTTAAATGCATAGGTTCCAAATGCTCGTATTTCTACCAACCCAAAACGGTCGTCACTTAGGGTAATAGGATTTTTAGTGCCCCATTTTTCATCGGTAAACAAATGCGTATTTACAAAATAGACTTCAGCTTTAAAAGGAGAATTAAAACCATATTTCCACCCCTTTAATGTGGCTAAGATGGGTAAATTCTTTGTGGTTAAATCGTAAGTTCCAGGGGTAAATACATCTGCAAGTTGTCCTTCATTCACAAAGACTGCGGTCTGTCCCTCGCGAACAATAAGTTTTGCTCCGTTTTTAATTTCGTTCTGGTAACGCTCAAAACGATGCGCTATGGTATCGTCCGTGTAATCTAACCATTCGACAATGTCTATAAACTCATGACTGAGCTTTTCTTTGATTTTACTAAAAATATCCATGTTCGTAGTGTTTATACATTTAAAGTACTAAAACTAGCAAAAAACCTCTGTTCTAGCTTTAGATTAGTGTAAAATACCATGAATTTGTTACAAGTGGCTTTACCGTCTACCAATGCCCTGTTCCAGGTTCACCTTTAAAAGGACCTACCAAGTTTGTGGTAATCCAACCTGCGTAACTTTTTCCCGGTTGCGGCGTAACTTTTTCTTGTTTAATAAAACAGTTGAGCTGTTGGGGATAAAAAGCCAAATGGTCTTTGATAGCCTCAAATTCTGAAAATGGGTCTGGGTAGCTCCATGCAATAGCTTGTTCCGGGTCTGTTTTGAGCGCCCAATAAATAGCGGAGCCTTTCCATTCGCAGAGCGACTTTTTATTGGGGATACGAATTAAGAAGTTTTGATTAATATCAGTAGGCGGAATATAATAGCTTGGTGGATGGGCAGTTTCCATTATCGCATAACCATTCCGTGTTTTAGCAAGGCAGTTCTTTTCTTGATATACCGAGATTTCTTTTTTTACCTTTTCTATAGCGGGGGGTCTTGGAAAATCCCAAACTGAAATCTGTCCTTTTTTTGGCTCTTTGGCAAAAGGAGGTCTTCCTTTACCATTATATTCCCAACTCATTCTAGCTTTTTTAAGCCAATCTGGAAGTTTGTTCTTGCCGTCGGAAAATTTCATCCTTTGATTTTTTTTCTAATTAAATCATCCCTTGGGAATTGGCAACCAATAACAATGAAAGCACAAGAAATGAGAAAGCGGGAAAAGATTTTTTTAATGGGTCATTCACTTTTATATGCATTATAATTGCCCCTAGCATTAAGATGGCTAGAGCACCAGCTGCATAAATCGTTAGCATAGGAATCCAAATAGAAACAATGAGCAATAAAGCACTGATGACCTTGAGGCCACCAACTAAGTACATAGCAGCGGTGGATAGCCCGTAAGCTTGGAACTCATCTTTCATGCTCTGTGCATCGCTCCCACGCCAAGGAGTGGTTTTATTAAATCTTAAAAACCATACATTGATGATACTGATGAAAATTAAAATTTTAATACCAATTATCAGATATTCCATATTGTTTAATTAATTTTGAAAATTGTTAAACAAAAATACTAAATTATTGTATGGGATATATTAATACGAACTACTTTTCTTGGTATTTAATAGGTTTAATGACTTTTTCTGCAATTTCATTTATCATTTTTGGGCTTAGTTGTTTGTATTCATCATTTATGGTATCAGAATTTGAACGCTATGGTTTAAAGAACTTTAGAAAATTGAATGCGTACTTGCAATTGGTAGGTGGAGTAGGTCTTGTATTTGGTTTTTATTGGAAGATTTTTGGTATACTAGCCAGTGCAGGACTGGCTATTTTAATGATTTTGGGATTTATGGTTCGGCTAAAAATCAGAGATTCGTTCATAAAGTCATTTCCCGCATTTTTCTACATAGTAGTGAATACAACTATTTTAGTTTTATTAATTATGTAATAAACAGACTTAAATTTTAAGTAGATATGGATAAGAACGTACTAGGTACCGAACTAAAAGCCTGTTGCTACACTCCCAAAACGGGATTTTATCGTGATGGATTTTGCAGAACAGGGCCAGAAGATGTAGGAACCCACGTTATCTGTGCAATTATGGCGGAAGAGTTTTTGGAGTACACAATAATGCAGGGAAATGATTTAAGTACACCTATTCCTATGTATCAGTTTCCGGGATTAAAGTCAGGAGATAAATGGTGTTTATGTGCCTCTAGATGGAAACAAGCCTACAAAGCTGGGAAAGCACCAGAAGTAATTTTAGAAGCTACGCATGAAAAAGCATTACAAATAGTCGATTTTGAAATGCTTTTAGAACATAAACATATTGAAGCTTAGTCGGCTTCTATTACTGCTATGGCCTCAATTTCCACACCCCAAGAATGAGCTCCTAAAGTTTCCACACCAACTAAAGTGCTTGCAGGCATGTTGGCATCACCTAGAACTTCTTTTCTAACAGCACGGAACGCATCCAAATATTCTGGCTTATAGTCTACTACAAAAGTGCTGTATTTAACAACATCTTTAAAAGTTGCCCCTGTATTTTCTAAAGTCCCTGTAAGTTTATTAATGGCATCTCTAAATTGCGCTTCAAAATCTTCACCTTCTCCTACTTGACCTGAAATATATATGGTTTTTGTACCATTGGCTTCCACTATAACTGCCTCAGAATAGCCTTGGCGGGCATCAATATGTTCTATGGAAAAAGTAGAAGTTTGGGTCTCTTTTTCCACGGGTATATTGGTTTCGTTTTTACATGCGATTAGAAAAACAAATAATAGGAAGTAAATAGGTTTCATAAACTTTAATTTACTATCAAGATAGTTCATTTCTTATTAAATAATTTAGCGCTTTTTTCGAAACAACTTTTTTAGCTTGCTAATGGAATCTGTCTTTTTAGCGGGATATTCCATGATTACCACTTCTCCTAGTATTTGCATATCTTCCTCTAGTTTAATACAAAGTGGCGCTTGATTTTCTTGAACAATGATTTCTTTGGTTTCAAAACCAATATAGGAGACAAATAATACTTCTTTTTCTTTTGTCTTTGGGACTGTTAGGCTAAACCTTCCTTTCATGTCAGTTTTAGTACCAATGACACTTCCTTTTAATACAATGTTTACTCCAGGCAAGGGTAAGTTATTAATATCGTTGATTACTCCAGTTATAGTAAACGATTCTTTTTCTACAGGTTGCGGTGCAATACGCCCCAACACAAAATTCCCTTCTACTTCATGGGTAGGTTCTACAGTCTGCTGGGCTAGGAGTGGACTTCCTAAAGCCAATAGTGAGGTAAAACCAAGCATTGCTGCATTTCTTCTAAACTGTGTTTGTGATGTTGTTGGTAGTGGTGTATTCAGTTGTTCTGGTTTAAAGCGGCCACAGATAGTATCTCCCTTTTTTATCTTACGGGATAACTCACTTTTCGTAGTATGGGTAAAGTCAATTACTTCTTTAGCACAGCTTTTACAAAAAGCGCCTTTTTGCGTTTGAGTCATTTTGTTCCAATCTTCGGAGCATGGTTTTGGGATAGTAATTTTATAGCTCATGATATTGTTCTTTAGAGCTAAACTAAAGGAGTAATCAAAAGTTTAAAAGTGGGAATTAGGGAATGGTACTTTTGGGTGAGGGAAGAATATTTTTTGAGAGTATCTTCGCCAAAAAAACAAAATGCTTAAAGCGGTATTATTTGATATGGACGGGGTTATTATAGACTCTGAGCCTCTGCATCAAAGAGCCTATTATGGAATGTTCAAAGAAGTGGGGATTTCCGTTTCAGATACACTTTATGAAAGTTTTACCGGAAAAGCTACTTTACAAATCTGTAAGCAATTGGTGCAGGAGTTTAACTTAAACCGAGCATCGCATGAATTGGTCAATATTAAAAGAAGCATCTTTAAACAGCTTTTTCTGCATGATCCAGAGCTGGATTTAATTGATGGAGTGCGTGAGTTAATAGAAGAATACCACAAAAATGGTCTTACTTTGGTTTTGGCGAGTTCGGCATCAATGCCCACCATAAACAATGTATTTTCAAGATTTAAGTTGGACCAGTACTTTAAGGCCAAACTAAGCGGAGCAGATTTAAAAGCTTCCAAACCTCATCCCGAGATTTTTTTAAAGGCGGCTGAAACTTCTTGTTTTAGTCCATCAGAATGTATGGTCATTGAAGATTCTACCAATGGGATACAAGCTGCCCATGCTGCTGGCATCTACTGTGTTGGATTTAAAAGTCCACATTCTAAAAATCAAGATTATTCCCTGGCTAATAAAGTGATTTCTTCTTTTGAGGAGATACGATTCGATAGAGCTAGTAAATTGTTTTGAAACACCCTGTAGTCATTTTTAACCGAATGTAGTGAGTGTGAGAATTTTCAAAATTATTTTCATTTTTGTTTGCTGAAGCTCTCAAAGCTACTTCCTTTTCTCAATACCGATAAAACAATATATTTGATAAGTCAATCAAATGAAGATGCTATTACTGTTTTTACAGGGTTTTCCAGATTTTAATATCTATAGCACCCCATTATTGGTGTTAGTAGTGCAAGGCTTATTACTTTGCTTTTTGTTGTACAGCAGGTTTGTAAAAAACAAAAGAATTCCAGATGTTTTACTTGCATGTATCTTATTGATTATGTGCTACCATAGAACTACATACACTATAGGTTTCATGGGTTGGTACGATACTTTTAGGAACACCAAGATAAACTACTATTTAGTGAGCATGGAAATGCTTACAGCACCTTTAATCTACTTTTATGTAAAGAGTGTGGTAACCCCCGGGTTTAAATTTGTAAAAACACATTTACTACATGCCTTGCCTTGGGTGCTGTTTTTTATGTTAAAACTCGTCATATTAATTTATGATGCACAACAACTAGAGTTTGCAGAGGTACAAAATGGCTATTTGGTAGTCAATTTTCAATGGCCATACCTTAATCCTTTGGTAACGGTAATTTCATCTGCTCAAATGCTGTTGTACCTAGCTTTTTCTTTTCAGCTATTTTACACTTACAAACATAATATTCAGCAATTCTTTTCCAACACTTTTAAAAAAGAGCTAAACTGGATTCGTAATTTCTTATTTATTTACTCCTTTATTTTTGTTTATGGATTAATTCAAATTCTTGTTGATGAAATAATTGTTGAGATGAGTTGGACACAAAAATGGTGGATTCAATTCTTTTCCGCTCTCGCCCTTTTATACTTTGGGGTAAAAGGATACTTCACAGATTTTAATTTTTTAAAAGATTTTGAGGTGGCAAAAAATAAACCTCAAACAAAACGATCTGAAGTTTTGGATGAAGGAATTACAAAAGGGAAGGAAAATGTAAACGCATTGTTTAAAAAAGATAAGGTTTATTTAGACCCAGAATTGAATCTGGCACAGCTTTCTAAAAAGCTAGGCGTTCCTAGAAGTGAAGCTTCTGAAATTATTAATCTAGGCTTTGGAGTTAATTTTAATGATTTTGTTAATCAGTTTAGAATTTCAGAGTTTAAGCAACGCTTGCAAGGAGGAGCTCACAAACAATTTTCTTTAGTTGGGTTGGCCTTTGAATGCGGATTTAACAGTAAAGCTACCTTTAACCGCGTATTTAAGAAAGAAGTAAAATTAACGCCCACAGAATACCTAGAATCCCTAAAAAAGTAACGTCTCAAATCGTATGAGACGTCTCTATTTTATTTAAGTCGTCCATAGAAAACTACTTTCTCAAATTTGTTCTAGTATTAATCTCAAAAACAAATAATCATGAGAAAAACAATAATCTTTAGTGTGGTAGTATTTTTAATGGTGATGTCCGTTTTATGGTCACAAAAATCTAATGTGGAGATAGCTTCTGGTTCATCAATAGAATTGGATTATCCAAATTATAAGATGTACGAGCTGCAGCTTAAAAACAATACGGGAGCTCAAATTGATGTTGAGGTTCAGAATAAAGAAACGGGAGAATTTGTTCGCGGTTTTGGTTTGGGGCCTCTAGGAAAGGTTGAGGTTATGGTGGAGCAAGGAAGTAAAATTACATTCACTAATAACTCTAATAAAATGGGTAAGATTTCCGTAAAGATGTTGAACACGGATGTAAAATTAAAGCCTAAAAGTACAAGAGGACAAAGCATAAGTTTTAAATTAATCAACCCAAGTAATAAAGCTATTCCACTGATAATTCCTAATGTGATGAATCCAAACTTATCGCCAAATTCATCTAGTGGTGTGGACTTAAAAATAGGTCAAGAGTTGTTATTTAGAAATGGACTTAAAAAGTATGTACTACTAACCGTTGATGAAACGATTAAAGAAGGACAAGAGCTTGATGTATATGAGTTACTACAACAGCGTAAAAAAGAGTTAGGTTTAAAGCAGTAATAAGAAGCTAAATTTTTTGCATGGTGTGTGGTCGAGATATAGAAATCTGAAACAGGTTTTGTATCTCGACCACATTTTTTTAATACCCTATTCTTCACTACATTTAAGACTGACTAATTTAAAAGGTGTTTTCCGTTTTAGTCATTTCGAACCGAATGAAAATGAGTGTGAGAAATCTAGATTTCTCATTCGTAGTGAAACTACTCATGTCGAAATGACATTCAACTAAAAATCACCAACCAAAAAAACACAGATGAAGAAATACTTTACTAAGCTATCCTTATTAGCCCTAGCCTTATTACTTATACCATTGAATCTAAGCGCACAGCGAAGAAATAAAACCCAGAAGGCGGTGCCTTCAATTCCTTCAGAGCTTTATTCTAGTATGGAATATCGTTTGGTAGGTCCGTTTCGTGGTGGACGATCTGCGGCGGTTACTGGAGTGCCAGGAGAACCTAATCTGTTTTACTTTGGTGCTACCGGGGGTGGTGTTTGGAAAACGATGAATGGCGGGCGTACATGGGAGAATATCTCAGATGGTTATTTTGGTGGAAGTATAGGTGCTGTTGAGGTTGCTAAAAGTGACCCAAATGTCATTTATGTTGGCGGGGGTGAAAAAACGCTTCGCGGAAATGTTTCCAGTGGTTATGGGATTTGGAAAACAGAAGATGCCGGTAAAACATGGACTTCCGCTGGACTTGAAAACAGTCGCCATGTGCCACGAATCCGTATTCATCCCACAGATCATAATACGGTATATGCTGCTGTATTGGGCAATATCTATAAACCTACCCAAGAACGTGGTATCTATAAAAGTACGGACGGTGGAAAAACATGGGCAAAAAAGCTTTTTGTGAATAATCAAGCTGGAGCTGTAGATTTAACCTTTGATCCTAATAATCCACGAATTTTGTATGCGTCTACTTGGCGTGCGCAGCGAACGTCTCACTCTTTGAGTAGCGGTGGTGATGGTTCTGCACTTTGGAAAAGTACGGATAGTGGTGAAACTTGGACAGAGATTTCCAAAAATGAAGGTTTTCCAAAAGATACTTTAGGGATTATTGGAGTAACCGTTTCCCCTAAAAATAGTGAACGTGTTTGGGCCATTGTAGAAAATAAGGATAAAGGGGGCTTGTACCGTTCGGATGATGGCGGAAAAAAATGGACCCAGGTTAATAGTGAGCGTAAATTACGTCAAAGGGCTTGGTACTATACAAGAGTATATGCAGATACCGAGAATGAAGATGTGGTGTATGTCTTAAATGTACGTTACCATAAATCCACAGATGGTGGAAAAACCTTTAACACCTTTAACGCACCACATGGTGACCATCACGATTTATGGATTGCTCCAGAAAATAGTAAGCGTATGATTATTGGTGATGACGGTGGCGCACAAGTTACCTATGATGGTGGAGAAACTTGGAGTACATACTATAACCAACCTACCGCACAATTTTACCGGGTAACCACGGACAATGCCTTCCCGTATCGTATTTATGTGGCACAACAGGATAATTCAACCATAAGAATTAACCACCGTTCGGATGGTGGAAGTATAAGCGAAGATGATTGGGAACGGACAGCTGGTGGTGAGAGTGCTCACTTAGCGATTGATCCTACGGATAATGATATTGTGTATGGAGGTAGTTACGATGGATTTCTAACACGTGTAAACCACAAGAACAATACGGTTAGAGGTATAAACGTGTGGCCGGATAACCCAATGGGTGCTGGTGCAGAGGCTATGAAATATCGTTTTCAGTGGAATTTCCCTATTATTTTTAGCAGGCATAACCCCAAAAAATTATATACTTTTTCCAATCATGTACACTTATCGGAAAATGAGGGGCAAAGCTGGAAACTCTTGAGCGGGGACCTTACTCGTAATGACCCAACAAAACTGGTCAGTAGTGGTGGCCCAATAACCCAAGACAATACGAGTGTTGAGTATTATTGCACCATTTTTGCAGCAAATGAAAGCCCACTTAAAGAAGGCTTACTTTGGGTTGGCAGTGATGATGGTTTGATCCATGTCACTAAAGACGGCGGTCAGAATTGGGAGAATGTGACGCCTCCAAACATGCCGGAATGGAGTATGGTAAATAGTATTGAGCCCTCGGCTTTTGATGAAGGAACCTGTTATGTAGCAGCAACTCGTTATAAGTTGGGAGATTTTGCCCCATACCTATACAAAACAACTGACTATGGAAAAACATGGTCTAAAATCACAAGCGGCATAGAAAGTGAGCATTTTACTAGAGTGCTACGTGAAGACCCCAATCAAAAAGGATTGTTGTATGCTGGTACGGAAACTGGGATGTATGTTTCTTTTAATGATGGAAGAGATTGGGAGAAATTCCAGTTGAATTTACCCATAGTACCCATCACAGATTTAGCACTTAAAGACAATAATTTGGTGGTAGCTACTCAAGGACGAAGTGTTTGGATATTGGACGACCTAACGGTATTACATCAATTAAATTCGGCTGATAAAGGTGCTTCAATGAAATTATTTGCTCCTAAAGATTCCTACAGAACTAAAGGGCGTGCGGCTAGTAAACCAAGCCTAACGGCTGGACAAAACCATCCTAATGGAGTAGTGACTCATTTCTACATAAAGGACAAAAACGAGAAAGATAGTATTAGTCTTACCTATACTTCTATGGCTGGTGATACGCTTGGGAACTTTAGCACTTTTGCCAAAGACAAAAAGAATAAGTTAAAAGTAAAAAAAGGTGGAAATACCCATGTTTGGGATACTAGGGGAAAAGGATCAGAGCGTTTAAAAGGAATGATTCTATGGTGGGCTAATTTAAACGGTGCTAAAGCAGTACCTGGCAGTTACAAAGTGCATTTAAATGTTAATGGAACTACGCTGAGTGAGACGTTTAAAATTTTACCGGACCCGCGTGCTGAGGTTTCTGTAGCGGATATGCAGAAGCAGTACGACTTTATTTCCAGTATTAATGAAACGGTCGATAAGGCCCATCAGTCCATAAAAAAGATTCGTAAAATCAATGAAAGATTGGATGCCTTTACAACCCAGTACAAAGAAAATGAGGCTACCAAAGCGCTGGTTGAGAAAGCAAAGAAGATGAAAGAAGGTTTTGGTGAGATAGAGAAAGCGCTTTATCAAACTAAAAACAGAAGCAATCAAGACCCGTTAAACTTTCCCATTAAATTGACCAATAAATTGGCGCATTTAAATAGCTTGGTCTCCATAGATGATTTTCCTCCTACTGAGCAAGATATTGCTGTTAAGAATGAAATGACCACTAAAATTAATGCCCAATTAGAGGCCTTTGATACCTTGGTAGATAAGGAAATGAAAGAATTCAATGCTCAGTTCAATGCTTTAAATTTAGAGTATTTGAGTATTGAGGATTAAAAGGTTAAGGTTTTGGGTAAGAGGAATAAGGTTTTAAACAACTCCTTTTTTACCTTTGGCCTTATAACCTCTGCCAAAGTTTATGGAATTATATAATTATATCAAATCCCTGCATTTAATCTTTGTGATTACATGGTTTGCAGGGCTTTTTTATATTCCACGCCTCTTTATTTATCATATCGAAGCAAATGCAAAACCTTCTCCCGAAAAGGAAATTTTAACCAAGCAATTAAAACTCATGACCAAAAGGTTATGGTATATCATTACTTGGCCATCGGCAATTTTATGTGTGTTTTTTGCGCTTTGGTTGTTGCACCTTCGAATAGCGTTGGTATATCAGCCATGGATGCAAGTAAAACTGGGATTTGTGGTTTTATTGATAGCTTATCATTTTAAATGTCATCAAATTTTTGCTCAGCTACAGGATGATAAGGTTAAATACACTTCTAATTTTATGCGTATTTGGAACGAAGGCGCAACACTGCTTCTATTTGCCATAGTCTTTTTGGTGATTTTAAAAAGCGCTGTAAATTGGATTTATGGAGTATTGGGTATAATCCTCTTGGGTATTCTCTTAATGTTGGGCATTCGACTTTATAAACGTATTCGAGATAAAAACCCTGAGGCTTAGGTTGAAATTTAGGTGAGTAGTCTGCTTTGGTTCGATTATTGCTAACTTTAATCCCAAACTAGATTGGGCTTGTTCAAAAAACTATCCTTAAGGTCACGCATATTCTTTACCATGATTTTATTGGTGCTTATCGCATCGGTGTTGATTGCTGGGGTAACCATTTATCAATATAGGGAGCAATCCAAGGATTATCATGAGAACCGCTTAGAACGCAAAGAGGAGCAGATTCTACAGAGTATCAATTACGTTCTAAAAGAGACCACTTACGAGCCTATTACAGAGAATTTGGAGTTCATTTTTATGAACGAGATTTATAAGATCTCTGATGTTCAAAATGTAAACTTCAATATCTACGATTTAGAAGGGTCCTTGATTAAAAGCTCCAAACCCGCTTTTGAGGCGGATTCTGTGGCAAATTGCTTGGATGCAGAGGTATTGAACAATTTATTGGCAAGTGCGGACAAGCGCTATGTAGAGAAAAAGCGTACTGCTGGGGATAAATATCAAGCGTCATATAATTATATAACTGACCCAAAGTTCAAGCCCATAGGTATAATGAACTTGCCCTATTTTGAAGATAATTCCTTTAATGATATGGAGCTTCGGGAGTTTTTAATGCGTCTTGGTGGGGTTTATCTGCTGATGTTACTTTCCGCAATCCTACTGGCGTATTTTATTTCCAAATATATAACTAGGTCACTACAAAATATTTCGGACAAAATAGGGCAGACTAACCTGAACAAACGAAACGAAAAAATTAGTATTGAAGACCCAAGTGAAGAGATAGGCAAACTGGTTGAGGCTTATAATGCCATGATTGACAAATTGGAAGAAAGTGCTGTGAAGTTGGCGCGGAGCGAACGCGAACAAGCCTGGCGTGAAATGGCTAAACAAGTAGCACATGAAATTAAAAATCCATTGACTCCAATGCGACTGACGGTGCAAAGTTTTGAACGAAAGTTTGATCCCAAAGACCCTAATGCAGAATTGAAAATGAAAGAGTTCTCCAAAACCTTGGTGCAGCAGATAGATACAATGAGCAATATTGCTTCTGCTTTCTCCAACTTTGCAGATATGCCTGCCCAGCAAAAAGAGACGTTAAATGTGGTAAAAGTGACCAAGCTGTCTTTGGACATTTTTCATGAACCTTATATCCATTTTATATCCCAAGAAGAAGAAATTATAGCAAAGTTAGACCGTACGCAGTTAATAAGAGTGGTTACCAATTTGGTGAAGAATGCAATTCAGGCTGTACCCGAAGTTGAAAATCCACGTATTTTGGTTACAGTGGCTCCAGAAGAAAATCAAGTTAAGATTTCAATCGCGGATAATGGGGTGGGAATTGCCGATGAGTTTAAGGATAAAATATTTGAGCCCAAGTTTACTACAAAATCCAGTGGAATGGGACTGGGACTTGGTATGGTAAAAAACATTGTTGAAAATTATAACGGAAGCATAGATTTTACCTCCCAGAAAGGAAAAGGAACGGTTTTTACGGTTAAATTTCCAAAGGAGTAATTTTTTTTGAACGGTAGAGGCGGGTTGTACACACAATGCTGAATGTGTAATTTTATCTAATATCTAACATTTATTTAATGGACTACGAGAATATCTACATAGAGGAGCAGAATAATATTGCAACTATAACTATTGATAGGCCTAAAAAATTAAATGCTCTAAATAAAGCTACTATTACCGAATTGCATGAGGCATTTAAAGAATTGGATGAAGATAAAGGAACCAAAGTAATTATCGTTACGGGGAGTGGAGAGAAAGCATTTGTGGCTGGCGCCGATATTTCTGAATTTGCTCATTTTTCTGAAAAAGAAGGGGGTAAATTGGCAGCCAAAGGACAAGAACTTTTGTTTGATTTTGTTGCAAATCTTAGTACACCAGTTATTGCTGCGGTCAACGGTTTTGCATTGGGAGGTGGCTTGGAATTGGCAATGGCCTGTCATTTTAGAGTAGCTAGTGACAATGCTAGAATGGGATTGCCAGAAGTATCCCTAGGGGTAATTCCAGGGTATGGTGGAACTCAACGACTGCCTGAGCTTGTTGGAAAAGGGAAAGCAATGGAACTGATTATGACTGCAGGCATGTTGGATGCACAGAAAGCGTTGGATTGTGGTTTGGTTAATTATGTAGTTTCCCAAGAAGAATTGTTGCCGCTATGTGAAAAGCTGGCAAGCAAGATATCGAATAACTCCTCAGTTGCCATAAAACAGGCAATAAAAGCTGTAAATGCGGGTTATAGCTATGATAAAGATGGCTATGCTGTTGAGATTGATGCTTTTGGAGAGTGTTTCGGCACGGACGATTTTAAAGAAGGTACTTCGGCCTTTTTAGATAAACGTAAAGCCAATTTCCCCGGTTCATAGCCTTGGTTCAACCAAAGCTATTTCTTATGATTACAAGACTACTTCTAATATGCATTTTGGCAATAGGCATGAACTCTTTTGCCCAGAAAATGCCTGTTTCTTACGACTTTAGTGAGAAGTTTAGTGATAGGTACCGCTATTCCAATCTAGTTACTATTGATGACGATGGTGATGGCGGATATATTTTGGTAAGGGCCTACTTTCAAGGGCTTATTTTAAAGCCCAAAGGCTATTTTATAGAACACTACAACAAAGACTTGGAACTGGTCTCTGAGTACAACTACAAGCTTAAAGGAAAGCAATTCGTAGATGGGTTCACTAAAAATGGCCAGTTACACCTTATTTTCCTTGATTACGATTTTGAAAGGGGTATCTACAAATATTCTGCCCATACTTCTAGCCTTATTAATTATAGTTTTAACATAAAGCGTTTACTGGAATTTAAAACTCCAGCCGTAGAAGGAGCATTTGGCAAGAATTACTACAACCGAAATTTTAAGAATGGATTCTCAACTACTTTGCTTTTTAATCCTGAAAAAACAGGTTTTATCATAAGTACGCACCATATTAAAGGGAAAAAGAATCAACATACCATTCACTTATTTGATACGAGTTTGAATAAAAAATGGGAGCACGACTTTTCAGCTGAAGTTGAGGAAAAAAATTATGCTTTTGAACAAGTAGCTTTTTCAAATAATTTAGAAGACACTTATATCGTTGGCAAGGCTTATTTTAAGAAAAAACGTTTTCAGATTGATGAGCGAAAGTTTCAATATGAAATGATTAAAATTTCTGGTGGAATCTCTAAAACACAATCTTTTGATGATCCAGGAAAGTATTCGGAAGGACTCTATCCAATATTGAATAATGGAAAACTTCTTTGTGTGGGATTTTATGCCGACAGAAAGGATAATCGCTATAATGGCGTTTCCTATTTTGACATAAACCCATATTCACTTGCCATTCAATCCAAAAAATACCATCCTTTTTCACTACAATTTATGGAAGATAAGTTTGGTAGGGAAGAAGATAAGGTTGTCAAAAATCTGATTTTTAAGAGTGTAGATATTACCAATGAGAATGATATCCTTTTTAATGCAGAAGAGTATTTTGTAACCAATAGTTTACAAGTAACAGGGGCAGGCCAGCGAATGAAAGTAGAACGTTTTCACCATAATGATATTGTTAGTGCCAAACTAGATTCAAATGGAGACATGCTATGGACCAGAAATATCAACAAAGCAGAAGTTACCCAAGGCGATGGTGCCTATGCTTCATACAGCTCTTATAATAAAGATGGTAACACCTATTTCTTTATTTGTACCTCCTCTGAGAATCCACAATTGATAAACGGAGAGCGTTTAATCTTTAAACAAGGCCTAAGTAGAAATAGAAACGTATTCCTTATTTCTTTGGATGAATCTGGAAAACTGGATTACGAAAAAGTAATTGGTGATGAAGAAGCCAGATTGCCTTTAATGGTTTCTAAACCATTGATAGATTCATCCGAAGACCAACTTTTATTCTACGCAAAACGTGGAAATAAAAAACAGCTTGTTGAGGTTGTTTTTAAGTAAACGCAACTATTTTTATTGATTTTCATCTTCTATAAAATCTAGATTGATGAAAAGGATTATATCACTCTTTCTGTTAATATCCGTTGTAAGTTGTGAAACTTCAGACAATAGTCTATTTAATAACATAAGAATTCAAGGGGAATGGGAGGTAGTAGAAATCAATGAAATTCCAGCACCAGAAGGAGAAGTTATAAGGATTACTTTTAATGAAGATGGTTTTGGAGGTTCTACTGCTACTAATAGTTATAGTGGAAGCTATTCTCTTAAAAGAGATGAGATTTTATTTGAAGGAGTTTTTTCAACTCTAGTAGTCGAGTTTCCATACGGTGTTTCTTTTTTTGGTCTAATAGTAAGTGCCAATAACCGAACAGCTCTTAATGTTTATTTTACGGAAGAAGACACTATGGTATTATCAGCACCGGACTCTAGATATATGGTTTTGAAAAGACAGTAAAGCACAAGTTATTCTACCTATTGGTTTGTTAATTAACAGTGCTAACGAACAAATAAATGGAAATATTCCATAAATTTGGAATAAATCCTTACTTGAAACAACAAGATTTTCTTAAAGGGAGAGGTGCTCAGCAAAACACGCCCAACAGATTTCTCAAACATGTGTATGAGAGGCGAGAAGATTTTTTAGAGTTTTGCCGTATTGAGGGTGAAGAAGCGGACAATAATAGGACGCAATATATCCCTATTTTTCCCAAAACAATAGTGAACAAGGTTACCAGTCCAGATGTTGGGATGATGTATTCCATGAATCCATACCAAGGCTGTGAACATGGTTGTATTTATTGCTATGCCCGCAATGCACACGAATATTGGGGTTATAGTGCAGGATTGGACTTTGAGCGTAAAATCCTTGTTAAAAAATCCGCTCCTGAACTTTTAGAAGTACAGCTTAAAAAGAAAAACTGGAAGGCAGCCACCATAGTATTATCAGGTAATACGGATTGCTATCAACCCGCTGAGCAAAAATTTAGAATTACCCGTAAATGTTTAGAGGTTTTTTATAAATACCGTCATCCAGTGGGCATCATAACTAAAAACGCTTGGATATTACAGGATTTAGACATCCTAAAAAAACTAAATGAGAATCAACTGGTTGGTGTGAATATTTCCATTACCTCATTGTCCGAGAATACTAGGCGATTGTTAGAGCCAAGAACTGCAACAATTAAAAGAAGGTTAAAAACAGTCAAAGTACTTTCAGAAAATGGAATACCGGTAAACGCAATGTTAGCTCCTATGATACCGGGAATCAATAGTCACGAACTACTAAAACTTGCAAAAACAGTTTCTGAACATGGGGCCTTATCATTTGGGTTCACAGTAGTAAGATTAAATGGAGCCATAGGTCAGATTTTCACAGATTGGATTAAAAAAGCAATGCCAGATAGGGCAGAAAAAGTATTGCATTTAATCCAAGACTGTCACGGTGGGAGCATAAATGATAGTCGATTTGGTCTTCGTAATAGAGGAGAAGGTAAAATCGCCGCCCAAATCCATGATATGGCCAAGTTGGCTAGACAGAGGTACTTTGCTGATAAAGTATTTCCTTGTTTAAGAACAGATTTACATGAAGAGTTTAAAGACGGTCAGATGAAATTATTTTAGATAACTTTATTGAAGTTGTCCAATTTTTGATTTGTACTTCGTCATAAACATGAAAACAGAGTATAAATCAGTTTGTAGCATACAAACATAAAACGTAAACAAATGAGTAATTTTTTGTATTTATTTAGAGGTGGTGACGATGCCTATGGAAAATTGTCACAAGAAGAAAAACAGGCCCACATGCAAGTATGGGGAGCATGGATGGGAAAGCTCCAAGAAAAAGGCCAATTATTGGATGGACTCCCCTTGGCAGAGGATGGAAGGGTAGTTCATAACAAAGGAGAACTTGTGACCAACGGACCCTTTGCTGAAGGAGCAGAATTAGTTGGAGGTTACTTAATTGTATCTGCAAAAGATATGGATGAAGCAGTTGAAATCTCCAAAGGGTGCCCTATTTTTGATTATGAAGGAAGTAATGTTGAGGTTCGCGAAATATTGTCCATGGACCAGCACTAAGAACTACAAATGATAAGCCTGATTTTAATCAGGCTTTTTTGTGCGTTATGCAAAAAAAAGAACCATTAGATACCATAGAACACCTCTTTAGAAATGAATACGGGAAAGTAGTTGCCGTAATGACCAGCAAATACGGAGTTTCCAATTTAGAAAAAATTGAAGATGCTGTTCAGGAGACTTTTGTAAAAGCAATGCGTATTTGGGGATATAAAAATATTCCTGATAATCCTACCGCTTGGTTATTTCGTGTAGCCAATAATGCAATGATAGATGGTTTAAGAAGGGACAAAAAGATGTCTTATATTGTCGATTCCAAAGAATCTGAAGCATCAGATTTGGATACGGAAGTAACTACCGATGACGAGATAACAGACAGTCAGCTTAAAATGATTTTTGCCTGCTGTCATCCTTCTTTGACAGAGGAACATCAACTCATTTTGAGTTTAAAATTGATAGGTGGGTTTAGCAATAAAGAGTTAGCGGATGCTTTATTAAAAAAGGAAGAAACAGTTGCTAAATCATTTACCCGAGCTAAAAAAAGGTTCAAAAACGAAGTTCAGTTTTTGCAAATACCTATTCAGATGGGATTGCAATCGAGACTCTTTGTGGTATTACGAGTAATTTACTTATTATTTAGTGAAGGGTACTCCACAACAACAGGTTCTCAAATTATTAAACAAGATATCTGTTATGAAGCTTTAAGGTTAGCACTACTTTTAAGGGAAAATGAGTATTGTAAGCACCCTAATCTAGAAGCTCTAATTGCATTGATATGTTTTCATGCTGCTCGGTTTGATGCTCGCATCGATGAGAATGGAGATTTGGTCACCTTAGAATTTCATGATCGCTCTAAATATTCTAAGGAACTTATTAAAATTGCGGTACATCATCTTGAAAACTCAGGGACTGCTGATAAGCTACCATCAAGCTATCATTTAGAAGCTGCAGTTTCTTACTATCATTGTGCGGCAAACACTTTTGAAGAAACAGATTGGACAAGTATACTTCACTTATATGACTTGCAATTAAAACAGCGATATTCGCCCATAGCTGCTCTAAATAGAATTGTTCCATTTTCTAAAGTAAATGGACCTGAAAATGCACTTTTAGAGCTAAAAACAGTAGAAAAAGAAGCAAATTTTACTTCAAGCGGACTTTTTTATGCCATTAAAGCGGATTTGCTTTATCAGCTTGGAGATAGTGAAGAACATCAAGAAACCCTGTTAAAAGCTATCGATTTAAACGATAATGAACTGGCAAAAAAACACTTGAGAAAGAAATTATAACAGTCTTAAGCTAAAGTTCCCCGTTCCACTCACCATAAAACTGTTCTAAATAACCTAGCATAAACCCATGGCGTTGTTCAGCAATTTGTTTACCAGTCTCAGTGTTCATCTTATCTTTTAACAACAGCAATTTTTCATAAAAGTGATTAATGGTCGGGGCAGAAGACTTTTTGTACTCTTCTTTTGTCATCTTTAAGTTGGGGGCAATATCCGGATTATAGAGTTCTCTGTTTTTAAACCCTCCATAATTAAAAGCGCGCGCAATACCTATTGCACCAATGGCATCCAATCTATCTGCATCTTGTACCACTTCTAGTTCTTTGGAATAGAATCCAGATTTATTTTTGTCCAAAGAGTTCTTGAAAGACATGTTTTTTATAATTTGTATCACATGTTGAACTATCTTCTTGTTTACGTTCAATGAGGATAAAAAATCATGAGCCATTCTTAGTCCGATACTTTCATCCCCATTGTGGAATTTTGCATCGGCTATATCATGCAATAATGCTGCTAGGCTAACTACTAAAACATCGACCTTTTCATTTTTAGCAATTTGTAGTGTATTGTTGAAAACTCGCTGTATATGAAACCAATCGTGCCCTCCTTCTGCACCTTGTAATGTCTTTTTTACAAATACAATGGTTTCTTCAACAAGTTCAGAATCATTCATAGTTATATGCTAATATCCTTAATGATTTGTTGTTCTGCTAAAGTGAGAAGCTCATCTGGATTTCCTTTGTTTTCAATAGGAGGATGGACTTTAAATTTTAAATGAGCACCAAGTCCCATGGGGAATTTTCCAAAGCGCAACAATTTCCATGAATTGTTTATGGTTATGGGAACCACTATAGCTGAAGGTGATTTTTTTAACAGCGTTTTTAGCCCCATTGGCTTAAATGCTTTTGGCTTTCCATCTCTGCTGCGGGTACCCTCGGGAAAGATTACAGCACTCCGATTATATTTTTCAATATAAGAACCTAACTTTCCAATTTCAATTAACGCTTGCTTCCCATCATTTCTATCTATCAAAGCGGAACCACCATGTCTAAGATTATATGAAACGCTAGGAATACCTTTACCTAATTCTTTTTTGCTTACAAATTTTGGATGGTGCTTTCGCATATGCCAAATAATGGGTGGAATATCGTACATACTCTGGTGGTTGGAAACAATAATTATCGGTCTGTCCAAAGGAATATTCTGATTGTTAATAAAAGTATATCGAGTACCCAGTAAATGTGTACAGAGCATTAAGCATCTGTTCAAAATACTTACGCTCCTTTTATGTGCATTGTAACCAAAAGCATTTAAACATATCCATTGGATTGGATGGAACAATAGCAATGTTAATCCGAAGAAGGTAAAGAAAAGTATGGTAAGCGGATATGAAAGCAACTTTTGCATATGTAAAAATAAAAAACCACCTCAAAATAGAAGTGGTTTTTTTATAAACTAAATTGTTGTTTTAACAATGTTCGTTGTAAGCTTCGGTTAGATTTTCTGCAATCATTTCTGCAGGTCTACCTTCAATGTGATGTCTTTCAATCATGTGGACCAACTCCCCATTTTTAAACAAAGCCATACTTGGAGAAGATGGAGGAAAAGGAACCATTGCCGCTCTAGCGGTATTCACAGCTTCTGTATCTACCCCAGCAAAAACAGTAACAATATTATCTGGTTTCTTTTCATTCTGTAAACTCAGTTTAGCAGCTGGTCTTGCATTGGCAGCAGCACAGCCACATACAGAATTTACTACTACTAAAGTAGTACCTTCTTTTTTTAGTGCATTCTCAACCGCTTCACTTGTATATAATTCTTCAAACCCGGCGCTTGCCAAGTCGTTTCTCATTGGTTTTACTAATTCCTCAGGATACATAGTCTATTTTTTAATATCTACAAAGATAGGTTTTTTGTTGTATTTCTTTTAAGGACTTAACATGTCTTTGACTATTCTTTTCCTAAGCAAACCCCTATATTTGATGCTTTAATTTTTGCAATATGATTAAGTGGTTTGCCGCCATTTTAGGATATACTTTTTTACGCCTCCCAGGTGCTATTTTAGGCTTTTTAATAGGAAGTTTTTTAGATAATTTAGGCGGAAATAATGGGGGAGGTGCTAGAAACGTATTCCGTGATTTTACAAAACAAACGGTTTCTCCTGCTGATTTTGAGTTAAACCTTTTGTCACTTTGTTCGCTGGTGATAAAAGCAGATGGACAAGTAAGCCAAAGGGAATTGGATTATGTGCGCCAATATTTTGTGAGCACTTATGGTAAGGACAAGGCGAATGCTATTTTCAGAACGTTTAATGATGTCATTAAAAAAAGAGAGGTTTCGGCGCAACGTATTTGTTCCTATTTAAATCAGCGAACCCGCTATGAGGTGAGGTTGCAATTGATACATTTTTTGTTTGGTATAGCGCAGGCAGATGGACAAGTTAGTAAGCCAGAAGTAAATAAAATAAAAGAACTGGCAGGATACTTAAGAGTTGCTCTTAATGATTTTGAAAGCATAATGGCAATGTTTATTAAATCTGCTGATAATGCATATAAAATATTAGAAATTGAACGCTCTGCAACAGATGACGAAGTAAAAAAGGCATATCGCAACATGGCAAAAAAGTACCATCCCGATAAAGTGATAACAGAGAATGAAGCCATAAAGAAAGGTGCCGAGGAAAAATTTAAAGAGGTGAAAAAAGCTTATGAGGTTATCCAACAGGAGCGAGGGATGAGCTAGTTTTGTAGTCAATAACTTCTAAATAACTACTTAGTGCCCAGAATTATACTTGAAACTAGAATTAAGGCTAAAAAAGAGATAGTTTTTGACTTGTCTAGAAGTATCGATTTACACAAGATTTCTGCTAAAAACACTAATGAAAAAGCTATTGATGGTGTAACAGAAGGATTAATTAGGTTGAATGAATTTGTGACTTGGCAAGCTAAGCATTTTGGATTTTATCAAAAATTGACTTCGAAAATCACTCAATTTGATTATCCAAATAAGTTTACGGATGAAATGGTAAGAGGTGCTTTCAAGTGTTTCAAACATCAACACCTTTTTAGCGAGAGAAATGGAGAGACCATTATGAAGGATATTTTTGATTATACTTCACCTTTTGGTATCTTGGGAAAACTTGTTGATTTTATCCTCTTGAAGAGGTATTTAAAGAGCTTCCTTCAAAAAAGGAATATAATTATAAAACGATATGCCGAAACAGACGCTTGGAAAAAAATACTAATAGCTAATACCTAACAAAATGCAAGATTTTTGGTTTTATATAAAATTAGGTTTTGAGCATGTTCTGGACTTTGGTGCCTATGACCATATTCTTTTTTTAGCAGCTTTAGCTGTCCCTTTCACGTTTAAAAGTTGGAAGCAAGTTTTGATTTTGGCTACCATCTTTACCATTACCCATTGTACTTCATTGGCATTTTCAGTGTATGGAATTTTTTCTATTAATGTAGGTCTAATAGAATTTCTTATTCCCGTTACAATAGCCTTAACCGCTATCTTCAATTTTTCAAGGATATTTAAAAAAGAGAATGTTACCGGTATTTATTTTCAAAGTTTGGCCACGGCTTTTTTTGGACTTATTCATGGTTTTGGATTTTCCAACTATTTTAATATGCTTATGGCCGAAGAAGAAAATAAACTTTCTCCCCTTTTAGGTTTTGCCACAGGTATTGAGTTTTCTCAAATCCTAATTATTTTGATTGTTTTGATACTGGCCTATGCAGTTCAAACTGGGTTAAAAGTAAAACAGACGGTTTTTATTGCCGTTACATCAATTTTAATCCTACTTACCACAATACCAATGCTAATAGACACGTTCCCTAACTAGCACAATAGTTAATTTTAAGCGAATAAGGTTGTAAGGGATTTTCAAAGCAGGTATATTTATTTAAATGAAGCAAAGCAAGCAAGAAAAATACGATAAGGCCTATTTGCGGATGGCAAAAGAATGGGGCAAGCTTTCGTATTGTCAACGTAAACAAGTTGGCGCAATAATTGTTAAGGATAGGATGATCATTTCCGATGGATATAATGGCACGCCTACAGGCTTTGAGAATATATGTGAAGATGAAGAAGGGGATACCAAATGGTATGTTTTGCATGCAGAGGCAAACGCAATTTTGAAGGTTGCAGCATCTACGCAGTCTTGCGAAGGTGCAACACTTTACATTACACTTTCGCCCTGTCGGGATTGTAGTAAGCTAATTCATCAGTCTGGAATTAAAAGAGTAGTATATCAAAAAGCGTATAAGGATGATTCGGGACTGCGTTTTTTAGAACGTGCTGGAGTTGAAACAATGCATATGCCCATTTTAGAAGAAATGGTTTAGGAATTTTAATGATGAAAAAGAAATACAGTTACATATTACCAACACTACTTGCTTTGGCGGTTGCCATTGGTATTTTTATTGGAGGGAAATTGCATTTTAATGATTCCCCCGAAAAACTGTTCTCTACCAATTCAAAAAAAGATAAGTTAAACCGATTAATTGACTACATAGATTATGAGTATGTAGATGAAATTGATACAGATAGTATTGTAGATGTAACGGTCAATAATATTTTGGGAAAACTTGACCCCCATTCTGTTTACATCCCTAAAAGTGAAATGGAGGCGGTAGCCGAAAATATGAAGGGTGATTTTGTTGGAATTGGAATCCAATTCAATAGGGTTAAAGATACCATTACCGTAGTAAGGGCGATTAAAGACGGACCGAGCGACATTAGGGGCATTAAAGCAGGAGACAAAATTTTAATGGCAAATAATGATACGCTCTATGGGAAAAGTATTTTAAATAGAGAGCTTATTTCTAAATTAAAGGGAGCGCAAGGAACCAAAGTGCGCTTAAAGGTTTTAAAGAAACCCGAGAATAAAATATTCTATGTCAATGTGGAACGCGACATAGTTCCCATTCGTAGTGTTGAGGCCAACTTTATGTTGAGAAGCGATTTGGGCTACATTAAAATAAATCGGTTTGCGGAATCTACTTTTAATGAATTTAAGAAGGCCTTAAAAAGACTTCAAAATAAAGGGGCCCAAAAACTGGTTTTGGATTTACGGGATAACCCTGGAGGTTATTTGGGAATTGCAGAGAAATTAGCCGATGAGTTTCTTAAAGACGGAAAACTAATTCTATTTACCAAGAACAAAAAAGGAAGAATCAATAAGGCATTTGCTACCAAAAAAGGAAATTTTGAGGATAAGCAGGTATATGTTCTAATTAATGAACGTTCAGCATCCGCTAGCGAAATTATTGCAGGTGCTTTACAAGATAATGATATTGGTACTATTGTAGGGAGACGTTCTTTTGGTAAAGGCTTAGTACAAAGAGAGATGGATTTAGGTGATGGCTCTGCCGTGCGTTTAACAGTGTCACGTTATTATACGCCCACAGGTCGCTCCATTCAAAAAGCATATGACAAAGGCCATAAAGACTATTATCAGAAATTCATAGACCGTTACAACAGTGGTGAGCTCGTTTCTGTTGATAGTATTAAAGTAGCGGACTCATTAAAGTTTCGTACCCCAAAAGGTAAAGTGGTCTATGGAGGCGGTGGGATTATCCCAGATGTTTTTGTCCCAATCGGCACTATAGAAGAAGAGCGTGTCGAAAGCTTGGATAACAGAGGGTATTTCTCAGATTTTATTTTCCGTTTTCTTGAAAAAGACAGGACTAGGTTTGCCAACTATCCCAAAAATGAGTTCATGAGCGATTATAAAGTTGATGACATCATTTTTGAACGATTTATAGATTATGCATTAGGATCTAATATTAAAATGGATTTCTATGGGCAGGATGAAAAGATAAAGCGCTATTTAAAAGCTAACATTGCTGAGCAAATGTACTCTCCCAATCTTGCTGCAGAAATTAAAAGCAGTGAAGACAAGATGCTCAAGAAAATCTTAGAATTGGAAAAAGAAGAAATAGAGTTGAAAGAAGTAGACCTGATAGAGTCTAAAAATTAGCCTTTTTTTATCTTTTCCTCAATTTTTTTTGCGGTCATAAAAATCAAAAGAAGCACTATAGCACATAAAGAGGCTACAATGCCAATAGCAGCTATTAAACTATCCCCTTCGAATAAGGTATCAAAATCAAGCAGTGTCACATTGTAAGCAAGTAATCCTAAGGCCAAAAAAATAAGAATAAGTATCAATGTTTTGTTCATGATGCTATAATTTAATTTAACAGTGCATTAATGTTGGTGGCAAAAAGTTTTACCGCTATGGCCAATAAAATTACACCAAAAACCTTTCTTATGATGTTTAATCCGTTTTTGCCTAGGATTTTCTCAATCTTTGTGGAAGACTTCAATACAATATAAACGAATATGATATTGATTATTATTGCCACTATTATATTTTCTACATAATATTCTGCGCGTAGTGATAATAGAGAGGTCATGGTGCCTGCACCAGCAATCAATGGAAAGGCTATAGGTACTATGGAGGCACTTTCCGGTTCGTCATCTCTATAAAGCGTAATACCTAAAATCATCTCTAGGGCGATAAAGAAAATGATAAATGCCCCTGCGACCGCAAAAGAATTTACATCGATGCCTATCAATTGTAAAATGCTTTCTCCAACAAAAAGGAATGCCACCATAATGGAAGCTCCAACAATTGAAGCTTTTTCAGACTGAATATGGCCTACTTTCTTTCTAAGGCTTATAATGATGGGGACACTTCCTAAAATATCTATTACTGCAAACAGAATCATGGTTGCAGTAATTATTTCTTTTAAATCAAAATTCATTGTTCTTGCTTAAGAAAATCCGTGCAAATTTACGTTTAAAAAGGGGTGTTTGGATTAATAAAGTATGTATAAAATGAAAACTTTAATTTTGCACTCATACAGCAATTTTTTTCACAGCAACGATGTTTCAAATAGCTAAAACCCTTATTTCTGAAGAAATTATTGAGAACGATTTTGTTTGCAATTTAAATGCTTGTAAAGGAGCATGTTGTGTGGATGGGGAATCAGGAGCTCCCTTAGAAGATGACGAAACAGAGATATTGGTGGACATATTTGATAAGGTTCGCCCATTTCTAAGAGAAGAGGGGATTAAAGCAATAGAAGAACAAGGCGCTTTTGTAAAGGGGGAAGATGGTGAATGGGAGACTACATTGGTGAATAAGAGCGAATGTGCCTATGTTATTTTTTCCGATGACGGAATTGCGAAGTGTGGTTTAGAAGAAGCCTATAATCAAGGAGCTACCAAATGGAAGAAACCTATTTCCTGCCATATGTACCCCATACGGATAAAGGAGTATTCTGAGTTCACAGCAGTGAACTACCACAAATGGGAAATTTGTGATCCAGCCTGTAGTTTAGGGAACGAGCTTCAGCTTCCGGTTTATAAGTTCGTTAAAGAGGCATTAACACGAAAATTTGGAGAAGATTGGTATAAGGAACTAGAAGAAGTAGCTAAGGAACATACTAAATAGTAGGTATTTTCAATATGATTTTAGTGCCTAAAGCCTCACTAGAATCACCCATTAAATCCTCGATGGCTACTTCAAAATCATTCTGGTAATCTTTAGAGAAATTGGCTAAACGTTCAGTAGTAATATCAATACCAACGGACTTGCGCTTTAGTACCCGATTCTCCTTTATTTTTTCGGAGGCACTTCTTCCCACACCATTATCAACAATATCAATTGCAATATGGTAAGAATCATAATTATATACTTTTAACCAAATTCTTTTTTCTCCTTCCTTGGAAGATAGACCGTGCCAGATTGCATTTTCAAGGAAGGGTTGTAATACAAGCGAAGGGATTTTTACTTGCTCAGAATCTATTTCCTTTGCGACATCAATTTCAAAATTAATTTCATTTGAAAAACGAATATTTTCAATGTTTAGATAGAGTTCTGCTGTTTCCAATTCTTCGGCGAGCGAAATTTCTTTTAAAGAAGAACCTTCTAAAATTCTCCTGACAAGTTTAGAGAATTTGTTGAGATAATGAACTGCATTTTTTTTATCATTATTAATAATGTACAGCTTAATAGAATTTAAAGAGTTGAATAAAAAGTGAGGATTCATTTGACTTCTTAACATATTCTGCTCAAGGCTCAACACTTTCTTTTCATTATCAGAATGGTATTTTCTATACATGATAAAAAGCATGGTGCCAATTAAGCCTAAGGTTAATGCTGCCACAAGTATTGTTGTTTGGTTTTTGCGAAGTCTAATTTTTGCAAGCTCATTTTCTTGGGCAAGCGAAACAATTTGGCTATTCCTCTTTTCATCATCATAACGCAATATCATCTCGTTCATATAGCTGAGATTACGTTGGTTTACAATTTCGTTTTCATAATTTTCAGCTTCTTTTTGTTGTTTTAAAGCCTCTTTATAATTTCCTGTAGCCTCAGCTAAATTTGCCAAAAAACGTTTTGCCGCTATAATTAATGCCGGCATGTTACTTTCTTCTGCTAATTTAAGGCCATGTTCTATACTCTTTTTTGCTTCGCCATATTTACCAATGGCAATTTGAGCATGTCCAGTATTTATAAAAACGGATGAGGTAATAAAGTTGTCCCCAATTTTAAGTGCTTTTTCCTGTAATGGTTCAAAAATGACTAAGGCAGCGTTTGGCATACCTTGCTTGGTATATATCCTAGCGATACTGTTTTTGCATATGACACGCCCATAGTCATTATTGATTTCCTCATTGTAGGCCAATGATTTTCTAAAATACTCCAAAGCATCTTCCAACTCTCCCTTTTGTTCCAAACAATCCCCAATATTTTGGTTGTTTATGGCAAGCCCCAATTTATTGTTTAGTTCCTTTTCGAGTTCTAGAGCTCTTTCAAATTGGGTAATTGCTAAATCATATTGCCCAAGGGTTTGATAAAGGTTTCCAATACTATTAAGGGCGACATTGATGCTTCGCTTTAGATGTACCGTTTTGTTTTCTGTATTTTCTGCAATTTCTAAAGCCTGTTGGTGATAGTCTATGGCTGTCTTTATAGCATCTTTCCTTCTATAACTAACACCAACCCAATTTAGACTTAAAATTCTGAGTTCATCGTTATCTGCTTTTTCAGCTTTTTCTAGAGCATCTAAGTGCGCTTCTATGGATTTGTCCAGTTTTGATGCATAACGATAGTTTCTACCAAGCTGGTTAATTGCATAGGACTGTCCTTCTAAATATTCATTTTCTGTTGCAGTCTTTATAAAGTATTGGAGTCCTATAGTATCTCTTTTTATGCTTCGCAATTCGGTATCTATCTCTTTGTATGTTTTTGGGGCCTTTTCAATTAGGCTATTTATTCTTTCTTTAAAATCTTCAGAAATTTCTTGGCTAAAAAGAATAGAGGAAAACAATAAGAAAATAGCACCTAACAAAAATTTTCTATGTGCTTTGTATGGGTGTTTTATGTGGGGTATTTGGAGGTTTGGCATTAAGAGGAATTATAACAAATCTAAAAAATCAGACTTCTTTTGTCTTGAAACGGGAATCTTATGGTTGGATTTTAGTATGACATAGCCGTCCGTTTTTAAAAATTCCTTGATTTGCCCAAGATTAACGATATAAGAATTATGTATTCTAAAAAAAGAATCCTTTGGCAACAAAGCATTTACTTCTTTTAATTTTTTAGTTAAGACCAGTTTTTGTCCATCTGCGAGAAAAATAGTACTGTAATTCCCATCGGACTCTGCATATAAAATTTCATCGGCCTCAAGAAATAAAAGTTTTCCATCAGTATTTACCGTAATCTTTCTATCTAGGGAGTTAGAGTTAAAATTAAGTAATATTTTTTCAAACTTTTCTGCAGTATAATTTTTGGAATTGTACCTCTTTATTTTGGCGATTGTCTCACTTAAATCGTCTGTGTCTATGGGCTTTAAAAGATAATCGATGGCTTCATTTTTCAGTGCTTTTAATGCATATTGGTTGTAAGCCGTGGTAATAACAACAGGGAATTTTTTGTTTTTTAGGTTTTTGATGAATTGAAATCCATCCATTACTGGCATTTCTATATCTAAGAAAAGGCAGTCCGGGGTATTTTTATCCAAATAGTCAAGTGCCTTGTGGACGTCTGTAAATGAGGCGATGATTTTTACTTCATCACTTAAGTTGGTCAATTCCCAACTTAGGCTTTCCAATGCTTTTATTTCGTCATCTACGATTACAGCTTCTAACATAAGAATAAACTAAGACATAAACATAGCACTAAAAAGCATAAGAAGCTTAAAAATATGTATTAATGGAATGATATGTATTATAGTTGGTATAAAAAGACAAATAGATTCGATGAACTGTATATAACCATTTGAAAATCAGTTATTAATAGTAAATTGAAAGCAAAGTCCATTTATACATGATTTTAAACCATCTATACATTTGGTAAAATATTGGCTCATTTGGAGTTATATCTTCGAAGAACGATTTTGACCGAAGTTTATTCAACCGACCAATAATGAAAAAGAGTTTAATATTATTTGTGGTTTTACTAATAGCTCTAGTATTTGCTGCTATAAGTGAAAACAAGACTGTTGAAACACCAGATGAAATAGCATCGGTTGATTACAAAAACTAATGCTAGGTTCTACATGTTATATCAACCAGCGTACGGCCAACCAAACATGCCAACGGTATGTGTGAAAAAATAGTTTAGGTCATTTAGGGCTAAAGTTTTAGGCAAGGGTTTCGGGGGAACTACCTAAGCTGAAAAACAGAAATCTATAAATGACTGGGCCGTACGGTTTGGTGATAATATTTTTAGACCAAAAGGTATCTTTGTTAAGATACTTTTTGGTCTTTTTTTATTTGTTCATTTTAACATAAAAAAGTTATCGGTGAAATTAATTTCTACAATGCAGTAAACATCACTTGCGAACCTAGATTTCAACATTTTGTGTTAAAAACTTTGAGCGTGTTTAGCTAAAACAAACTTTACAATTCGATTACATTTTTGAATCTTTGTTGGTCCCTGCTGTAAGGTAATTTTCAATCCTATATATAAAATTTTAAACAGAATACCTATGTCAACTGCCATTGAGCCCATTTTAGAAGAAAACGAAGACCGATTTGTAATTTTTCCGATTAAACATGATGATTTATGGGAATGGTACAAGAAATGTGAGGCTTGTTTTTGGACAGCGGAAGAAATTGATCTTGGTGAAGACCTAACGGATTGGAACAATAAATTAAATGATGATGAGCGTTATTTCATCAAGCATATTTTAGCATTTTTTGCAGCTTCAGATGGTATTGTAAATGAAAATTTAGCTGAGAATTTTGTAAGCGAAGTACAGTATGCAGAAGCTAAATTTTTCTACGGTTTTCAGATTATGATGGAAAACATTCATTCGGAAACCTATTCTCTTTTAATAGACACTTATGTAAAAGATGAAAAAGAGAAGAATATTTTATTTAAAGCAATCGAAAATTTTCCTGCAATAAAGAAAAAGGCGGATTGGGCTTTAAATTGGATTGAATCTCCAAGTTTTGCAGAACGTTTAATTGCTTTTGCAGCAGTGGAAGGTATTTTCTTCTCAGGAGCATTTTGCTCTATTTTCTGGTTAAAGAAGAGAGGTTTGATGCCAGGTCTTACCTTCTCTAACGAATTAATTTCAAGAGATGAAGGTATGCACTGTGATTATGCTGTGCACTTACACAATAAGCACTTGATCAACAAAGTTCCCAAAGAACGCATTACTCAGATTTTAACAGATGCCCTTAATATTGAGCGTGAATTTATTACCGAATCGCTTCCTGCAAGTTTGATTGGAATGAATTCTAAATTAATGACCCAATATTTGGAGTTTGTAACGGATAGACTATTGGTGGAATTGGAATGTGATAAAGTATACAACGCCACAAATCCTTTCGACTTTATGGATATGATTTCGTTACAGGGAAAAACAAATTTCTTTGAGAAAAGAGTATCAGAATACCAGAAAGCTGGAGTGCTAAATAAAGATAAGGACGAAGATGCTCAGAAAATTAGCTTTGACGCAGACTTTTAGGTAGAAGTATTGTCCAACAGCGCAGTTTTTACAAAAGCTACGTTGTCTTTTTTGCCCCTAAGCAAACAAAACCACCTACTAGCAATTCCTGCAAGACTATCCTTGTAGAAATTAGCGACCAATTTATTTAACAAACAAAAACACAGTAGCCACATGTATGTATTAAAAAGAGATGGAAGAAAAGAACTGGTCATGTTCGATAAAATCACGGCCAGGGTAAGAAAACTATGTTACGGTCTAAATCCATTGGTAGACCCACTTAAAGTTGCCATGCGAGTCATAGAAGGACTTTATGATGGAGTAACCACTTCAGAGCTGGATAATTTAGCAGCAGAAATTGCGGCTACAATGACGACTACCCATCCTGATTATGCAAAGTTGGCTGCAAGGATTTCCGTTTCCAACCTACATAAGAACACAAAAAAGTCTTTTTCTGAGACCATGAAGGATTTGTATGGATATGTGAATCCTAGGACAGGCAAAAAAGCTCCTTTGCTTTCGGATGAGGTTTATAAGGTGATTTCTGAAAATGCAGAGCGATTAGATTCTACAATTATTTATAACCGTGATTTTGGCTACGATTACTTCGGTTTTAAAACTTTGGAACGTTCTTATTTATTGAAGGTGAACGGACAAATTGCGGAACGCCCGCAACACATGTTAATGCGTGTTTCCGTAGGTATTCATATAGATGATTTGGAGGCTGCTATTGAAACTTATGAGCTGATGTCCAAAAAGTATTTTACACACGCAACTCCAACCTTGTTCAATTCTGGTACACCAAAGCCACAAATGTCTTCTTGCTTTTTATTGGCTATGAAAGAAGATAGCATTGACGGTATTTATGATACTTTAAAGCAAACGGCCAAGATTTCTCAATCTGCCGGAGGAATAGGATTGTCTATTCACAACGTACGTGCTCGTGGTTCATACATTGGAGGAACCAACGGTACTTCTAATGGTATTGTTCCTATGCTAAAGGTGTTCAACGATACTGCTCGTTATGTGGATCAAGGTGGTGGAAAACGTAAAGGTAGTTTTGCCATCTACATGGAACCTTGGCATGCAGATATCTATGACTTTCTGGACTTAAAAAAGAACCACGGTAAAGAAGAAATGCGTGCGCGTGATTTGTTTTATGCAATGTGGATTTCAGATTTATTTATGAAGCGTGTTGAAGCCAATGAGGATTGGACTTTAATGTGTCCAAATGAATGCCCCGGTCTATTTACAAACCATAGCGAAGAGTTTGAAAAGCTTTATACAAAGTATGAAGCAGAAGGTAAAGGGAGAAAGACAGTTAAGGCCCGTGATCTTTGGGAAAAAATTCTAGAATCACAAATAGAAACAGGTACACCTTACATGCTTTACAAAGATGCGGCTAACCGCAAGAGCAACCAGAAGAATTTGGGAACCATTCGTTCTTCCAATCTTTGTACAGAGATTTTGGAGTACACTTCTCCTGATGAGGTTGCAGTATGTAACTTGGCATCTATTGCCTTGCCAATGTTTGTTAAAAATGGAGCATTTGACCATAAGGAATTGTTTAAAGTAACCAAGCGGGTTACCAAAAACTTGAATAAGGTAATTGATAGAAATTATTACCCTGTAAAAGAGGCTGAAAACTCTAATATGCGTCATAGACCAATTGGTTTAGGTGTTCAAGGCTTAGCGGATACTTTTATTATGCTCCGTATGCCGTTTACAAGTGACGAAGCCAAAAAGTTAAATCAAGAAATATTCGAAACCTTATACTTCGCTGCAGTAACCGCATCTATGGAAGCTGCTAAAGATGAGGGGCCATATTCATCTTATGAAGGCTCACCAATTTCAGAAGGGGAGTTCCAGCATAACCTATGGGGAATAAAAGATGAGGAACTATCTGGTCGTTGGGACTGGGCCAAACTTCGCAAGCAAGTAAAGAAAAGCGGGGTTAGAAATTCTCTTTTAGTGGCTCCTATGCCAACGGCATCCACTTCTCAAATCCTTGGGAACAATGAATGTTTTGAGCCATATACCTCTAATATTTACACTAGACGAGTGCTTTCTGGAGAATTTATAGTAGTGAACAAACATCTACTAGAAGATTTGGTGGCTCTAGGGCTTTGGAATGAGAACATGAAACAGGAATTGATGCGCGCAAACGGTTCTATTCAACATATAGAAACCATTCCACAAGACATTAGAGACCTCTACAAGACTGTTTGGGAGTTGAGCATGAAAGACATCATTGATATGTCTAGACATAGGGGGTACTTTATAGATCAGAGCCAGTCTCTTAATTTATTTATGGAGAACGCCAATTATTCCAAACTGACTTCAATGCACTTCTATGCTTGGAAGAGTGGTCTAAAGACAGGCATGTACTATTTAAGGACTAAAGCGGCAGTAGACGCCATTAAGTTTACCCTGGACAATACAAAGAAGAAAGAAGTTCCTGTTAGTGTAGCAGCTGAGGCTGAAGTAACAGCGGCAGACCCAAAAACTGCTGAGAACATAAAAGTGAACCCTACTCCTGCAACGCAACAAGAAGTTGATATTCAGCCAATGACAGCGGCTGAAATGAAAGAAATGATTGCACGGGCAAAAGAAGGTCAAGCAGACGACGATTGCCTTATGTGTGGATCATAGTGTGATAGTGTTTATTTGATAAAGTGCCCTAGCAAGCTTACCCCACAGAAGAGCTGCTAGGGTATTTTTTAAAAAGGGTAAAAACTTTATTTTCTAACAAGCAACCTAAAAGCTATTGCAGAGAATGCTAGCATAACTACATAAATTACCAAGAAGATTAAATACTTGTCCATTGTTGAAAAATCTAACTATTATACATACGCTTCAGAATCAATTTTAGATTACGAAAACGATATAGAAAAGTTAATTAACAGAAGTTACTAAATCTAAGGATTGCTTTTCTTCTTTAAATAAGCACTATAAACAACTTTCGTAATAAAAAAGCAATAACATGGGCGTAGGATAAGGTAAGTACTTATATATGAACGTAATAAAGTAGTATATCTTACACCATTAACGAAGATTTAGCATTTTAAACAAAAAAGCCCTTTCTATTTAGAAAGGGCTTTTTTGTTTAATCATTTAGTTATCTATAAAGACCACGCTCTTCCCTGAGTTAGTTCTTCAACATCACCGCAAGCGATATACTCGCCAGGCAAAGGTAGGTAAGCGAGAACTTCTTCACCTACATACTCAGAAGACTTATATGCCCAGGTTGCCATGCTTCTAACATTACCGGCAAAAGCATAACAGGCAACGTCATCGTCCAATTCTGCAGATTCACCAGCCATCATAGCTTCCATATATTCTCCAATTGCTTTTCCTTGAGCTTCTTCTTCCTCATCAGACATTTTTTTAAGGTATTTGGTCAAAGCAGGTTCAAAATCAGCCCCTTCAATATCCATAAGACTGTCTTTACCAGCATCTGTCATCACTTTAGTCATGAACTTGTCCATTAGTACTTCCATAAAGGCTTGTTGTTCTTCAGGAAGTACACTTTTTGCAAATTCATCAATAAATACATGAACATTTACCTCTGTAGCTGAAGGTGTGTCCGTTTTTGGTAAAATCACATCAATCATCTGCGCCAAAGCATATCCTTTATCTTTATCAAAATAGCTAGGTACCCATTCAGCATAAGGCATTTTTTCTTTACAACTTTGTACCAATCCTAATAGGGTTGGGGTAGCTACGGTATAACCAAATACCATCCCCATATTTTTAAGTGCTGATCTTCTTTTCATTAGATATTTCCTTTTTTAAGTTCTTGTGCTGCATGGTTGGCAGCTCTAGCCGTGAAGGCCATATAAGTTAATGATGGATTTACACAAGCTGCAGAAGTCATAAAGGCACCATCAGTAACATACACATTTTTACAAGCATGCACCTGATTGTATTCATTCACCACTGAAGTTCTAGGATTGCTCCCCATTCTTGCAGTACCCATTTCGTGTATACCTAAACCAATGGCATAGGGGTCATCATAAGGTTCTATATCGCGTGCTCCAGACTTTTCCAACATTTGGACCGCTTGGTCCATCATGTCTTTGCGCATGTTCAGTTCGTTCTGTTGTATTTCTGCATCAAATGTTACTGTTGGTAAGCCCCACTGATCAAGCTTTTCATAATCCAGGGTCATTTTGTTGTCATGGTATGGAAGAATCTCACCAAATGCCAACATATTCATATTCCAACCTCCAGGAGTCAAAATGGTCTCTTTGTAATCTTTACCAAAACTAGCTTCAGCAACCATATCTTCATAATCGCCTCTAGTAGCACCACCTTGGTATCCATAACCCCTAGTAAAATCTTTCATAGTATTATTACCAACATTTCTAAATCTAGGAATGTAGATGCCATTGGGCTTTCTTCCTTTATAATATTTATCTTTGTAGCCATCAACTTTACCCCGTGCTCCAACGTGGAAATGATGATCCATGATATTGTGGCCCAATTCTCCAGAATCGTTTCCTAATCCATTTTCAAAACGGTCAGATTTAGATTGCATTAAAATAGATGTTGATGCAATTGCCGAGGCACATAAGAAAATAACCTTGGCTTTAAACTTGTATTCTTCCTTGGTAACCCTATCTATTACTTTAACACCAGTAGCTTTTTTGGTATTGGGGTCATATATAACTTCATGTACAATAGAATCTGGTCTTAAAGTCATATTTCCCGTAGCCTCAGCAGCTGGTAGTGTTGAAGAAACACTACTAAAGTATGCTCCAAAAGGACAACCTCTTATACATCTATTTCTGTATTGACATTTGGAACGGCCATCACCTTCAAACTTTTTATCACCAGTGATATGGGCTACACGCCCTGCGGTAATAACTCTACCATCAAAATGTTCCGCGACCTTTTCTCTAACATGATCTTCAACACAATTTAAAGGCATCATTGGCGTAAACTGTCCGTCAGGCAACTGTGGTAAACCAAGTAATTCACCAGAAATACCAATGTATGATTCTACCTTGTCGTACCAAGGAGCAATGTCTTTGTAACGTACAGGCCAATCAATCGCTACACCTTCTTTTTTGTTTGCTTCAAAATCAATATCACTCCATCTATAACTATGTCTGCCCCACATTATAGACCTTCCTCCAACATGGTAACCACGCATCCAGTCAAAACGTTTAGTTTCGTTGTATGGGTGTTCTAAATCATTTACAAACCAGTGCTTAGAATCTGCTCTAGTAGTGTAACCGGTTCTATTTTGTTTTTCTTGCTTTGCAATATCTTCCTGTGATGGTTGCCTTGCATGAGGGAAATCCCAAGTGTCCATATTTGCAGTTGGATAGTCTTCACGGTGCTTTACCATTCTGCCACGTTCCAAAACCAATGTCTTTAACCCATTTTCGCATAACTCTTTGGCAGCCCAACCTCCACTTATGCCAGTTCCAACAACAATCGCATCATACGACTCTTGCTCTTCATTGTAATAGAATTTACTCATTTATACATGATTGTTTATACCCTAAATGTATTAAATATTAAATTAATTTTCTACATTTAATCCCTATGTTTATTGAGAAATCTACACTATAACGTTATAGTAAATGGCTATTTCTTAATAATCAGAATGTCTAAATAACCAATATGAAGCGAAGAAGTTTTATTCAGAATGGAGCAAAAGCAGGAATTGCATTTTCCTTTTTGGGAATATCTGCCTGCAAGCAAGCAAATAAAGATAAAGCAAAAGATGAGTCTGAAGAAATTTCAACAACTACCAATACGGAACCATTTTTTGAATTATCATTAGCGCAGTGGTCCATAAATAAGATGATAAGAGAGGGTGGAGTGGACCCATATACTTTTGCTGAAAAAGCAAAATCTTGGGGTTTTACAGGGTTAGAGTATGTTAGCCAGTTATATAGGAAGGAATTGGAAGCTGACAATTATTCAGCTGAGGCGATGCAAAATTTCATTGACAAGAATAACGCTGAAGCAAAAAAGCATGGTCTAACCAGTCTTTTAATAATGATTGATGGGGAAGGACCTTTGGCATCAACGGATGTCGGGGAAAGATCGGATGCTGTTAAAAATCATTACAAATGGGTTGATGCTGCAGCTGCTATGGGATGCCATTCTATAAGAGTAAACTTGCAGGGTACCATGGAGCCGGAAGCATGGGTTGAAGCCTCGGTTGATGGATTAACGCAATTGGCTACTTACGCAAAGGATAAGAATATAAATGTGATTGTTGAAAATCATGGAGGACCATCATCTAATGCGGCTTGGTTGGCATCAGTTATGAAAAAAGTTAATATGGATAACTGCGGAACCTTGCCAGATTTTGGCAACTTTTGTGTTAAGCGCGAAGATGGTTCTTATTACGAATCCAAGTGTCTGGAAGAGTATGATATATATAAAGGGGTGATCGAATTAATGCCCTATGCAAAAGCAGTAAGTGCAAAAGCGTATGATTTTGATGAAAATGGAAATGAAACCAAAATCGATTATGTAAAAATGATGCAAATTGTAAAAAAAGCTGGTTATACGGGCTTTGTTGGTGTTGAATATGAGGGAAATACACTTAGTGAAGAAGAAGGAATTATTGCTACTAAAAAATTATTGCTTAATACGGCTTCCCAAATCTCTTAGATATAGGAATTAATTTATGAAATCGTTCTTTAACCAACTGTTTGACTATAATTTCTATTGCAACAAAAAGCTGATAGAAAAATTCTTGGAATTAGATAAAGTTCCAAAAAAAAGCAGCACCCTTTTTAGTCATTTACTTAATGCGCACCATATTTGGAACATGCGTCTATTGGGCAAAGAATCAAAGTACGAAGTTTGGCAAGAACACAAAGTAAAAGATTGGGAAGATATCCACTATGAAAACCAACGGACTACTTTTGAAATTATAACCAATACAGAAGATTTTGAAAAAAGAGTGGATTATGAAACTACAGAAGGGCGTGTTTTTGCCAATGACTTAAAAGATATTTTGTTTCATATAATAAATCATTCTACACATCATCGTGGTCAAATCTTAGCGGATTTTAGAGCCAATAAGATTGACCCAGAAGGGCTCGATTACATTCATTACAAAAGATAATTATGAAAGGTTTTACTAGGGCTCAACTTTCTTTTATGATGTTTTTGGAGTTTTTTATCTGGGGGGGATGGTTTGTGACATTGGGTATTTATCTTCCTAACACCTTGGACGCAGATGGAAGCGAAATTGCTTTTGCCTACTCCAGTCAATCCTGGGGAGCCATAATAGCACCTTTTATTATCGGTCTTATAGCAGATCGCTACTTTAATGCAGAACGGATTTTAGGCGTATTACATTTAATTGGGGCACTATTAATGTATCAAATGGCCAATGCGGAAAGCATAGCAGTTTTTATTCCATATGTATTTGGATATATGATTGCATATATGCCAACCTTAGCATTAGTTAATTCTGTGTCCTTTAATCAAATGAAGGATCCGTCAAAAGAGTTTTCTTTTATTCGGGTATTTGGCACAATTGGTTGGATAGTTGCAGGCTTAATTTTCATTAGCGTACTCTTCAAATGGGACTCACCTGAGAATATTGCAAGTGGAGCTTTAAAAAACACCTTTTTGATGACAGCAATTGCTTCTAGCATACTGGGGGTATTTAGTTTTACACTACCTAAAACACCACCTAGAGTTTCCAATGGAGAAGAAGTATCATTGTCAACTATCCTTGGTTTAGATGCTCTTAAATTACTCAAAGACCGAAACTATCTGATCTTTTTTATAGCTTCTATTCTAATTTGTATACCCTTAGCTTTTTATTATCAACATGCAGGACAATTCCTTGGGGAAATAGGAGCTTCTATTGGAGTATTTGGTTCGCAAGTAGGTCCAGCTGGAATGATGACAATTGGACAAATATCAGAAGCTCTGTTTTTACTGCTCTTGCCGTTTTTCTTTAAAAAGTTTGGCTTTAAAAAGACCATATTGGTAGGAATGGTTGCATGGTTGGTAAGATATATGCTATTTGCTTATGGAAATGCTGGTGAGCTTACCTTTATGTTGCTTGTTGGTATCGCTTTGCATGGAATTTGTTATGACTTCTTTTTCGTGTCCGGACAAATATATACCGATACAAAAGCAGGTGAAAAATATAAAAGTGCCGCACAGGGCTTAATTACACTGGCTACCTATGGAATAGGAATGCTTATTGGTTTTTGGGTCGCAGGCCAAATTACAGATTTAAATCTCATAGGGGAAAATAAACATGAGTGGTCCAGTATTTGGCAATTCCCAGCATTTTTTGCATTGGGGGTATCAATCCTTTTTGCCGTGGCCTTTAAGAATGAAAAAATTGAGTACAAACAATAACCAACTGATAATCAAATAAATTAAACATGGAAAACATAAACAAGAATAGACTTTTTGTTGCATCCTGTGTTGCCTTATTGGTAACATCGATGACCTTTGCAATCAGAGCAAGATTAGAAACTGTTTTTGGACCAGAGGGAGTAGGTCTTACTCTAGAGCAAATAGGATGGGCATTTACCCCTGCTTTTTGGGGTTTTACAATTGCAATGATTGTTGGAGGACCATTGGTTGATTCTCTTGGAATTAAAAAAATCACATGGATTGCATTTATTACACATGCCATAGGAATTGTGTGGACAATTTTGGCAAAAGATCAAACTTCATTGTTTACGGCAACCCTCTTTGTAGGTATTGGTAACGGTATGGTTGAAGCTGCACTTAATCCAATGATAGCATCCATGTATACGGAGAATAAAACTAAGATGTTAAATCGTTTTCATGTCTGGTTCCCTGGTGGAATAGTAGTTGGCTCTTTAATTGGTTGGTTGGTGATGGATGTTATGGGACTTGGATGGCAAGTCATGGTAGGAGTATTGTTCATCCCATTGATTATTTACGGATTTATGTTCTTAGGACAAAATTTCCCCGTTACAGAACGTGTTCAAATGGGAATTAGTAACAATAAAATGATTGCCAGTTTAGGAAAGCCACTGTTTATTTTTATGGTGCTATGTATGTTTTTAACTGCTGCATCTGAACTAGGTACCACGCAGCGTATTGAATCTTTATTAAAAGAATCTGTTGCAGTACCTTTATTGGTACTTGCTTTTATTAATGGTATTATGGCTTTGGGAAGAGCTTTTGCAGGTAAGGTAATACATAAACTACAACCGGCAGGAATGCTTTTGTTTTCAGCAATATTTACATTTATAGGACTTTGGTTATTGACTATTACAAGTGGAGCTATGACCTTTGCTGCTGCAGCGGTTTTTGCTGTTGGAGTTACTTTTTTCTGGCCAACTATGTTAGGCTTTGTCGCAGAATACCTTCCGCAGACAGGAGCTTTAGGGCTTTCAATCATGGGAGGGGCAGGAATGTTATCGGTGTCGGTTGTTTTACCAATAATGGGTAATTTAATGGATAATGCAAGTCCTATTGAAGCTTTACGGACAATGTCTATACTACCTGCGATTTTAATAGTTGCATTTATAGGATTGTACCTTTACATGAAAAAAAGAAAAACGGAAACCGCATAAATTTATAATTAAAAATGCCAAAGAAAATAAGATTAGGAATTTTAGGAGGGGGTGGAGATTCATTAATTGGAATCTTACATCGAGTTGCATCTCAAATTAATGATAACTATGAAATAGTTGGAGCAGTTTTTAGTCCTGAACACTCAGAAAGCATAGAATTTGCTGAAGAAATTGATATTCCAACAGATAGAATCTATAAAGATTTTGATACCCTCATTGAGGAAGAACTAAAACTACGGGAGGAAGAACGAATTCAAGTATGTTCCGTTCAAACGCCTAATTTTCTACATTTTCCAATGGCAAAAAAGTTGTTAGATAATGGATTTCATGTCATCTGTGAAAAGCCTATGACCATGAATTATGAAGAAGCCAAGATTTTAGAAGAGGCGCATCAAAAATCAGGAAAGGTATTCGCATTAACACATACTTACACTGGTTATCCTATGGTAAGGCAAATGCGTGAAATGATTAAATCAGGTGCTCTTGGAAAAATTCATAAAGTGGACGCTAGATACTATCAAGGATGGATTAATACGATTATCCATGATAAAGAGAAACGTTCTTCCGTGTGGCGTTTAGACCCAACAAAAGCTGGGATAAGCTCTTGTATGGGAGATATTGGAGTACATGCATTTAATATGGTAGAATATACCACCGGTTTACGGGTGAAATCTTTGTTATGTGACTTCAATTATCTTTATGAAGACAATCAAATGGATGTAGATGGTACCGTATTGATCCGTATGGATAAGCATGTAAAAGGTGTGATACGCTCAAGTCAGGTAGCTACTGGGGAAGAAAATGGTTTGGCAATTGCCATTTATGGGGAAAAAGGAGCATTTAGATGGGAGCAAGAACGACCTAATTTTTTATATAAATTAAGTGATACAGAACCTTTGCAAGTGTACAAACCTGGACATGCTTACAATTCTGAGCTGTCCTTATCGGGGACAAAATTACCACCAGGGCATCCTGAGGGTATTTTTGACTCTATGGCCAATATTTATTTAGGAGCTGCAAAAGCGATTCGTGGTGAAAAATATAATGACGGTGAATTCCCAACAATGACAGATGGTGTGCGTGGTATGAATTTTATTGAAAGCACAGTAGCATCAAATAAAGAAGGAAATGTTTGGATAGATTTGAATTAGCCTATTCAACACCCTGCCTCAAATATATTTATTTAGAGACCTTCAAGAGTTCAAAGCTTGAAGGTCTTTTTAAGTATAATAAAGGAGATAATTAATAACTTATAACATTAACTTTCTAAAATCAATATCAAATTCTTTTTCCAAAAAGGCAATAGTTTTAGGCTGTCCACTAAGTGATGCTTTTATAAGTTGTGAAGAAAATAGCCCACTTTTGGGCTTCCATTTTGCATTTTCACGGTCTACCGCCTTAATCCATTCTACCTTTACAGGATATTCGGAATTTTCGTTGTGACTGTTTTCATAAATAGCTGGTTTTTTCAAAGGATAACTATTTAAAAACCTTCCTTTAAATTTAAAATTATTGATTCTAACCGCTTTTGCTTTTATTTTTCCTACGCCAACGAATCCATGACCTTTTAAATAAGAAACTACAATATCTCCTCTTTCTAAGGTGCGGATTGGGTCACTGTATTTTTTGTGTCCGCCAGCGGTTAAAAAACCATACTGTTTGCAATCTTCCCAACACCTATGATTTCCCTCTCCCACGTTAACGTAGTATAACCCATTTTTAAAATCGAAATATGCTAAATCACAATGTAATGTGTTATGAGGTCTAAATTTATCAGCAAAATGACCAGAAGATTGATTTGTCAGATTTTTACCTAGTTTCCAAATCAAAGTTTTCTCAATAAGGAATGCTTGCTCATTTGTCAAATCTTTGGCGACAACCTTAATTATAGGTTGTAGACCAACTTTTTCGATTTCTTTTATTCGTCTTGTTTTCTCTGAATCCGTGGTATCTGACAGATGAGCTAACTTTCTATTGCTCTTTCCTTTGCCGTAATAGAATTCCTCAAAATTTCTTGGATCAATGTAGACATAAACATAGTATTCCGATTTTGAATTTTTCAAAAACCAATATTTAGATGATTACCTTTTATATAAAAGCTCAAACCGTTCAAAAACGATAATCATACTTTCCCTTGGAACGCGACCAAAAGGTTCAAGTTCACGGGTATAGTAGTCCCAATGCACTTTTTTCCAGTACTCCAAGCTTTTATCACCTTCCCCTTCTAAACGCGCATGTTCAGAATGGATAGAAAAGTAAGGAATCAGCTTTACAGAGGTGGTTCGGATAAGACATTTTGCATTTCCATTCCAATCCGTAACCACAAAGAAATCTCCAATTTTGGGCATTTGCTCTTCTCGTAACTGAAGGCCTAATAAGGAATGCGAGGTAGCTCTTTTTATGTCTTTAGAAACCAAACTTGCCAAATGGTTGGCATCCTTTTCATTGTCTCCAAAATATCCTGATAAAGGTGCTTTTTCAAATGCAAACTCGGTATGTTTATCTAAAAAGTCTCCCCAAAGGTTTCGTGCCGAAGCGTTATCCATTTATGAAATAAGATTAGTTAAGCGAATTTACCCAATTTAAATTGTTCCGCAGCATGATTGGCTGCTCTAGCAGTAAATGCCATATATGTTAGTGAAGGGTTAACACAGCTGGCCGAGGTCATGAAAGCTCCATCAGTAACATATACATTAGGGACGTCATGCACTTGATTATTTTTATTGAGTACTGAAGTTCTAGGATTCCATCCCATACGGGCCCCACCCATCTCATGTATTCCCAATCCTGGTCCAGTCTCTGTGTCATAAGGGTTAACATCTTTGAATCCTGCAGATTTTAACATGGATACAGCTTCTTCTTTAATAGCTTCTCGCATTTTAAGCTCATTCTCTTTAAACTCCACGTCAAAGTTCAATTGCGGCAAGCCCCATTTATCTTTTTTGTTTTTATTTAAGGTAACACGGTTGTCATGGTGTGGAAGCATTTCGCCAAAACCGGTCATGCCAATTTGCCAACCTCCAGGCTGCAACATAGCTTCTTTGTAAGCATTACCATATCCCATTTCAGCTACCATCTCGCCCCAATTATCACGACTGGCACCACCTTGATAACCAAAACCTCTTAGGAATTCTCTTCGTTTGGTTTTCTCATCTAGATTAACAAAACGCGGGATATAAAAACCATTAGGTCTTCGACCTTTGTAATACTTGTCTAAATGTCCATCGACTTTAGCTGAAGCCCCCAATTGGTAATGATGATCCATAATATTACGACCAACTTCATCATAATTATTACCCAGACCATTGGGGAAACTTTTTGATTTTGATTGCAATAAAATCCCTACCGAAGCCATTGCAGATGCACATAAAAAGACAATTTTACCCATAAATTCCAGCTTTTCTCCAGTTTCTGTGTCTACAACCTTAACACCGGTAGCTTTCTTCAGACTTTCGTCATAAATAACTTCATGAACAATAGAATTGGGCCTAAGGGTCATATTACCCGTTCGCTCCGCAGCAGGCAGTGTGGAAGAATTACTACTAAAATATCCGCCAAAGGGGCATCCTCTCCAACATCTATTCCTGTACTGACATGGATTTCTGCCCTCAAATTCCTTGGAGGTATCAGTGATATGTGCCACACGCCCAATGGTCAATAATCTATCATCTTCAAAGTTGGCTTCCATAGCTGCTTGAAGATCCTTTTCGACACAGTTTAAATCCATTGGAGGTAAAAACTTTCCATCGGGCAATTGTTTTAAGCCCAAATTTTCACCACTTACTCCAATATAGGATTCCACTTTATCATACCAAGGGGCGATATCCTTATAACGAATTGGCCAATCAACAGCTATGTCTTCTTTTAAGTTTGCTTCAAAATCAATATCACTCCATCGGTAACTCTGTCTTCCCCACGTTAGGGAACGACCACCTACATGATAACCCCGAATCCAATCAAACCGTTTTGTTTCTTGATAGGGGTGCTCAAGATCGTTCACAAAAAAATGTTTTACTTCTTCATTGGGAGCCCAACCAACTCGGGATTGTTTGGGGTATTTTTTTTTCTCTTCCCTAGATAGCTGTCCCCTGTACGGAGAATCCCAAGGGTCAATATTCATAGTCTTGTAGTCTTCGATGTGTTTCACCATCGGACCACGTTCTAAAACAAGTGTTTTCAAACCATTTTCACATAGTTCTTTAGCTGCCCATCCGCCAGTTATTCCCGTGCCAACTACAATGGCATCATAAACAGTATTTTGATTCAAAATAGTGTGATTTAATTATTAGCTAATCATTATATTTATAGCTTTCCTAAGAATAAAATAAGAAAGGCAAACATTATCTTTTAAATATAGGGGATAATTGGTAATTTTTTTAGCATAACCCAAAACTTGAAAAAATATTTCTCATGAAAACGATTAAAGGTCCTGCGGTTTTTTTAGCCCAATTCGTAGATAGCAAAGCACCATTTAATTCTTTGGACGGCATGTGTAAGTGGGCGTCAGATTTAGGATATAAGGGAATACAAATTCCTACTTGGGAATCTTTCTTAATAGATTTGGATAAGGCAGCTGAAAGCCAAGATTACTGTGATGAGTTAAAGGGCAAAATTAACTCTTACGGATTGGAAATTACAGAGCTTTCAACCCATCTTCAAGGGCAATTGGTCGCTGTGAACCCAGCATATGATTTAATGTTTGATAATTTTGCACCAGATTATCTAAAAGGTAATCCAAAAGAACGTACAAAATGGGCAGTAGAGACAGTTAAAAAAGCTGCTACTGCAAGTAGGAGATTAGGTATAAAGGCGCATGCCACTTTTTCTGGAGCATTGTTGTGGCATACCATGCACCCATGGCCTCAGCGACCAGCAGGTTTGGTTGAGATGGGCTTTGAAGAGCTAGCCAAACGTTGGATGCCCATATTAAATCATTTTGATGAAGAGGGGGTAGATGTATGTTACGAGATACACCCTGGTGAAGATTTACATGACGGCGATACTTTTGAACGTTTTTTAGAAGCAACAGGAAATCATAAAAGGGTAAATATTCTTTATGATCCAAGCCATTTTGTGTTGCAACAGTTGGATTATATCACCTACATTGACCATTACCATGAGTTTATTAAATCTTTTCATGTAAAGGATTCTGAGTTTAATCCGACTGGAAAAAAAGGTGCTTTTGGGGGATACAATGATTGGCAAGATCGCGCAGGAAGATATCGTTCTCTAGGAGATGGACAAATTGATTTTAAGACTATTTTTTCCAAGTTAACACAATACGGGTGTGATGTTTGGGCAGTAATGGAGTGGGAGTGCGTAATTAAAAGCCCAGAACAAGGGGCACGGGAAGGCGCAAAATTTATTCAGAATCATATTATAGAAGCAACGCAAAAAACATTTGATGACTTTGCTGGAGGTGAAATAGATAGGGAAGTGTTAGAGAAAATATTAGGGCTTTAATACCTAATGGTCTTCACAGATGTTGTTCGTAGAAAAAAAATCGTCACTTAGATTTTCAATCTTATTTTGTGGGTTTAAAATAAAAACAATATGAAAAATTTGATAGCATTGGCATTAGTCTTTTTAATGCTTGCCTCATGCAAGGAAAAAACAAAATCTACGGTTGGTGAAAATGACGATAAGGTACTTATAGAAAAAGACTCGAAAATGAAAGGGAACCAAGATTGGACCATTCTTTTTGACGGAAGCTCTTTTGATGATTGGCATTACTACAGAGCTGGAGAGGTTGTTGAACCTTGGAAAATAGAAGATGGCGCGATGGTTTTTTATCCTCCAAAGGAAGGGGAGAGAAACGGAAAAACTTTTAATATTGTAACAGATAAAGCCTATACAAACTTTGTGCTTTCTGTAGAGTGGAAAATTTCTGAAGGGGGCAATAGCGGGATTTTTTGGGGAATTTTGGAAGATGAAAAATATGGACAACCTTATGAAACTGGACCTGAAATACAAGTATTGGATGATGAAAGACATCCAGATTCCAAAAATGGACCAACAAGACAAGCAGGGGCACTTTATGATATGGTACCCCCAAGCGTAAAATCTGTAAATGTTGCTGGTAAATGGAATACTTGTGTTTTAACGGTTAACCATAAAACCAATAATGGTAACGTGGTTTTAAATGGAAAAGAGATTGCCAAATTTCCAGTAAATGGCCCACTTTGGGAAGAGATGGTTGCCAATTCCAAGTTTGCCGACTGGGAAGGTTTTGGAAAATATAAAACAGGTAAAATTGGTCTACAAGACCATAATGATATCGTATCCTATAGAAACATAAAGATTAAAGAATTATAATATGAGACATTGTTTTATTGGGTTAGTAGCTGCACTTTTTTTGATTGGATGCCAAGAAGGTTCTGATAAAAAAGAAGTTGAAAATATAGTTGCAAAAGACCCTAATATTTTAGAAAAATATCAAGGAGAAGAGCCTATTACACCTGAGGCAACGGAAGTCTATGAACCCGTCCCTCCAAGAGTTACTTTAGATGAAAAGGGCGTACCAAGTGACGCTATTGTACTTTTTAATGGGACAAACTTGGACGAATGGATAAGTGCAACCGATAGTACAGCTGCAAAATGGACCATAAACGATGATGCCAGTATGACGGTGAAAGATAAATCCGGGAACATACAGACCAAAAGAAACTTTGGGAGTATACAGCTTCACTTAGAATGGAAATCCCCAGGAGAGGTAATTAATGAAGGGCAAGCAAGAGCCAATAGTGGCGTGTTTATTCAACAACGCTATGAGATTCAGATATTGGACAATAACGATAATCCAACTTACACCAATGGACAAGTAGGCTCGGTTTATAAACAATCGATTCCCTTGGCCATGGCATCAGCTCCTACTGGGGAATGGAACACGTATGATATTATTTTTCACGCACCAGAATTTAAAGACGAAAAGCTTACTAAGCCTGCATATGTTACCGTGCTACATAACGGCGTTTTGATTCAAGATCATTTTGAAATTGAAGGTATAATCAAGTATATAGGTTGGCCCAAATATGAAGCACATGGCAAGGCACCTATTGTTTTACAAGATCATCAAGACAATAGTCGTGTAAGCTATCGTAACATTTGGGTTAGAGAGTTGCAAATGAGTTTATAAGTTTTGTGTTTAAATGTTTAAAAGGGATTCACACTCTTACCTATCAACATATAAACCGTTAAACCATAAACTCAAAAATTCGTTTCGCTACCTTTGCCAAAATTTAGTCTTCTCCTATGATTCAATCCATGACTGGTTATGGGAAGCATGTGGTACAGCTTCCATCCAAAAAAATCACCGTAGAACTTAAATCACTTAATAGCAAAAACCTTGATATCAATGCAAGGATTCCACAAGCTTATCGGGAAAAAGAATTAGAGCTTAGGAAGTTGATTTCTGATTCTTTAATGCGCGGAAAAGTTGATTTTAACCTACACATAGAACTTACTGGAGAAGAAACCACAGCTGAAGTAAATGTGGGGATGGTAAAAAAATATATGGAGCAATTACGGACCATCGCTAAAGGTGATGAAATCAAATTTTTAGAGCTCGCACTAAAAATGCCGGATACGCTGAAAACGGATAAGGATGATATTGATCCAAAGGAATATAAAGCTATTAAAAATGCCTTGACTGAAGCTTTAAACGCAATAAATGGTTTTAGAACAGCGGAAGGCGATGTATTGGAGAAAGATTTTAAAAACAGATTAAATAACCTTTCCAACATTTTGGATAAGGTCAAAGAAATGGATGCGGAACGTTTGGAAACAATTCGGGAGCGTTTGGAAAAGGCAGTGGCAGATTTAAAGGTAGAACTAGATGCTAATCGTTTTGAACAAGAACTGATTTACTATTTAGAGAAGTATGATATAACAGAGGAAAAAGTTCGTCTAGCCAATCATTTGGATTATTTTGAAAGCACTATAGATTCAAAGGATTCAAATGGTAAGAAACTTGGATTTATTTCTCAAGAGATTGGAAGGGAGATCAATACCATTGGCTCAAAAGCCAATTATGCCCCAATGCAACAATTGGTGGTGCAAATGAAAGATGAGCTGGAAAAAATTAAGGAACAAATGCTTAATGTTTTATGAGTAAGGGAGGCAAGCTTATTATTTTTTCTGCGCCATCTGGGAGTGGTAAAACAACTATTGTTCGTCACTTACTAGAACAACCTGAGCTGAATTTGGCATTTTCTGTTTCTGCTACTTCGCGCCCTAGACGTGGAAGAGAAAAGCATGGAATAAATTATTATTTTATTAGTGTTTCTGAGTTTAAAAAGCATATTAAGAATGATGACTTTTTAGAGTGGGAAGAGGTTTATAGAGATAGTTTTTATGGAACATTGAAGACCGAGGTAGAAAGACTTTGGGCTGAGGGGAAAAATGTAATTTTTGATATTGATGTTGTTGGAGGCTTGCGAATAAAAAAGAAATTTCCAAAAGAAACCTTAGCAGTTTTTGTGAAGCCGCCTAGTGTGGATGAACTTAAAATCAGGCTAAAAAAGAGGAGTACGGAGAGCGACGATAAAATAAATATGCGTGTGGCAAAAGCATCTGTAGAATTGGCAACCGCACCACAGTTTGATAAAGTAATAAAAAACTACGATTTAGATACTGCATTAAACGAGGCTCATAAATTAGTTGCCGAATTTGTTGGAGCCAATAAAAAAGATTGCCAACAAGAAGAAGAATAATGAAAAAGGTGGGGCTATATTTTGGCACTTTTAACCCAATCCATGTTGGACACTTGATTATTGCCAATCATATGGTTGAGTTTTCTGAACTTGATGAGGTTTGGTTGGTAATTACACCACAAAGTCCATTTAAAACAAAGAAATCTTTGCTGGACAATAATCATCGTTACCAAATGGTTTTTGAGGCTACTGCTGACTATCCTAAATTAAAGCCAAGTAAGATAGAGTTTGATTTACCACAACCTAATTACACTATAAATACCTTAGTGCATCTTCAAGAAAAGCATGGTTTAGATTATTCATTTTCTCTTATAATGGGTGAGGATAATTTAAAGAGCTTCCATAAGTGGAAAAACTATGAGGTGATTTTGGAGAATTATGATTTACATGTTTATCCCAGAATTTCTTCGGGAAGCATAGAAAATAAATTTAAAGACCACCCTAAAATCCATAATGTGGACGCCCCAATTATTGAGGTTTCTTCAACGTTCGTCAGAAAACAGCATGCTTTGGGTAAAAATATTAAAGCAATGCTGCCAGACCCAGTTTGGAAATATATGGATGAGATGAATTTTTACCGTTAAGCGTTAAAAATTTGACTTTTCTAACAGTAAATAGCTAATCCGTTTTTGTTCAACTATTTATATGATTATCTTAGGGAAAATTCGAAATAGATGAATAGAATACTATGTTTTTGCCTCCTGACAATATTTATCTTTCCTACTACCTTTCAAGCTCAAAAAAAATCAAAAAAGAAATCCAAATCTAAGGTAGAAACACCTGCAAAACCAAAATCCAAAAACGGTATAAAACCCTACACGGAAGTCATAACAAAAAAGGCGGTATCTGATGATGGCGTATTTAAAGTACATCAAATTGCAGAGGATTATTTCTACGAAATTCCAATGTCCCAACTGAATAAAGAGATGCTTTGGGTAAGTAGAATTGCACAGATACAGAATGGTCTTGGTGGTGGCTATGTAAATGCAGGCTCTAAAACTAACGAACAGGTAGTACATTGGGTGCGGTTCCGAGATAAAATTTTATTAAAGTCAAAGTCTTTTGTAAATATTGCGGATAGTACCAAAGCAATTAGTAATTCTGTAAGGGTAAATAATTATGAACCTACTCTGTATGCTTTTGATATAAAAGCATTCAGTCCAGATTCTTCTGCAGTGGTTATAGATGTAACTAAGTTTTTTACTTCGGATATTGCTGCAATAAGTGGTTTGTCCTCAAGAGCAAGAAAAGAATATAAGGTCAAAAAATTAGATGGCTCCCGTAGCTTTATCAACAGTATCAAAAGCTTTCCTGAGAATATTGAGGTCAAACAAGATTTCACGTATTCTGCCTCAGAACCACCAAGTTTTAGAAGCACGGAATCCATCAGCATTCAAATGAATCAGTCAATGATTCTCTTGCCAGAAGAACCTATGCAGCCCAGAATTTATGATCCAAGAGTGGGATTTTTTACGGTTTCACAATATGATTATGGAAGTGAAGCACTAAAGGCTGATCAAAAAAAATATATTAGAAGGTGGCGATTGGAGCCTAAAGACCCAGAAGCTTATGCCCGTGGCGAATTGGTGGAACCTGTTAAACCCATAGTGTATTATTTAGACCCCGGCACACCGGAAAATTTACAATCCTACATAAAACAAGGTATTGAAGATTGGCAAAAGCCTTTTGAAACTGCTGGGTTTAAAAACGCCATTATTGCCAAAGACGTTCCAACAAAAGAGGAAGATCCAGAGTTCAGTCCAGAGGATATTAGATATTCTGTGGTACGCTATGTGGCTAGTACCACACGAAATGCGGTTGGGCCCAGCGTATCAGACCCTAGAAGTGGAGAAATTATAGAAAGTGATATTATATGGTACCATAACCATTTAAGAAGTTACCGTAATCGCTATCTTTTGGAAACAGCTGCCGCAAATCCTTCTGCAAGAACATTGGATACCCCGGAGGAGGAAATTGGAGAAATGATGCGAATGGTTATTGCTCATGAAGTTGGGCATGCTTTGGGTTTTCCACACAATATGGCAGCTAGTTATGCCTATCCAGTAGATTCCCTTAGGAACGGGGACTTCACTCAAAAGAATGGAATTGCAGCAAGCATAATGGATTATGCACGCTATAATTATATCGCTCAGCCAGGTGATGAAAATATTCGTTTTGTAAGACAAATGGGTCCTTATGACCATTATGCCGTTAATTGGGGCTATCGCTGGTTACCTGAAGAAAGTGCAGATGCTGAAACACCTACGCTTAATTCTTGGATAATGGAAAAAGCTGATAACCCTAGATATAAGTTTGGGAGACAGTCCAGTCGTTTTGATCCACAATCGCAAACGGAATGCATAGGCGATAATCCTATAAAAGCAAGTACTTATGGGTTGAAAAATTTAAAATATGTAGCTGCAAATTTGCCCAGATGGACTTCGGACAAAACCAACAATTACCAAGATTTAGAAGAGCTTTATGGAGAACTCCTTGGGGTGTATAGTAGGTATGCAGGTCACGTAACAAATACCGTTGGGGGAGTTTTTGAGAATTTAAAAACACCTGAGCAAGAAGGAACGATATATTCCAATTTTGATGCAAATGCCCAAAAACAAGCAATACAATGGTTGCATGCCAATATTTTTGAGACTCCAGAATGGATTTTAAATAAAAGTATTTTACAAAACATTGATCATGCAGGTCATTTTGAAAAGGTAAGAAGACTTCAGGTAAGACAATTGAACTCATTACTAAGCTTTGAACGTTTAGGGAGACTTATTGATGGTGAAAGTTTAGGCGATGACTATTACAGTGCTTTAAACATGTTGATGGATTTAAGGAACGGATTATGGAAGGAGAGCTCAAGAGGCGTTAGTGTTGATTTATACCGCAGAAATTTACAGCGTTCCTACGTGGACAGAATGATACACTTAATGCAAGAAGAATTGGAACCAAGCAGATTTAGAAGACCAGGTTTTGAAGGCCAAATTTATTATGACACCAACACTTCGGATGTAAAGGCTTTGGTCAGGGGAGAATTAAAAACATTAAAAACTAGATTGTCTTCTGCAAAAAACGGTAGAATTAATAGGGAGACCAGATATCACTACGAAGATATTATTGCTAGGATTGATGAAGTTTTTGACGGGGATTAAAAATATGTTTTAATCAATTTGGGGATAGGATATCTGTTCCCAAATATTTATCGTCTTTATTGTAATACCAAGCTCTGGTTTTTGGCATCTTTATTTCGTTAATGTTTTCTAGGCCTTGAAGTAGAATGTATTCACCATCATTTTTATTCTCATCATGGAAAAATTGGTATACTTCCATGGCATAAGTGACAGGGTCAAAATAAAAATACCATGTGTCCCCACCTACTTCTTTAGTATAATTCACCTTCAGGACTAGATACTGTTTTTCTTTGAATGTTCTTTTCTCAATTTTTTGGGTTATGATTGTGCCAGGGTCTTTTAACTTCATTGGCAAGCCATAGAGGTAAGTATAATAGTTCTTCATCATATTGCCCCTTTCACAACTTAATCGCAACCTTTTCTTTTCAACAACAGGGATATCTGAATCGCCGTTCAATGAAATTTTACAGCTGTCTTTTTCAATCAGATAGGCATAAGAATCATTCCCCTTTTTAACATCCAAAACAAATTCTTCCCTTGGTAAGTCAATATGTATTTTGCTTATTCTGTCACTTGAATTTGTGGTTTCCATGGTAATTTGAAATCCACCTTTAAAAGTTTCCCAAGCTCCATTGGGGTCGTGAAACGCAATTGATTTTTGTAAAAGTTCATTACCAGTAAGTTCCTGTGAAATACCAAAAATGCTTGTTAGCAACATTAAAATACAACTAACACACTTTTTCATAAGCCTTTACTTTTCTATTCGTGCAGGTTCAACGGAGCTATCATGTTCCGTGTAATATAATTCTAAAAGCTTCATGGTAGCTTCAATCATATCTTTACTTTCCGTCAATATGGAAAAGTACAGAGAAGTATTTTTTGGACTCGATTCTTCTGTCCGTGTTCTAGCAACTTGCTTTTCTATTTTTTGGGATACTAAATCAAAATATGTCTGTTTCTTATTTAGGAGAGCACCAATATTTTGGAAGTTACGTGCCCCAAAAATTTCAGAGCTATCCTTTAACAATTCTTCCAAGTGATTGTCCAAATCCTTAAGTTCTTTAATTTGGTTATACTTTAATTTACGGTGGTTGTTGTTCACATGGGTATAACTTATTTTGGATATATATTCCAGTGACTGTGCTAAATCTTGTAGATGCCCTAACATGACGATATAAAAATTACTGGCACCGCCCACACTGGCCTCGTCCAGATTTTTAATAAAGTAATAGATGTTGTCCTGAAGACCGTCCACTTCTTTTGAAAGCTTGGATACACCTTTTTTATTCTTTTTTAAATCATCAACATTGTGTTTGGCCAGTCCATTAATGGAACCTGTGTATATTTTGTTACTTCTTTTTATTACGTTTCCAATGTTGTCCGCACTTTCTTCAATAACTCCTTGAATAGAGCTACTTTCTGCCCTTCTCAAACTATCTTCTGCCTTAATAACCTTAGTTTTCTTGTTGTGGGCCATGTAATTACGCAACAATAACGCGGCAGCTAACATCAAAAGAATAACAAGTGAAATAAAACCTCCCAAGTGCAAAATGTACGCGATAATTGCTGCTGCAGTAAATGCACTAAAAGCCGTAAAGAACCAACCTCCAATTACATTTAGTACTCCAGCAACACGGTAAACTGCACTTTCTGCACCCCATGCACGGTCAGCTAAAGATGTACCCATAGCAACCATAAAAGTCACATAGGTAGTTGACAGTGGCAATTTCATTGAAGTGGCAATGGATATCAATACACTTGCCACCATAAGGTTCACAGCTGCACGAACCAAATCGAATGCTGGCATGTCTTGAACTTTACTTTTTGGGACATAAGTGTAGGGAACTTCGAACCGTTTATCTATTTTTTCTCTTAATGAAGGGGGTATTATTGATGAAATATTTTCAAACGCTGCAACACTAAATTTTACTACCTGTCTGGAGATAAAATTGGGCTGGAATCTTTCATCACCTTCATCCTGTCTTGCTAGATCAACGCTGGTTTTAACAACACTCTTTGCCTTGGAAGAGAACCACAAGGTAACCACCATGATACCACCTGAGAGAAGCAGCAATAGAGTTGGAGTCCTAACGGCAGCTGAAAGACCTTGCATATTGAATTCTGATGCTGCAACACCTGAGCCTTGCCAATCTTGGAACGACTGTAAAGCTGCGATTGGCACTCCTATAAAGTTGACCAAGTCATTACCAGCAAATGCCATTGCCAAAGCAAATGTTCCCAAGATTATGACTACGGTATAAATGTTCCATTTTAAGAAAGTAGAAAACACCCATGAAAGCAATGTCCAAAAAACTAGATTCCCCGCTATGAACAATTCGGGAGATTCACTAATAAACTGAATTATGGATTCATCAAATAATGCAGCACTTTTTAAACCTTTTACTATAATAAAATATATAATTGCAGTAATTGCCAAACCTCCAAAAATAGACTCCACCCATTTAGGTTTGCTATTAAATTGAAAAGAAATCAGAATCCTCGAAATAAACTGAACCAATGCCCCAATAGTAAATGCTATAAAAACCGAAAGCAAAATACCAAAGATGATCGCCGTTGCTTTCTCTGTATTAATGTAGTTGCCCAAATCCGAGAAACTACCATCAATTCCAATTATTTTGACAAGGGAGATTGCTACAGCGGCACCCAACAATTCAAAAACTATGGATACTGTTGTTGAGGTAGGCATTCCTAAGGTGTTGAAGAAGTCAAGCAGTAAAATATCAGTAATCATTACTGCCATGAAGATGAACATGATTTCTTCAAATACGAATTCCCCTGGATTAAATATGCCTTTACGTGCTACCTCCATCATACCGCTAGATGACATAGCACCAAAGGCGATGCCTAAACTAGCAACAATCATAACAGTTCTAAAAGTGACTGCTTTTGAACCTATTGCAGAATTTAAAAAATTAACCGCATCGTTACTAACACCAACCACTAAATCCGTTATTGCCAAAAGTCCAAGTGCAATAACCATGAAAATGTAGATATTCTCGCCCATACTATTTTTTGAAAGTAAGCAAAAATGCCATTATAATTCGTCATGTAGGTTAATAAAATGTTACCAAATACCCTCCAAAAATGACTTGTAAAATGGCAAAGGGGCTTATCTTGTTCAAAAATTACAACCTGAATGGATTGGGAGCATTTACTTTCTTTAAAACGATTTGGAGACACTAACAAAAGGCTGCGAAGGCAACAAGATGAAACGCGTTTAGGTTTTGAAGTGGACTATGACCGAATAATTTTCTCCTCTGCATTTAGGAGTTTGCAGGATAAGACACAGGTGGTTCCCATGCCAATTACAGTAGGTTCGAGAAAAGAATTTGTCCACACCCGATTGACCCATAGTTTAGAAGTTTCAGTCGTTGGGAGAAGCCTGGGGCGTATAGCTGGTAAAATGTTGCTGGAAAAATATCCTAACTTAGAAGAAGAGCACGGTTATCGATTTAATGACTTTGGTGCCATTGTAGCAGCTGCTTCCCTGGCTCATGACATTGGTAACCCACCTTTTGGGCATAGTGGTGAAAAGGCAATAGGGACTTATTTTAAATCTGGGCAAGGACAAAGGCACAAAGTACAACTTTCCGCAAAAGAATATCAAGATTTAATAGATTTTGAAGGTAATGCCAATGGATTTAAATTGTTAAATGAATCCAGAAACGGAGTAGAGGGAGGGTTAAGGTTGAGTTATGCCACCTTGGGTGCTTTTATGAAATATCCAAAAGAATCTTTACCTAAAAAGCCATCCAAGAATATTATTGACAAGAAGTTTGGTTTTTTTCAATCCGATAAAGAGTTTTTTTTGAAGGTAGTAAATGAATTGGGTTTAAAACGAAATGATAACAACCCAGAAATAGGATATTATCGCCATCCACTAACCTATTTAGTAGAGGCAGCTGATGATATTTGTTATACTATAATTGATTTTGAGGATGGAATAAACCTTGGTTTTATTTCTGAAGAATATGCTTTGGAGTATTTGATTAAGTTGGTAAAGGATAATATCAACACAAAAAAGTATCAAGCTATGACCTCTATGAGTGATAGGTTGAGTTATTTAAGAGCACTTGCTATTAGTACTTTAATAAAAGATGCAGCTCGCATTTTTGAAGAAAACCAAACTGAGATATTGAGAGGACAGTTTGAAACCGCTTTATTGGACAAAAGCGCTTATAAAGCCCAAATAGCTGACATTATCAATCTAAGCATCCAGAAAATATATCAATCTCCTGAGGTTTTGGAAAAAGAGCTCGCTGGGTATAAAATTATCTCAGATATTCTAGAAGTGTATACTGAAGCGTTAATCAACAGAAAAGAAAATAAGGAAACCAACTATGATAAATTATTAATCCGTTCTTTACCGGAGAAATATCAGAATACAGCTGTTTCAGTATATGAAATTTTGCTTAATACCAGTTGTTTTGTAGCCAGCTTATCAGATAGTGCTGCCGTTTATATTCATAATAAGCTAATGGGCAAGCAATTGTAGTTAGGTTGGCTTAAAAGGAATAGTTAAAACCTACCCCTAAAAACTGTTTAAACTGGATTCGTGGTTCTCCTGGATCTATTACAGTACCATCATCGGCCACAACCTCATCAAATTTAATATCGTCATCATAAATAAAATGTGTGCCAATATTGGCCTTTACATTCTCATTTACGGTAAAGGTAAAAGCCAGTTCCCAGTCGAGATCAATGTTTCCAAAACTTCTTAAATAATCTGTATATAGGCTTATACGGTGATTCAAGGAGATGTTTTTAAACACTTCTTCCTCCCAAGTATTAGTAACTAAAAAACCAATCTCCATAAAAACGTTTTTTCCTGCATCCACACCAAAAGCACCCAGCTGTGAAAGTCTATCATCTAAAACAAAAGTTGCTTTTTGAGTGAATGGGGAAATATATAGATTGAATTTTTTTGCTTCGGGAATGTAAGAAGTACCAGCACCTAAAAATAAATACCCAGGTGCCATGAACCTTGATATTGGTGTAGTTCTATCGGGATATTTAAACCCATTTGAAAATTGGGTATTGAAATTCATTTTTACCGAATAATACCAATTGGTAATTGTGTCTTTTCGAAAGCCGAACGTAGAAGAGAGTCGTATAAAATCGTCTGTTTTTCGCAATTTTCTGCCTTCTTGGGCATTAATGCCGTAGCGAAAGCGTAATTCATTGTCCCAATTGATATATCTAAATTTATAATTTCGAACAAAATTCAGATTTCCAAGCGCAGAAATGGAGTTGTCTCCACCTGCATTCCAATTTACAAAAGCAACTTCATTGATGTTTATCCCAAAATCATTTTTATTGTCCCAAAAAGAGGTAGGGATAAATTTTTTAGGCTTTTTGGTCAGTGGTTTTGTAGCATTAAAAGAATACTTAGGACTACGGAGTTTTACGCCACGCAAGATATTCTTTATCTTTTTTTGCTCCCATCTAATTACATGGACTTCTATTTCCGAAGTGTCAACAGCAATAGAATCTTGAGCCTTATCTTGTGCAGAACAAATAGTCACACAAAAGAGGAGAATAATTTTTAGTGTAATAAGGTTTCTACAAAATAGTATCAAGATATTTTAAGATTGCTTGGGGATTGAGCCCACAAATATCATACAATTCTTTGATAGTTCCTTGGTCAATAAAAGCATCATCTATACCAAAAACTTTAATATGTGCTTTATAGTTTTTTGTATTGGCATATTCAATGATTGAGCTTCCAAAACCACCGATTTTGCATCCATCTTCTATAGTAATCACATGGTCATAGTTTTTAAATATATTATCCAGCAACTTTTTGTCCAGTGGCTTAACAAATCGCATATCATAATGTCCTATTGTATCTGAATGCTTAATCTCGTTTATGACTTTTTGTATTTGATTGCCAATATGACCCAAAGATAATATAGCAACCCTACTCCCTTTTTTTAGTTCTCGTGCTTCGCCAATCTTAATTTCGGAAAAAGGCTGTTTCCAATCCAGGGTTACTCCGCTGCCTCGTGGATAGCGAATTGCAATAGGGTGTTTTAAACCTTTTTGTGCAGTAAACATGATATTTCTCAGCTCAATTTCATCCATCGGGGAAAAAACAGCAAGGTTTGGAATACACCTTAAATAGGCCAAATCGAAAACTCCATGATGTGTAGGGCCATCTTGACCTACTAAACCAGCCCTGTCCAAACAGAAAATAACAGGCAAGTTTTGTAAAGCAACATCATGTATGAGTTGATCATATGCCCTTTGCAGAAAGGTGGAGTACACATTGCAAAAAGGAACCAAACCTTGAGTTGCCATACCGGCAGCCAAGGTTACCGCGTGTTGCTCTGCAATTCCCACATCAAAAGCCCTATTAGGGAATTCTTCCATCATGTACTTTAAAGAACTGCCTGTTGGCATGGCTGGGGTAATACCAACAATTTTTTTATTTTTTTTTGCTAACTCTACAATGGTATGACCAAATACATCTTGATATTTAGGATGCTCTTTTGATGAGTTCTTTTTTTGAAGCTCACCAGTTTTTTTATCAAACTTACCTGGAGCATGATAAATAACCTGATTTTCCTCTGCTTGTTTTAACCCTTTGCCTTTGGTGGTTATAATATGCAAAAGTCGAGGACCTTTGACCAACTTTAAGCGTTCCAATTCTTCTAGTAAAAGAGGTAGGTTGTGTCCATCAATTGGTCCAGAATAATTAAGGTTTAAGCATTCAAAAATATTTTCATCTTTTGCCGTGCCCTTTTTTACGTTAGTAAGATATTTTTTTAAAGCACCAACGCTTGGATCAATCCCTATTGCATTGTCATTTAGAATTATAAGCACATTAGCATCGGTTACCCCTAAATGATTAAGTCCTTCAAACGCCATTCCACTAGCGATTGAAGCATCACCAATCACAGCTATATGTTGTTTGTTTAAATCTCCCTTCAATTGAGAAGCCATTGCCATACCAAGAATGGCAGAGATAGAAGTAGAGCTATGGCCTGTGCCAAAATCGTCATATTCACTTTCACTTCGTTTAGGGAAACCACTAATACCATTAAGTTGTCTATTGGTCTCAAAAATTTCTTTCCTACCAGTCAAAATTTTATGACCATAAGCTTGGTGGCCCACATCCCAAATCAACTTATCATTTGGTGTATCAAATACATAATGCAATGCAATAGTTAATTCTACAACGCCTAAACTAGCTCCTAAATGTCCTTCTTTGGTAGATATAATGTCAATGATAAAACTGCGGAGTTCTTTGGACAGTGAACTTAGTTGACCTTTTTCTAATTGTTTTAGGTCAGCAGGGGAATTAATCTTATCTAAGAATTTAGGCTTCATTTAATACATTGCTGTGAATTGCAAAACTACACTATTTGGAGTTTGACAATGACTTAATATTGGTTTCACAACAAAGTTTTCCCCCAGTTTAGCCATCGTAATAGTTTTATGGAAACAATTAAACAAATCATGAAAAACTATTTAAAAACACTCGCCTTAGCTACATTGGTAATTTTTGCCGCATGTTCTAAGGATGAAACTTCTGGTACTAATGACCAATCCATTGAGGATTTGGAAAATACACCATTACAAGCAAACGATGTTGCAGACAATGTAGTCATCCAAGGGGGTACAAAAAATGATGGGACACCACCAACACCTAACGAGTTGATTTCTTTAGACGTTTCTTCATCTAGTACTATTGCATTATTGGGAGAGGGGTTTAACGTTTCTATAAATTCAGATGCTTCTGTGACTGGAGCATATTTACAGTTTAAATCTGATGATGGTACCGTTTCTGATAGCTATTACGACATCGATTTAAATGCAAATTCAACAACTGCCAAGTCAATAAGAAAATTATTTGGCCCAAAAAAGAGTAAAACTTCACTTACTTCTAAGGAGGATGAAACCACTTTAGATGTAGATTTTAATGCTAATATTGAACCAGGTACATTTTGTTATGTAATCTGCGTTTATGATGCTGAAGGTAACATTAGTGCTCCGCAGGAAGTATGTGTTACCGTTGAGGCTTGGGGAGGAAACTCCGAAGTGGTTGGAAAATGGAATTTTGTAAAAGAAGAGGAAACATACTCTGGTGAGACCAGTGTTAGCGTAGTAGGAGAAGAGTCTTGTTCTGAACCATTTGAATTCTTCTGTGACAATCAAAATATGTTGCAGTTGAGTTATGCATGCTACACTACAGGAGATGCATTTATTAGATTTAATGAAGAAGGAAGTTTTGAGTTTGAATCCAATGATAGCTCTAAAGTATTAGACCAAGAGGCTTCAGCCTCTGAGTGTGCTGGTATTTATGATGAATTTGAAGATAATTCTGTTGGAAGCGGGCAATGGGCTTATAATTCTGACACTCAAAAATTTATCCTAGTAATTTACCAGGTAGAGTACACATACAATGGTGAAACAGAAACTTATACGTACGAGCCAGGTGAAGCAGAAGCCTTTGTGGAAACTGATGGATTAAGAGTAGAGGGCAACTTTTTAGTATATTCTGAAGAATTTGAAGAGGAGGAATATTCATATAAAGTTTACTACGAGAAAGAATAATAACAACCAACTAACCAATAGAGACCCTTTGTGAAAGCAAAGGGTTTTTTTGTGTAGAAGAGTTATAATAATTAGTATTGTGAAATAAGTATTACTATGGTTGAGCCTTTTGATGATAATTACTTCATGAAGAAAGCCTTGCTAGAGGCTGAAACAGCTTTTGAACAGGGAGAGGTGCCAGTGGGAGCAGTAATTGTTGCCAAGAATAGGATTATAGGTAGGGCACACAACTTAACGGAGCAGTTGCATGATGTTACTGCACATGCTGAAATGCAGGCTATTACTTCTGCGGCGAATTTTTTAGGAGGGAAGTACTTGACTGGTTGTACGCTCTATGTTACTTTAGAACCTTGCCAGATGTGTGCAGGGGCTTTGTATTGGAGCCAAATTTCTAAAATAGTGTACGCAGCTTCTGATTTTGAGCGGGGATATAGTGTTATGGGAACCTCTTTGCATCCAAAAACGGAAGTGGTCTCTGGTATTATGGCTCGGGAGGCCTCAGAATTATTAAAAAGGTTTTTTATCCAAAAACGGAATTTAAACTAAATAAAAAACCCAAGCTTTGGCTCGGGTTCTAAGTTTAATCAAGTAAAATATTTTTATCAGATTACCTGCACTTGTGCAGCAACCATCCCTTTTCTTCCTTCTTCTTCTTGGTACTCTACTTTGTCGCCTTCGTTTAATTGAATGCCGTTCAATGCCGTAGCATGAACAAAAATGTCCTGTCCGGTGTCATCATTGGTAATGAAACCAAACCCTTTAGATTCGTTGAAAAATTTTACTGTTCCAGTCATTAATAATAGATAATTGTTGAATCTCTAAGGTACTATATTTCTCCAAGAAGCGTATGGAATGGCCTCTAAATCTGATGATTATTATTGATTTTCAGTATTTTGACGCTCTTTACTTTGCATTTTTTCAATATTTTCTTTGGTCAACATATAATCCTTCATTTTCTTTCCTTTACTTTCCTTGAGCAAGAACAAAGGCATTGCAATTAAAAAAAGCCCAACGGTACCTGAGCCAATAAATTTGTTCCCCAAAAGTTCATCGTTTTGTTTAATGGTGAAGCCATATATGATGGATGCAAAAGATGCTATAACTATTAATACTATAATATGTTTAAACTTCATTTCTAACTGGAATAATTAATTAACTTTCTTCTATAGGCGGTCAATAGCTTAGACTTTGAAATGAAACCCAAGTATATTCCATTTTTTATCACAGGCAAATTCCAGGCACCACTTTCTTGAAACTTTTGCATCACTTGCTTCATGGAATCTTCCGAATAGAAAATATACTCAGGAGGGGCATGCATTAAATCAGTAACAAAGGTAGTGTCGTAGACTTCCGTATTAAACATAAATTCCCTAATATCATCTAAAAGGATGATACCAACCATTTTCTTTTCCTTATCCAAAACGGGAAAAATATTTCGTGTGGATTTGGAGACAGATTTATGCAACATTTCTCCTAAGGTCATTTCTGGGCTAACTGTTTTAAAGTTAGTTTCTATAACATCGTCCAGTTGCATCAGTGTAAGAACGGTTTGGTCTTTATTATGGGTTAATAAAGCACCTTGCTGAACTAATTCCTTGGTATAAATCGTATAGTCCAAAGTATTTTTTGTGATTAAGTATGAAATGGATGCTGTTATCATTAAGGGGACAAAGAGCTCGTAACCACCCGTAATTTCAGCAATAAGAAATATAGCAGTTAGTGGAGCATGAATTACACCAGCAATAAGTCCGGCCATGCCTATCAAAGTGAAATTGCTTTCAGAAACTTCAAATCCAAAACCAAGGTTGTTTACCACTTTAGCCATTACATTACCCAAGGCGCTCCCCATGACCATGGTTGGAATAAAAACTCCACCAGCTCCACCTGCAGCAAAAGTTGTCGTCATGGCAATAGCTTTAAATACAGTTATGCCAAATAATAATAAGATTACAACCCAGATATTATCCAAATAAGTATCAAAAGGGGTTTTGCCTAAAGCGTCAATATGATTGCCATCTAAAAGATTATTGATAAATCCAAAGCCCTCACCATAAAGCGGGGGAATAAAGTAGAGCATAATTCCTATGGCAATTCCGCCAACCAGGAGTCGATATTTTGGACTTTTTAGGGGTTTAAAAATTTTAAGTATTCCAAAATACATTTTAGTAAAATAGATGGATGCAAAAGCAGTTCCTATACCTAAAAGAACATAAAAAAGAGTATCGTTTAATTCAAAACCTTCAGTTAAGGAAAAATTGAACAAAACTTCATTTCCTAAGAAGAAATAGGAAGTCAACACCCCAGAAATGGAAGCTAATAATAATGGAAGAACGGAGAGCATGGTAAAATCCAAGCTAAAAACTTCCACAGCAAAAACTATGGCTGCAATTGGGGATTGAAAAATGGAAGCAATAGCACCAGCCGATGCGCAAGCAATTAACAATGAACGGGTTTTGGCATCAATATGAAATAAACGGCTTATGTTGGAACTTAGCGCAGAACCTGACTCAACCGCAGGTCCTAAAAGACCTACAGAACCACCAAAACCTACGGTTAAAGGAGCGGTGATTAAAGGAGTATATATTTTTTTTATGCTTAATAGGCCTTTGTTTTTCGATAAGGAAAAGAGAATTGAAGAAACAGCATGCCCTAGAGGATGCTTGTGCACATATTTTACGTATAGAAACACCAAGGTCAACCCAATTACAGGAAGAATAAAATATAACTGATTCTCGGAAATAACTATCCCCTTATCTAGAGAGGAGCGTATAAAAAAGGTGAGGTTTTTTAGGGTAACAGCAGCGAGACCAGCAATAAGCCCAATAAATAGGCTCATTACATGCACAAAGGTTTTATTGGAGATATTTTTATACCTCCATTTGAGAAACTTTTTTAGCAAGCCTTTGGTGTTAGGCATATGAATTAAGATTCTTAATAAAAGTATTAAAAATCAAGTAGCAAAAGGTTCTAAAAGAACCTGAGTTATAAATCTAATTTTAAATTCAACTCCTTTAGTTGCTCTTCATCAAGATTTGCTGGTGCATCAATCATAACATCCCTACCACTATTATTTTTGGGGAAAGCGATAAAATCACGGATGGTTTCTTGTCCTCCTAGTATTGAAACCAACCTATCCAATCCAAAAGCAATACCGCCATGTGGTGGCGCACCATATTGGAATGCATCCATTAAGAATCCAAACTGTTCTGTTGCTTCTTGAGGAGTAAACCCTAAATGTTTGAACATAATGGCTTGAGTTTCCTTATCGTGAATACGAATAGAACCACCACCAATTTCATTTCCATTAAGAACCAAATCATAGGCGTTTGCTTTCACCTCTCCGGGTTTTGAATCCAACAATTCTAACTGACCAGGTTTAGGTGAAGTAAACGGGTGATGCATTGCATGGTAATTACCTGTTTCTTCATCCAGTTCCAACAATGGAAAATCAATAACCCAAAGTGGAGCGAATTCATCAGCTTTACGCAAGCCTAGACGTTCTGCCATTTCCATTCGTAGGGCACTTAACTGCGTGCGTACTTTATTCTTATCACCAGAAAGCACACAAATTAAATCTCCCGGCTTAGCTCCGGTAACCTTGGCCCATTTTGCCAAATCTTGTTGGTCATAAAACTTATCTACAGAAGATTTATAAGAACCATCTTCATTGCACCTGCAATAGACCATTCCTAAAGCACCTACTTGAGGCCTTTTTACCCAATCCACAAGTTTGTCAATCTCTTTTCGGGTATGATTATTCCCACCTGGTACGGCAATTCCAACAACTAATTCTGCAGAATTAAAGACATTAAAATCTTTATGTTGAGCAACTTCATTTAATTCACCAAACTCCATTCCAAAACGGATATCGGGCTTATCGTTTCCATAACGTTTCATGGCCTCATCAAAGGTCATTCTTGGGAAGCTATCAACCTCCGCCCCCTTAATTTCTTTAAGCAGGTGTTTAGTTAATCCTTCAAAAGTGTTTAGAATATCCTCCTGTTCCACAAATGCCATCTCGCAGTCAATCTGGGTAAATTCAGGTTGCCTGTCAGCTCTTAAATCTTCATCCCTAAAACACTTTACAATTTGGAAGTACTTATCCATACCGCCAACCATCAGCAATTGTTTAAAGGTCTGTGGGGATTGTGGTAGGGCATAAAATTGACCTTCGTTCATCCTGCTCGGAACTACAAAATCACGAGCTCCTTCAGGGGTAGATTTTATTAGATAAGGAGTTTCCACATCTATAAAACCTTGATCAGACAAGTACTTACGAACTTCCATGGAAACTCTGTGTCTAAAGACCAGGTTTTCTTTTACAGGGTTTCTCCTAATATCCAAATAGCGATATTTCATTCGCAAATCTTCGCCACCATCGGTTTCATCTTCAATTGTAAAGGGAGGGAGCAAGGATTCATTAAGAACGTGAAGTTCCGTAATCAACACCTCAATCTCACCAGTAGGGATATTACTGTTTTTAGATGCGCGTTCAATAACCTGTCCTTTTACTTGGAGCACAGTTTCGCGACCTAAAGATCTAACTTGTTCCAAAAGTTCTTTTGCCGTACGGTCTTCATCAAAAACTAGTTGGGTTATACCGTACCTATCTCTAAGGTCTATCCAAGCAACAAAACCTTTATCCCTAATTTTTTGAATCCATCCACTTAAAGTGACTTCCGTTCCTATGTGTGAAGTATTTAATTCACCACAAGTATGACTTCTATACATCTACTTTTTTTCTAGGCTGCAAAGGTAATGAGTTCATAGGTTTTCATCATAAAGAATATTGTTTTGGTTTTTTTGATAAACATATTTTCCAGATACAAGTTTTAGAGCCGATGTTTACCATTTATCCATATTTTAGGACCATTTAAAGGTTTATTATTCAAGTTAAATATTCTTTGTTTAAAATATAATTCGTTGAAAATCAATTTTATAAATCTTTAATGTAAATTTAATGTAAAGTAAACGTTATATAAATATGTTTTTAAAGTAAAATAAATGTATATTTGTATCGTTAATGTAAAGGAATAGAATCTTAAATCCCAGAATGATGAAGAAAACGATATTAATTTTAGCAGTTCTATTTTCAGCTGCAATTTCAGCTCAAGATATAAAACCAACTTTTGAAAAAGAGGGTAAAATAGTAAAGGCAACTTACTTCCACGACAATGGGGAAATTGCACAAACTGGTCATATTTTAAATGACAAATTACACGGACAGTGGTTTATGTACGATACCAATGGTAAAAAGATTGCTTCTGGTAAGTATGTGAATGGAAAAAGAGAAGGAAAATGGTTTTTCTGGAAAGGTGATATTTTGAAAGAAGTTGATTTTGAAGATAATAGAATTGCTTACGTAAAAGATTGGAACAATTCTCAAGTAGTGTCTGTAGATAAGTAACAGCCATTACTTTAGATATAAAAGCCCCGTGATATTTTTATCACGGGGCTTTTATTTTTAGAACATTAAAGATTAAGCTGCCATACCTATTTTTTCTTCGTTCGAAGTATTTTTCTTATGACTCCCTTTAATCCTAAGCTTTAGGCGATATACAATGTTGAACAATACTGGAACGATAATTAAGGTCAGGAAAGTAGCGACAATCAATCCAAAGATTACGGTCCAAGCCAGAGGTCCCCAGAAAATAACATTATCCCCTCCTACATAAATCTGTGGGTCAAACTGTCCAAAAAGTGTGATAAAGTTAATGTTTAAACCTGTGGCCAACGGAATCAATCCTAGTACTGTTGTGATTGCGGTTAATATCACAGGTCTTAATCTGGCTTTTCCTCCTTTGATGATTATATCGGTCACCTCTTCACGAGTTAGCAGTTCACTATCAGAAATACCTAGATTTACCTTTTTACGATCAATCAATATTTGGGTATAGTCGAGCAGAACCACCCCATTATTTACTACAATTCCTGCTAAGGAAATTATGCCCATCATCGTCATCATAATTACGAAAGGCCACCCTGTGGCAACAATACCTCCAAAAACTCCAATGAAACTTAAAAATATGGCCATCATAATAATTGCAGGCTTGGAAATACCCCCAAATTGGAAAATCAAAATGAGCATGATCAATCCTAAGCCAGAGAAGAAAGCGCCCATTAAAAAGGCTTGCTGTTTTGCTTGCTCTTCGAGCTCACCGGTATAGTCAATTTTGACTCCAGAAGGCATACCCTTAAAGTTTTCCATTTCTTTCTTGATTTGGTCAACTATAATGTTGGCATTACCACCAGGCTTTAAGCCCGAATATACGGTTACGACACGTTGCCCATCTATGTGTTTTATTGCATTAAACGAAGACGTGTTTTTTCGTGTCGCTACCGCGGAAATGGGAATTTCTTTGATTTGCCCTGTGGCGGGATCTCTAAAAATCATGTTTTGGTTGAACAAGGCACTGGTATTGTAGCGCAAATCTTCATTAAAGCGCACATTGATATCATAATCCTCACCATCTTTTTTATAGACACCTGCCTTATCGCCAAACAGTGATCTACGCAATTGTTGCCCTACTTGCCCAACAGATACCCCAAGTTCACCAGCTTTTTGTCGGTCTACAATCACCTCCATACCCGGACTACTTTTGTTGACATCAACCTTTAGGCCTTCCATACCATCAATACTTTTTGAGTTGATAAAGATGCGCATCCGCTCAGCAACATTAATCAAGGTATCATAATTTTGACCTATCAGCTCAATATTTACGGGATAACCTGCAGGTGGTCCCACAGCGTCTTTCTCCACAGAAATGGTAACTCCGGGATATACTTCGGCTAATGCATTTTGTATGCGAAGCCTCAATTTTTCAGTGTCTAAGCCTTCCCTGAACTTAAATTCTTGCATAGAAAGCGTAATCTTACCGCGATGTGGCATCTCCGCTGCTGAGCCTCCTTCTGTGAAAGGGTTTTCTGCTCCTTTACCTACTTGGGAAACCCCAGTGTCCACTAAATAGTTGTCACCATCATCTTTTAAATATTGTCCATCATCTACGATGTCGTACACACGCTGTTCAATATCCTTGGTAAGGATGTTTGTCTTTTCAATATCGGTGCCTTGAGGATATTCTATATACACGTAGATTTCCTTAGGGGTGTTATCAGGAAAGAATTCCACTTTTGTGCGTTGACTTCCTACTGAACCACCAAAGGTCATAAACGCAGCTACCAATAGAAGCATAGTAACACCAAAGTACCAATACACATTTTTGCCACGAAGTGCATGTTTCAAGCGTTTTTCATACCAGTTTTCCAGTTTAACCAAGCTATTTTTTTGGAATCGAGTTGACCAAGGCTTTAGGAAGTATTTGTAAATCCAAAATAAAATAGCAACAACTATCATTAGTGTTCCCAAACCTCGGAGAGGACCTCCCAACAGTAGAATGAATAATCCAAAACCTCCTAGTAGAACGCTAATTCTAATCAATTGCTTTCTGCTCAAGTTTTTTTCGCCAACCTCCATAAACTGAGACACCAACATTGAGTTCATAAAAATTGCAACAAACAAAGAGGAACCCAATACAACTGAAAGTGTAATGGGAAAGTAAATCATAAACTCACCCATGATACCTGGCCACATTCCCAATGGAACAAAGGCTGCAACAGTAGTCGCAGTTGAAATAATAATAGGGATGGCAATTTCGCCAATTCCCTTTTTGGCTGCTTCCTTTCGTGACATACCTTCTTGCTCCATTAAACGGTATACGTTTTCAACAACAACAACCCCATTATCAACAAGCATTCCCAACCCCATAATGAGTCCGAAAAGAATCATAGTGTTAAGGGTATAGCCCAATGCCGAAAGAATCATGAAAGACATAAACATGGACATAGGAATAGCAAACCCAACAAAGAGCGCATTTCGGAATCCTAAAAAGAACATCAACACGGTTACAACCAGAATGATTCCGAAGATAATATTGTTCACCAGGTCATCAACTTGATTTAAAGTGGTACTGCTACTGTCGTTGGCAAAAGTTACTTCTAAATCTTCTGGGAGAATATCTTTTTGAGCCTCCGCGACAATGTCACGAATTTTTTCAATGGCAATCACGTCATTTTTACCCGACCGTTTTTTAATGTCGAGCATGACCACGCTTTCACCCATTTCACGGGCATAGGTATTTTTGTCTTCTTCTTCAAAAGTGACTTTGGCAATATCCTTTAGGTAAACCGTTCCGTTTTCGGATTTTACCACAAAATCATCTAGTTCAGAAGGCTTCTCTATTTCACCGGTAATACGTATGGTTCTTCTTTGTCCACTTGTAATCAGGTTACCGGCTGACATGGTCATATTGCCATTACCTATCGCCTGTATAACATCATCGAAATTGATTTTAGCAGCCATCATTTTATTGATATCCACAGCAACTTCAACTTCTTTTTCTTGAGCTCCTCGGATATCAACCTGCTTGATTTCCTCTAGATTTTCAATCTCATCTTCAAGATATTCAGCAAACTCCTTTAATCTTTCAACAGGATAATCCCCCTTTAAATTTACGTTTAGAATAGGGAAGGATTCAGCTAGATTCAGGTCAAAAACATTAGGTTCAACCTTAGCGCCATTAAAAATGGGCCAATCTTCACCAGCTTTTTCAACATCTACCTCATCTTTTACCTCTTGCTTGGCATTTTCAACGGTAATGTTTTCATCAAATTCAACTACGACCATGGAGTAATCTTCTTGCGAAGTGGAGGTCATCTCAACGTAATTACTCACGTTCTTTAGTCGCTCCTCCAGAGGGTCGGTTATTAACCGTTCCATATCCTCGGCAGTATTTCCGGGATAAATGGTACTTATATAAATCTTAGTCTCAACGGCTTCTGGGAATTCTTCCCTTGGCATTGCGAAATAGGATGAGATTCCAATGAAAAGGAAGATACCTATCATCACATAAATAACCGATGGATTATCTATCGCCCATGAAGAGAGCTTAAACTCTTTGTTGGCATTTTTTTTGGCTTTGTCCATAATCTATTTCTTGGCAGTATTTTGAGAATTTAGAACTTTTACTTGTTGATTGTCGCGTACACTTCGTGCTCCCTCGACAATAATATCGTCGCCTGCTGAAAGTCCGGATAGCACTTCAACATAGTCTCCTTGTGTTTTACCCAATTTTATAATTGCTTTTTTGGATATGACTTCGTTTTCAGAACCATTTTCTTTGGTTAAATACACATACTGCTCACCCAGTGCATTTTCAGATACCACACTCTGAGGAATTAAAATCGCCTCATCACTGGTATAATCATTGATTTTGGCAATTGCAGTAAGGTTTGGTTTTATTTTTCCTTCTTTGTTGGGAACAGGAATTTCAACACTAAACGACCTGTTTCCTGGATTGATAAAGTTCCCTGTCTGCCTAACTTTTGTTGTTACGCTATCACCCAAAACAGGGAAGTATACTTGAACCATTTTACCCGGTGTAACATTGGCTAAATGTGCTTCTGGCACTTCTACTTCAATGTACATATCACTAAGGTTTACAATTCTAAAAACTTCAGAACCTGGTCCAGGGCTGACCACGGTACCCTGATCTTTGATTACATCGTCAACGATGCCTGAAAATGGTGCACGAATAGAAGATTTACCCACTTGACTTTGTAATTGTTTTACTGCACTTTTTTGTGCTTCGTATTGCGTTTTTGCCTGTAGGTACTGTATTTCTGAACCTATATTTTGATCCCACAATCGTTTTTGGCGTTCAAATGTGGTTTTTGCTAGTGCTTCTTGGGTTTTTAACTGCGCCAATTGACTTGAAAGCCCACCATCATCGATAGATGCCAAGAGCTGTCCTTTTGAAACCCGTTGCCCTTCTTTGACATAAACACGATAAAGTGTTCCTGCCATTTCTGGGTAAACCAAAACATTTTGGTCGGTCATCACATCCCCCTGTAATTCCAAATAATGATGGAACTCTTGCTTTTCCACTTTCATGGTAGACACCAAGGGCAGTTTGGCATTATCATCTAATTCACTTATAGCAGAGTCCAATTGTTTGACCTGGTCTTCCAAGGCTTTTAACTCTTGGTTCATTTCCGTTCTTCTGGTGCGCATAGCTTCCAAATCTTTTCCAGAAATAATGTCTTCAACAGAGCCACTAGCACCTCCGCCACAAGAGGCGATTAAGATAGCTAAGATTGATAGTTGGATTATTTTTTTCATTGTCTTTATATTTAGTAGTTGATGAGTTTATTGATTTGTATTCAAAATATTCTCCAATGTGGTCTTGCGATTAATAACGTCTACCATGGATTGTAAATACTCTTGCTGTGTTGTATAAAGTTGTGTCTGTGCTTGTCGCAGTTCAAAGCTGGTCGCCAAGCCTTCAGAATATTTTATCTGATTTTTATTTTCGATACGTTCCGCTAAATTGAGATTATCTTTTGAGGTTTGGTATTGCTCAATAGCAAGTACATAATCACTTTTTGCACTTTCATGTTGTAGTCGAAGTTGCGATTGCGCTTGGGTTAACTGTGTTTTCGCTTTTTCAAAAGCTATTTTGGCACGTTGTGTAGACGCACTTCTTCCCAATGAGCTAAAGATGGGGATACGTAAATCCACCCCTAACGTAGAAAAACCGAACCAATCTTGACCACTATCAAAAAAGGTAAAGCTATCGCCAAAAGAAATGCCACCGTAATTGACAAATGCATTTAGGGTAGGCAAGGCCCTGCTCTTTGCCAGTTTTAGTTCTAATTGGCGCTGCTCATTTAGGTTTTTAACGATTTTAAAATCAGTGTTGTCCTCCAAAAGGAACTGGGAGTCCAGCAATCCAAAATCAATTTGTTTTTGAGTAAGCTCATCAAGATTTTCTGTCAAAATAGTGGGGTTATCCAAAGGAAGCCCCATCATTAAGTTCAACATTTGCACAGTGATTTTCTCCAATCTCCTCGCATTTTTTAGTTGATTATCAATTGATGATAAGGTTATCTGTAATTGATCAACACTTTCTTCATCACCAAGGCCGTTCTCAAAGATTTTTTTGGTCTCAAATAGGTTATCTTCAAGCGTTTTTTTGTTTTTTTCTAAGATGAGTACATTCTCTTTGGTCAACAGTACATTGCCGTAAGCTTCTACCACAGCTGTTTTTACCTCTAAACCATTTTTCTCTTTGGCATTTTTGCTGTACCTAAGAAATGCTTGGGTTGCTTGTATGCCCACTATGTAAGATCCATCAAAAATTTGCTGATTTAGCGTTGCGGTAGCGTTTAACTGTTGGGGCTGACCCAATGGAGTTTCAAAAAATGTACCTGGTTCTTGACCGGCAATTTCACCAGGCAGCTGGACTACTTGCTGTTTTAATTGATTTTGATAGGAAACCGCTCCACTGATTTGAGGTAGGCCAGTAGCAATGGTCTCCCATTTTTGCTTTTGGGCATCAACCAAATCACGACTGGCATTTATCGCATCATAATTATGCTCTAGCGCATAGGCGATAGCCTCATCTAGAGAAAATGAGTTGTTATTTTCTTGCGCCAACAAAGGCACTGACCACAATAACTGAATTAATAATAGTTTTGTTAGTGTTCTCATTTATTCTTGGTTTGAATTGATGATTTCGTTTAATATTTTTCGCCCTTTTGGGGTTACTATTCCACGCAAATGGTATTCTAGATAATAGTCTTCAAGCTGTATTTTGGTGAACATAGTATTGGGGAAAAGATCATGGTCACCTAGACTTATGGCTCCGGCAAAATAAATCCGTGCTACAAATTCAACATCGATGTTTTCACGATAAATACCAATTTCAATTCCTCTTTTTACATTGTCCACCACACAGTCCTGCATTATACAGAACTCTTTGCTTTTAAGGGTTTCAAAGATTTTTGGATAATACTTTTGAAGCTGGTATTGCGGTGAGGCTTTCTCGTCCTTAAGACGAGACATTACGAACTTTTTAATTTCATAAAGCTCTTCAATCGGGTTTTTCCGGAGGGATATGATATGGTCTATACCGTTCGAAATCTCCAAAAAAAGATTCATTGTTGTTTCTTGTACCAATTTTGTCTTATTCTCAAAATGGGAATAGATAGTCTTCTTGGAAATACCCATCTCGTTGGCCAAATCGTCCATGGTGACGCTTTTAAATCCTAGGTTTAAAAAAAGATCTGTTGCCTTGTGTAAGATTTTTTCTCTCATATACGAGGGGCAAATGTAAGATGGAAACTTTAAAAACAAAAAAAGTTTCCAAAGTTTTACATTTTTTTAACGAAGTCTTAATTTTTAACTTTTTTTATCACAAACTTCTGTATTATGACGATTTTGGGATTCAGAATTGGACTGAATTGTAGAATTCTTGTTTAAACTCCAGAAAAAAGCTTTGTGTTGATACTTGGGTTTTCGATCAAAGGGCACTTTTTCTTCACCTTTCATTATGCTTTATTTTCATTTTCCGTACGGTTGATATAATCCTGATAAGCTTTTTCGCCTTCTTCTTTCCAGAAAGCATCATAATGTTTCCAATCTGAAAAATCATTTCTCCAATTACATTTGTTTTTTTCAAATCGTTTCTTTCTTTTTCTCTTTTTACCACTTGGTCCATCAGAATCACCAAATCCAAATCCAAAGATTATTTTTGCCAGTACAATAAGACCTAGCGCTTTCCAATATCCTATGGTTGGGAGGCCAAAAAGCTCTGGCATTAACCAATTCCACAACAGCATAAACACATAATTCATAAGTAATAAGAATGCAATGCCAAGAATGATAAAAAAGAATATTTTAACCACTTTGGTCACATAGTATTCTGCTTTGTGCGCCATGCGTTTTTCTAAATGATTTTTGTAATCCATAATTTTTAATTTTATTTTTTTAATTCTAGTTTTTTAAATAATATCGATAAGGCCCGATGCCTTCTAGACATTAAAGTCCCTTTTGCTATTCCCGTTTCTTCAGAAATTTCGCGATACGAGTAACCTTCAAAGTCAACGGCTATTATGATATCCCGATAAGCAGGCTTTAATTGTAGGATGGCTTTTTGTAGGATATCCTTTAAATCCTCAGGATATTCCTGATTGGTACCCCCATAAAATAGCTCCGCAAATTCTGTCCATGATTGCTCTAAGGTCTTTTCATCATAAACCCGCTCCTTCTTTACACGCATTACATCAATAATCTTATTTCGTATTGCACTATAGACAAAGCCAGCAATATTGGTTATTGGTAAAGCATCTTTAGGTCTCGAAAATATTCTCAAGGCAACATCCTGTATAATATCGTCGGCATCACTTTCTGAGGTATGCTCAATTTTTGAACGCACGTAACCCTTGAGCGAATTATACTCTTCTTTAAAGAAGATGTTTAGGTTGTTGTTTTCTTTTCGAGAAACCATTAAAGGTTTTTTCTATTGGTCTTCAGTATTAAAGACGAAGGTTTTTGAATCTATTGCATTTTTTTAAAAGCAAACATTCAATTAGACTATGATAGAAGCTATTTGTAACAATGAATGTATTTTTGTTGAAAACCATAGCATGCATTCCATAGAATTCTATCGAACAGAGTTCATCAATCATCTTCAAGTTAAGGACATTGTAAAAGACCCCAAAAATCTATATGAACCTGTAAGCTATATTTTAGGGCTGGGAGGTAAGCGATTGCGACCTGTACTTACTTTACTGGCCACGGACCTATTTGGAGGAAACTATAAAGATGCTTTAGATGCTGCTATGGCAATAGAGGTGTTCCACAACTTTTCTTTGGTACATGATGATATTATGGACGATGCTCCTTTACGAAGAGGTAAAACCACTGTTCATGAAAAATGGGATGTGAATACTGGTATTCTTTCGGGGGATGCAATGCTTATAAATTCGTATCAATTCTTTGAAAATTATACCCAGGTTAAATTCAAAGAACTGGTCCAACTTTTTAGTAAAACGGCTATTGAAGTTTGTGAGGGACAACAGTATGATGTAGACTTTGAAACTAGGGATGATGTTACTATACCAGAATATCTAAAAATGATTGAGTACAAGACAGCAGTTTTGGTTGCTACGGCAATGAAGATGGGAGCTATTATTGCTGGATCATCCAAAGAAAATCAAGAGCTTATTTATGGGTTTGGAAAAAACCTAGGTATTGCTTTTCAACTGCAAGATGATTATTTGGATGCTTTTGGTGACCCAAAGACTTTTGGGAAACAAATAGGTGGGGATATTATAGAAAACAAAAAGACATTCCTTTACTTAAGAGCTTTGGAATTAGGTGGGAGTAAAGAAAAGGAAACCTTATTGCATTTATATTCCATTGAACCTACCGATCCTGCCGAAAAGATTGAAGCTATAAAAAGTGTTTTTAAGCAAAGCGGTTCAGTAGATGAAACCGAAAAAGAAATTGAAAATTACACCCAAAGAGCATTCGCTAACCTTGAAAAAATTAACTTGCCAAAAGCACGAAAAGAAGTTCTTAAGGTTTTTGGTGAAACTTTAATGAAAAGAACGGTTTAGTTTTCTTCTATAGAAATTGAAAAATTATCAAGGTAAATTGTCAAGTCCCCTGTATCCGGATTGGCAGTTGCACCAACCTGGATTCTTTCATAAACTACAGGTTCCTGAAGTTCAAAATCGATATTATTTTCTGCAAAAACATCTCTAAATACTTTGGCGTTTGGCATATTCATTCCGTTTTCAGAAAGTATAAGATTTTCATTTATAAACAATAGATTGGTGCCATCTTCATTTGGGGATAAGTTTAATTCCCACCTTACAGTAACCCATTCTTTTCTTGGAAATTTAAAGGATGACTGTCTTAAGGTTGTACCTGCAATTTTCCCCCTTTCTATGCTTAAATAATCATCACCCCCAGACATCATTAAACGAATTCCTGGGCATTTATTGTCGCCATCTACAGAGGGATTCGCATCCACTTCTGGATCCCAACAAGAACAGCATTCCAAATCCAAAAGAAAAAGATTTTCAATGTTTATATCGGAATCAATATAAAAGTCAGCTTCGATAATCACTTTACTATTTGCAGGAGCAATAAACCCTCCCTTTTCAATATCAGCTTTGGATAAAATTTCATCAGATTGTCTGGATTGGATAACAAGTGATTGATTACCTTCACTTACTATATTGGAAGAAAGCTCTAAACTATTTGTAGCGCTATTTGGGCTTATTAATTGTATGGTTGTCCATCTGGAATTATCATTTGGGAACAGTAAAGAAAAGTCAGTTGAACTTGTCTCAAAACCGTCTTCAAATATAAAATTAACATTATTTTCAAGGTTTTTCTCTTGCTCTGAGTCATTGGAACAAGAAAACACTAGAAAAATCACCGGTAATAGAAATAAAAGCCTCATTAGAAGATAGTTTATGTGTAAAACGAAAAATGGTCGTTGATAGTATTAGAGCAAACGCTTAAATAAAGCTTTAACAAAGGGCCATTTTGGGCAAGCCCAAATTAGTTGCAGTTCTTCCCAGAGAGTAGTTTCCTCATCCAAGAATTTTAATATTAATTGCGGCTTTCTTTTTTTGAACATAGCTTCAAAAATTGGACCACCTAAATGATTATCGCTTTGTAAAATATCTAACAACAATAAATCATAGTACCAAAAACGTGATTTCTTTGAAAATTTGGACAAAGATTTTCCAGATTTTAGATAGTGAACCAGCTCTTTTACTTTTTTGGTAGAACTGTAGAAAGTATATCCAGTACTTGATTTTGCCCATCCTCCGGCAATACCAATGTTCAAAATATGGTCAGTGTTGGCTTCGGAAAAGTCAAAACAAGTCATGGGAATATTACCTTGTTCAACCTCAGTAATTTCATAATTGGGCACTAGCAGCTTTTGCTCTAAATAATCTTTAATGGCAGCTTCGTATTCTTTTTTTTCTAAAGTTCTTTCAGAAAAAAGGGTGTATTCTACTAAAGCTTCAGTTTCAGAGAAGGGAAGTACGTACATAAACCGGGTGTTCCCTTTTTGTGGAATGGAAAAATCCATAAAGGTGGCTTCCTCTTTTTTAAATACCTTTTTATCGGTTTGCACAAACCAGCCCAAAAAGTGCTGCTGTAATACAGGATATTTCTTCTGACTTAAAGTCTTCTGATAATCGAAAATACTATTGAACACCTGCCTTCCCACAAACTGATTGTTTTGAGTGCTTACAACAACTTGATTATCTTTTTCAATCACTGAAACAACCTCATCTTGTAAAAAAGTAATATTGGAGTATGCTTTTATTTTGGTCAAATAATGATTGTAGAAGTCAATCCCCTTGAGCATTTTGTAGGTATAGGGTGCAATATTTGATGATTGTTTCAACCCTTGTCCTGCGAAATAAATTTTGGGCCATTTTTTATGAATGATGCTATCAAAATCACCAATTCCTTTTTCCCAAAAGCACCAAGTACGGTCATTTGTTTTTTTGGCATCCTTATCTAAAATTAAAATGGATTTATCAGCAAAGAAAGAATCTTTGCCCATGGTGTTTGCCAAAAGCAGCCCTGAAGCACCTGCACCAACAATAATATAGTCGTAATGGGACATTCTTCAAATTTAAGCATTGAGTTGCCTATACCTAATGACATTAAAGAAAAGAAAATGAATTATCTTGAAGGAAAAATTAAAATTCCTATGAAAAAAAGGATATTGTTCACCATTTTATTGGGGGGACTTTTTATACTGGCATGTTCTGATGATGAAACTCCAAATAATCCTGATTCGGAAGTAATAGAATCCATTAATGTTCAGTTGAACCCATCTGGTTATGCTCCATTAACCGCAATCATAGAATTACAGACAAATCAAGGAGTAGGTATAGAGCTTACCGTTGTTGGAAAAAATGGAGACGCATCTTCAATCACTCATCGATTTGATGAGCGAGGAAGTTCTTTTGATCTGGAAGTCCTGGGCTTATATCCTGGTTTTACAAATACTGTTGAGCTAAAATTATTGGATGCTGGCAACAATATATTGGAAACACGTGAAGTAATTGTTCAAACAGATCCAGTCATAGCGGATATGCCACAAATTACTATTGATGTTGCATCAAATTCTAGTGGACCAGAATTCAATTTTGTAAACTATTTTGGGTTCAGTCAAAATTTTAGACCACAACGGCCTTTTATTTTTGACCAGTTTGGTGACATCCGATGGTATTTAAACTTTGTATCGCATCCCTCACTTTCAAACCTGTTTTATGATAACGGGATGACACGCCTTGCCAATGGTAATCTTTTAACCGGTGACGGTTTTACGGGTAATATTCATGAGGTTGATATGATGGGAAATCTAATTAACACTTGGAGTTTGCAAGGTAATGGCTTTCACCATCATGTTATTGAAAAACCTGACGGTAACCTTTTGGTGACCATTAACGATGCCAGTAAATCTACTGTTGAAGATGTTGTGATCGAGATTGATAGAAATTCAGGTGAGTTTGCCAATACTTGGGATTTAAACAATTTATTGGATAATTCGCGTAGAGCATGGCCTACAGATTTGGCCGATTTGAATATTGATTGGTTTCATGCAAATGCCATTGAATATAGTAGTCAAGATGATGAAATAATTGTGTCTGGAAGAACACAAGGCATCGTAAAATTGAATGCTCAGAATCAGGTAAGCTATATTTTAGCACCTCATCGAGAATGGAATACATCCGGTGATGGTGTGGAATTAACACAGTTTTTATTGACCCCCTTGGATGTCAATGACCAAGAGATAACAGATGCTGCTATTTTGGACGGAACCGCCAATCATCCAGATTTTGAATGGTCTTGGTACCAACATTCCCCTATTTTAATGCCTAATGGCAACCTCATGGTTTTTGATAACGGGGATAATAGAAACTATGCTAATGCCGGACCCTATAGCAGAGCCGTAGAATATGAAATAGACGAAGTGAATAAAACCATTAAGCAAGTGTGGTCCTATGGGAAAGATAGAGGAGAGGATACCTACGCAAGAATAGTATCTAAAGTAAGCTATGTAGCGGAAAACAATTCCGTTCTCTTCACTCCAGGTTCAGCTGTAAATAATGGAACGGCTGCAGGAAAAATTGTAGAATTGGATTATAGTACTAAGCAGGTGATTTTTGAAGCTACTGTTACACCTCCCAACACAGTATTTAACATCAGTTTTCACAATGTTTTACGTATGCCGCTTTATGACTAGGCTGATTTTTTCATACTTCTTGGCTTTTATTGTTTTGTCAAGGTGTATTTGTCTCCATTCGAATGGACTAAAACCAATGTATTATTTTTAAAATCAAAGTTCCATTCCTTACTTAAAATCAGTGTCCAATCAAAATCTGCTGTCCATATACAGGCATTGGAAAAGTTAATGGAGTTGTCAGAAATGGAGTAGGTTCCATTACAAATTGCAGGAAACTTTTGAGTATCACTTTCCCCACTAAATCCACTGTCATCTAGATTCAATTGAACATTTGAGGTAATTCCATTTCTTTCAAATATCCCTACATATTCACCCTCAATAATCTGTTTTTTAATACCATCATCATTATTACAGGCAAGAAGTCCTATTAACAGTACTATTAAAATCAAGGATTTAAGTTTCATACTTTTCTTTTTTAATGGATGCACAATGTGCGAAAAGGTTGTTTTTACAAACCATTATAGTCTGCGATAAGTTCGCTTTTTACCTCTTTAGGAAGTTCTCGCCAATCCATATTCAATAAAGCACCCTTCAGCGAATAGAGGTAATAGCATTTTGGAACAGTTTTATCCGGATAGCGTTCACAGATTTTTCTATACGCGTTCTTAGGCGTTATTTCGGCTAAATCTGCCAAAGTGTGAACTCCAATTTCTTCCAGTCTTTTTTTGGTTGTAATTCCAATATTTCTAGCTTTCATGATTATTCAGGTTTTGTGTACGTTACAATATCAATTCCAATTCCGTTTGGGTCAACGATTGCAAAATGTCTGTCTCCCCAAGGTTCATCCCTAATATCGACTTCAATGGCAACCCTCTTGTTTTTTAACTCTTTATAAACTTTGTCTACTTCTTCCACTTCTATGGTCAGGTAAACCCCTTTTCCGTTAAAAGGTGATTGGAAGATAGGTTTTTGACTGGGATGATTGGACATTAAAAAGCTAAGTTCCGCAGACTTGTCCGGTGTATGCATTAAAAGATAAAATTCATTTTCAAAGGATACTCCAAAGTCCAGTGTTTTAGTATAAAAAGCTTTGGTTTCTTCTAGTTTTTCGGTAATAATTCCTGCATTTAATTTCATTTTTGTCGTTGTTTGTGCATTTACCAATCCACCAATTAGTAAAGATGCGATTATTATTATTTTTCTCATTTCTAATGTTTTGTTGCTACAAATTTAGAATGGGCGCGCAAGGTGAAATTGTAAAAAACGGACAAAATCTAACGAAAAGCTTCTGAAGGGGTTACTCCATAAAAAGTCTTAAAGTTTTTAATAAAATGAGCTTGGTCAAAAAAGCCCACATCATAGTACAGTTTGTTTTTCTTAAGGCTCTGGTTTGATGGTTTCGCATTAAGAATGTATTGAAAGCGCACCACATTACTAAAAGCTTTTGGGGTAGTTCCTATGTAAAAATTGAAGATTCTTCTAAGTTGACGCGGACTTAAGCCAGTATCCAAGTCTTTTTCTGTATCCAAGAGTCCTTTGTTTTGGATGATTAGGTTTAAGGCATTTAAAAAGCGTAAATCATAATCAAATTCTTGGTTTTTGATCAGTTGTTGCAATTTTTCATTTAACAACAGGACAATTTGATCAAAGGATTGTGACGGTTTAATTTCAGAAGTTATCCATTGCGAAAAGTCGGGTAAAATCTGTCTTAATTCTTGAGATTCATTGCTCAAGGTTTTGGCGTCTATTCCAAATAGGAGTAGAAAGACGGAGGGCAAAAATCGAATTCCGATATAATCAAATTCTTTTCCAATGGGGAACTCGGTATATCTTCTGCAAAATCCCATGATAAAATTTTGGGTTACTTGTTTATGGTTAAAAAATATGTCGATACATCCGTCAGAGACTACCCTATAAACAAAAGGTTCTTTTAAAGATTTGTTGGTTTTTAACTGCCAGAAACAATAAATAAGGTTTTCTATTTTTCTGTTCGGGCGTACTTCTTGGTAAAGGATATTGGTATTTTCAGTCTTTATTGTTGGCTGAATTGGCCTATATAATTTATGTATGCCTTTAAATCCTTTCACTTTTACTGGTCAATGATTGTGTGGCGCTACGCCATCGGTCTCGTATAACCGTCAGTTACGGGTCAATATGCGTTAATTTTCGGTTTGTCACAGGCTTTAGCAATTCCGAGTGGATTCGGACGTAGTCGAATCCGCCGTAATTGCGGTTATACATTGTTGTACTGCGTTTTTATTCTTTTACTTTTAATTCAGAATATAGGTCAAAAACATTCCTTATTTCCTCAATCATTTCGTTAGGTAATATTTCTGTTCTATTTCCATTTTTTCCAGTGAATTCAATTGTCATATTACCTTGATGATTGGATATTGAATCAAATAAGTCAATAAAATTTTTAGTATTGGTTTCTATTGTACAAAACTCAAAACCATTTTCTCTTGATTTAACCCAGTTTAAATAGTATTCAAATTCTTTGTTATCAAATTTTAATTTAGCTTTTTCAATTAAAAGTAATTTCTTGCCGTTTGTATAATTAACAAACTCCAAATACATTTTGCTGTTTTCGTTAATGTACAGGTAAAGATAGATTCCCAATTTATAGTTTTCTATTACTTCTTTAAAAGCCTTATTTGGTTCGATATAATATTTATTTTCACTTTTTTCAAAAACCAAACCTTTTGCGGTAACTAAACTATCATTAATGATAGAAGTGTTGGCTGTTGGAATTTCAAAATATTCTAGACTTTCGAGATATTTTTTATGATTGTTTACTTTGTCAATAAATTCTTCTTTTTTTGACATTTCCACAATTCCATTTAGTGTTTTAACTGTTGCGTCTCGTTTATCACTTGTTGAAGCATCTAATTTCTTCTGAATTGTGCTGTATGTCATTTCCGCCAGATTTTGATTCTTTTTCCTTTGTCCAATTGCTATGGCTGGAATTAGAATCAGAAGCAAAAGTATTTGTAATTTATTCATGAAAATTTCTCTTTAATTTTAATATTTTGGTTAATTGCAATTAGTATTCCAAAATGCAGTACAACGGCCTCGTATAAGAATAGTAGCGGATTTTATGCACTTACTTTTCTGTTTATTACTGTCGTTTGATTTTTATATTTAACTTTCGTTTTAGCGATTAAACCGCTATTATTTTATACAATGTTGTAAGCAGTTTATTCACAATCATTCTCTTCTATAAAGTTTTTTCTTTGTAAATCTTCAATTCCTGAATTTAATGGTTCTAATTCCTTGTCAAAATAAATTCTGTTTTGGATGTAGTCAAATTGTCTGATTTTAACTATAAAATCGTTTTCTTTTGTCTTGTAAATAGATAAAACCATAATTGAGGAACATAAAGCCAATGAAAGGACATATCTTTTAAAAATTTCCCAATTAATTTTTTTGACATTAATTATCAAGTAACCAACGATTAATACTAACAGGATAAAACTATATTCTATAAAACTTACAAAACGTATATATCTTCCACTCTTAAAAATTACATTTTCTCTAGTATTCTCAGGCTCCATGTAATAATAATAAGAGTATATTTTGCTTTCAAGTTGTATCAGTTCCTTTTTTGTTATACAGGTGTCTTTCGAGAATTTTGCAATTGCCATTTTTTCATCTAACGAGTAGTCGTAATCTAATTCGCTAAAATACAAATCAATAGTTTTTGATGAGTTTCTTAGAGTTAAATCTAAAATAGATTCCGAGATTATTAAAAGGAAGAGAAAAGCAATTACACTAAATGAAGATAAGATTATCAACTTTGCTGATGATATTTCTTGCGTGACATATTTGAACAATTTCTTAAACCCTTTAGTTTCCCAAAATTTAATATGTCCATTTCTAAGAAAAAAGAAAATCAAAACTCCAATCAAAAAGAAAACCACCAGCGGTGAGTAAATATTATTTAAAAACTCCAATTCAAAGAAATTTTTGCTGGTTATCTTGTCCATATTCTTCTTAATTGCTTACAACGCCGCGCTATGTGGAGTCCGGCGAATTTTAAGGAAATATAGCAAAATCCTATCAACAATGCTGTGTGAATCGGACTTCCGTTTAATCACATGGCATTGTTTGCCAAGTAGTCGGCGTTAGCGGACGTTCCCTTGCTGGATTTTGCTGTATTGGGAATAAAATTGGACGTGCCAGATTGCATAGCGTCCTGATGTGTCGCGTTAAAAAATAGTATATCTTAAACCAAAGAACCCACGAATGCCTTGGTTGGAAGCATAGGAATAACCGTCTGGGTCAAAAGTTAGCCCAAATGGATTGTCCGTGGTGGCTACTGCATTGCCGTTGGCATCAAACTCTACATTACGGTCAAAAGGGTCATTGGCCCTTGCTATGATAAATGGATTGCCACGATTTGGTGTCCAGTTCAACAGGTTTTTTACGCCACCATAAAACTCAAAGTTCTGTAGCCCTTTGTAGGTGAATTGTATGTTTTGAATGCTGTAGGTAGGGGAGAATTCTCTTCTAGGGTCCGTTTCACCTAAGATGGGCAGGCGCATTGGGCCGTAAATATTCCCTGTATAATCCACTGCTAAATCAATTTTGTTGATGGTATAGGACAAACTCCAGGTTCCCGTAAAACCTTCGGTACGTATTTGGCGCTGGGTAATCCCATTTTCGGTACTGCTTACATCTTGTAGCGTGGCCCCTGCCAAAATCCTAAATCCACTGGGGAATACCACATTTATATTGGCGCTTATCCCTTGGGAAACCGAATTTCCATCAAGATTGTCATAAATGATCTGGTTGGGATTGGTATCGTAGTCTGGGATAATGGCGTTGCTAAATCTTGTGTAAAAGGCGGATGCATCAAAACTGGCAAAAGTTCCATTATCCGCATATATTTTTTGTAAGTAGTTGATGTTAAAGTTCCAAGAACGTTCAGGTTCCAGTTGTTCAGCAATAATAACATCGCGAGAACCGGTCAATGCGGCATGGTCTTCGGTAAAAAGGTTTACAACGCGGAAACCTGTACCTGTGTTAAATCGCAATACCCCATTCTCTGAAGTTTTCCATTTAAACGCCGCCCTTGGGGTAAAAATGTTGCCATGGCGGCTATCATAGTCGTACCGCAAACCAGCTAAAAGAGAATATTTTTTAGAAAATTTATATTCGTTCTGCACAAAAAGGCCTGGGATGGCAAGTTCTTCAGGATTGTTTCCCAGACCATTTGTCGTGGCAGTAGTATTGTCATCATAATAGTTATACCGCAATGTGCTACCAAAAAGCAAGTCGTTCTTTCCCAAAGTCTTATCCCATAGTAATTGTGCAAAGCCAATACGTTGGTCAGCAAGGTAAATTTCAGGTCCGTAGGCGGAATCTTGATTGTGGTCGTTATAAGATAAAGAGAGCGTTATATTTTCTTCTACAGGCAATTGGTATTTGCCAATGACTTCCCAGCGGCGTGTAAAAATACTTTCTCCATAGATTTCCTCACCGCCCCTAAATGCTTCTGTCCACTGTAATTCTCCGCCCCATCTATTTTCATAGAAGTACCGCCCTGCTAGGGTGAATAGCTTACCACTTTCACGTTTAAAATTCCATTTTTGAAAAAGAGAAAAGCGTTCTTGGATGGTTAAATCCGTAAAATTATCATTGTTGTTGTCTATGAGCTGGTCGTAATTAAAATAATTTACGCCAAGCAAAACATCGGTCTTTTTGCCCAAATTAAATTTGGTGCCTACATCAAGATTGTACTCGCCCCAGCCAGTCAAAAAACTATCTGCAAAGAACTCTGGGGCAGAAAGCGTATTTTTTGTGATGACATTGATGAGCCCTCCCACGGCTTCACTTCCATAAAGTGTGGAGGCAGGACCTTTTACAATTTCAATCTGTTCAATTAAAGAGTTGGGAATTCCTGATAAGCCATAGACCGTACCCAAACCACTGACTATTGGCATGCCATCTATCATTATTAGTGTGTATGGACCTTCCAAACCATTTATATGAATGTCACCAGTATTGCAAACGTTACAATTTATTTGTGGGCGTACACCATTTACATTTTGTAATGCATCAAAAAGTCCTGCAGAGGGGTTCTTTTTAAAGAATGTGGGTGCGTAAACTTCTACAGGAACGGCACTTTCCAACCTGCTGACAGGTTTTAGCGTACCTGTGACCACAGTTTCATCTAAGGATTCTGCAGAGGGAATCAATTCAATATTTAAATTGAGGCTTTCTTCTTTACCTACAAGAAAAGGAAGACGTTTTGTGGCATAACCTATGGCAGATGCTATTAGTACATATTTACCAGGGGAAAGGTTGGAAATGGCATAAGATCCATTCCCATCCGTGGCCGTACCACTTTTAGTTCCTTTTAGATACACATTGGCATAAGGAACGCCTTCTCTATCTGAGGAAACTACACCTTGCACCGTAGCATTTTGCCCCCATCCAAAAGAAAGAAATAAAACGGTGAGAACTAGTAGTATGTATTTCAATTTATATTTGTTGAAATTAAAATTTAGACAAATCTAAAAATTTGTTTTTACAAATAAAAATGTATTTTTGGAAAAAGTATTTTTTTGACACGGGCAGAAGAAAATTATATAAAGACTATTTTTCACCTAGGGGGCAACCATTCTGGATTGATTTCCACAAACGCAATAGCCGAACAAATGGAGACCAAACCGTCTTCTGTTACGGATATGGCAAAAAAGTTGGCTGAAAAGAACCTTCTTAACTACGTACGTTACCAAGGGGTTTCTCTGACCGATTTGGGGACAAAAACAGCATTGTCTATAATTAGAAAGCATCGTCTGTGGGAAGTTTTTCTGGTGAAAAAGTTAGACTTTACCTGGGATGAGGTACATGAGGTTGCTGAGCAATTGGAGCATATTAAAAGCGAAAAGTTGATTGATAAAATTGACGAGTTATTGGATTTTCCCAAATATGACCCACATGGCGACCCAATTCCCACAAAAAATGGAGAATTCCAAGAGCGTGACAAGCAATTGTTGAGTGAATTAAATAGTGGCGAACATGGAATTTGTGTTGGTGTTAAAGATACTTCAACAGCTTTTTTAAAGTTTCTGGATAAAAACCAAATTGCCTTGGGTGACGAGATTACGGTTTTGGAAAAAGAGGCTTTTGATGATTCGCTTAGAATTGAAATTGCGGATAAACAACTTCAAATTTCAAACCAAATAGCTATTAACCTTTACGTTAAAGTAGAAATCTAATGGAAGAAATAATTAATTATTTTGAATCTATAAACCCAATTTTAGCAGCATTCTACGCTACTCTTTTTACATGGGGACTTACGGCATTGGGTGCCAGCTTAGTTTTTTTCTTTAAAAACCCCAAACGTTCTGTTATGGATGGTATGCTTGGTTTTACTGGAGGCGTAATGGTTGCGGCCAGCTTTTGGAGCTTGCTTTCACCAGGGATTGAAATGAGTCCGGGCGAAGGTTTTGTAAAAGTAATTCCAGCTGCTGTTGGTTTTTTATTGGGAGCATTATTCCTTTTTGGATTGGATAAAGTACTGCCCCATTTACATATTAATTTTAAAGAGAGTGAAGCCGAAGGAGTAAAAACGCCTTGGCACAGAACCACCTTACTTACGTTGGCAATTACTTTACATAATATTCCAGAAGGTCTTGCTGTAGGTGTCCTTTTTGGTGGCGTTGCAGCAGGTTTTGATGGTGCTACTATTGGTGGTGCTGTTGCATTGGCACTTGGTATCGGATTACAGAATTTCCCCGAAGGTTTTGCAGTAGCAATGCCATTGCGGAGACAAGGACTTACAAGAAGAAAAAGTTTTATGTACGGTCAGGCGTCTGCTATAGTTGAACCCATAGCTGCGGTAATTGGGGCATGGGCGGTAATTACATTTCAGCCAATTTTACCATATGCACTTGCTTTTGCGGCCGGGGCCATGATTTTTGTGGTTGTGGAAGAAGTAATTCCTGAAACACAACAAGATAAACATTCGGATATTGCAGTGATGGGCTTTATCGCAGGATTTATTGTGATGATGACCTTGGATGTAGGATTAGGATAATTAAGGAATACACAGATGAAAAAATACGTAGCACTCTATTTGTTCTTTATTTGTTTTTTTGGAATTGCTCAAAATGAAGTAAAAGAAATTCAGGATGTAATTGACCAAGAAGTATGGAAGCCTTTCCAAGAGGCATTCGAAAACCTAGATGGTAAAGCACTCAATGCAACATATACAGAACAGGTTTTAAGAGTAACTCCAAATGGGATTGATACCGAAAATAGTTTTAAAGCTGGCAACTTGGAACGTTTTAAACAGAACAAGGCAGATGGTATTTCTATTTCCTTAGAATTTTGGTTTGATAGCCGACATACCAATGAAGCTACCTCGTATGAAGTAGGTTTTTATAGAATTAGGGCAACTACAAAAGAAGGTAAAACCAGTTCTAATTATGGGCAGTTTCATATCGTCTTAAAAAGGATAGATGGGAAATGGAAAATAACACAGGATTGGGATACTTCTATAATTAATGGGAAGGCTATTTCTGCTGAAGATTTTGAAAAACAAGAACCGCTTAAGTTTTAAAGACCAATTTTTCCATCGACCCAGCCAGAACCGGCCAAATAAAAGTCCATTCCAGTTTTTTCTTCAATAGCTACTAGGTTGTTTCTGAGTTCTACAGAACGAATCCCTATTTGTTTCCGTAATTCGTTAGAAGCGCTGACCTGTTCTGGTTTTAGAGATTCGATATAACCAAATCCTGGTTTTTGTCGATCATGCTTTATGGTGATTCGCCAATCTTCCATCAACGCAAACTCATATGGGTTGAGTTCCCCTCCTCTTATAGCAGTTAAAAGTTTGGGTCTTAAATTATCGTAAAGGGTATCGGTTTTTACAAAATCTTCAGAAACCGAATTGTGGTGAGATAATATGGTGGACATCCAAACTGGTTCCCCAATTAGTTTTTCACCAGGATATCCTTTGTCATCAATAATCCGATTTAAGATATCTATTTGTTCAATAGCATGTGGTTTCACCTTTTTATTGGCATACTTTTCTTTTGCTGTTTGACCAATCCTAAATAAGTAACTCCAAGCCATTTTTTGATCCTTCTTATACATCTCTTTTACCCTCGACTTCAAGCTTTTATCAATACGATTTTCAAATACTTTCTGAAATTCTGGATAAGATTTGATTATAACGGACCATTGCGATTTTCCCCTCAATGAGGTTAATAGTTTATTCTTTTTTATCTCCTTTAGTGTCCAGCCAGATTTAATACCTAATTCTAAAAACTTAAAGGCTTTGGCATCATTATTTAAAAACACTGCCAGTTGCGTTGCAATCTTAATATCCTTTAGAAAAACAAAATCATAGCCCTCAATCGTTTTGGTTAATTCAATTAGGGCTTCGTTATACTTTTCAGATGCAATTAAAGCTTCAGCATCAATAATGTTTTTGTGATAGTTGGTATAGTCTGCTTTATTTTGACTTTGGATGGTCCAAGACTGAATTAGAACTAAAAAAACTAAGATAACTTTCATAGCCGTCAAGTTAGAACTATGATGAATACGATATTGTTAAAATCGTTTTAATTCTTCCAATAACAGTCCATAATCATACTGCAAATCTTCATGAAGTAAACCAATTTTCTTTTCAATATAGATTAACTGTCTTTCATAAAGATTTACTAGAGTGGTATTTCTTTTTATGGATGGGGAGAAATCTTTTAACTCTAGGCAAAAATATAGTAGTAATGCTACTTCCGTTTCTTTGTTACCAGAATAGCGGATGTATTTTTTAATAGTCCTGAGAATCTTACGCACACTCTTTTTAATGTAAAAGAAGCTGTTGGTATTAATTTCTGAAAACTGTAAATCCATTTCAGCTTTCACAGTTTCTATATACCCTTCCTCATGGTCAGCTTCAAATAAAAGATAGGTAAGCAGTTCCTTATTTTCCTTTTTAAAGCGGGCCAATCGCAAACACAACTGTAGGATTTCGTCTGGATTACGGTGTTGAAGTTCTTTCTTGATTTGGACTACGGTTGCTGCTTTCATGAAGGCAAAGTACGTCACTTCGAGTGGAATTCTGAAAGAATTTTGTATCGAGAAGTCTTTTTAAAGAAAATTCTTTTGCTAACAAAGCAACCTATCAACTCCTTAAGTAACTTGCCCCATTTACATCAATAATGGTTCCTGAAGTGTATTCTGCACCTTCGGAAGCCAGAAATAGAATCGCGTGTGCAACCTCTTTGGGTTGCGCCATGCGTTTAAAAGGAGATTCTCGCAGTAAATTTTCACGCTCCGCCGGAGTGAGTGTTACTGTAGCCATTTCAGTTTCTGTAAAACCAGGAGCGACAACTCCCAAATAGATATTATTTGGTGCCAATTTTTTAGCCAAAGACTGAGTCATAGAATTCAAAGCTGCTTTACTGGCCCCATAAGCAGGTTTAGTGGGTTCGCCCCGAAAAGCCCCTCTGGAGGATACATTCACAATTCGTCCACCACCAGTTTTCATCATGGCCTTAGCAGCACAATAGGTTATGTTAGCTGCAGCAAAAAGGTTGGTTTTAAAGGTATTTTCCCAAGCATGTGTCCAATGGTCAAAATCTACTTTGTCAATCTCATGAAAGATGGAGATACCTGCATTATTGACCAACACATCCAATTGACCGTAGGTATCTACAAACTCATTAATTAAAGTTTGGCAATTCTCTTTTTCAGAAATGTTTTTTTGAAAAAGTCGGTGTCCTTCTCCCGTAAGTTCTTTAAGGGTCTTTTCAGCTTCTTTAGAGTTACTTTTGAAGTTTATTCCGACAGTAGCACCCTTTTCGGCAAAAGATAGGGCGGTAGCTTTGCCTATTCCTCGGGAGGCCCCTGTAATTAATACGTTTTTATTTTTGAATTGCATTAGTCTTTTAATTTTTCCAATTCTTGATCAATTTTTGACTTAAGTTCCTCGGCATCTTGTTTCATAAAACCCCAGCGCATTAATTGTTCGCTATTGCTGCCAAATTTTAGAAGGCACATTCTCCAAAAATCCTTGTTGTTTCTTAGACTTGTTATATCTAATTCTTCAAGATTGGCAATATCTTCTACTTCCATACCCAACCGACCAAATGCTTTCTTGTTCATTAGTACCGATTCAACCAATAAAGGTGTGATGATTTCATCGGTAATCTGACGCGCGGTACCATCAATAAGACTTTCTTTAGCATTGCGGTAGTAGTCAAAAATTGACTGTGAAAGCTTAAGATTTTGAATGTAACCCATTTTACCAGAAGAGACCGCTTCATCAAATATGCCGCTATTGCTTCTAAAATAATTATCCACAAGAAACTCAAAAGAATGACCTAGAAATTCATCGTTCTTAACCGAGTCTTTACTTTTTATAAGTCGCATGGTAAGGTTTAGGCGGTCTAAACGTTCGGATGATTTTTTTGAGTTTGATTCAATCTGCTTTATGTCCAGTGCTACATTATTGGATAGGTTTTGTAATAAAATAATTTCTTGTTCACGCCCTTTCTGTTGTTCACTGTAATTATTGATCTGAAGCGCAATTAGAATACCAATGACTACTAATATTATTTCGCCAATGGCATAGAGGAGGTATTTCGAAAAATTGTTTTCGGACAACAAAGACTTTCTGATCTTACGAAAAAACTTAATCATTATGATTTGTTTCGGTTAATCTAATAATATCATCAATCATTGTGATAACCCCTTCTTCTTCTACGGTTGTTAAATTGTTATATAAATCTCCAGCTCTTTGATTCATAAAGTTTCTGTGTCTTTTACTAAAAAATGCAGTAATATATTCTGGGTCGTCATCTACATCTGGGTCAAAATTTTCCCTTGCCCATGGTCCATATTCATTAAACAAAAAATTTATGGCAAATTCCTCTTCTTCTAGATAATCGTTTAGAACGTCTTTCCATGAAATTAAATTTCGTCTTAAGCTGTCATTTTTTATAACATCAAAAGAGGAAGAGTTCAATAGTGCTTCAACACTACCATTTTTCGGATTAAATGATTTATTTCTCCACATCAAACGATAATAGTACCCAATACTATCAGTTAGATGGGAATTAGACACATTTGCTTTTGGGTTTTTTAGATTGAAACCCTTGATAATTTCCAATACTCTGGCACTAGCATGTAAGCTCACCTTATTGTAACTGATTATGGAATCTAACTGCGTCTTATTTGATTTAAAATCTAAATTTATTTCCTTTAAAAAGGCTTGTTCTTTTGCTTTTTCCTTTTTCTGCTCATTCCAATTATTAATCTGTAATGCAATGAGAATACCAATGACTACTAGCAAAATTTCACCGATGGCATATTTTAAATATTTACCTGTGTTACCTTCTGCAATTAAATTTTGACGAGCTCTTCTAAATATTTTTAGCATTAATCCACTTTTATGGGTTGATTCAAATCATCATTGTTCATCATCCATTTATTGTCTTCATAAATGGAAGTGTAAATGACCTCAATTGGAAAAGGGTTGTCATCTTCATCGCTCATGCCCAGATAGGAATATAAATTTTCAAGCTGACTCATAGGTATATGATAGGTGAATATGAACCGCTCCTCATTTGGGGAAATTGTGGTGCCCTTACTAAGAGTAGCATGTTGAGATAGATAGCCAAATTCTAAAAGTTTGGGAATCTCTTTTTTAATCAAAGTTTCAATATCAACAGGATAGGCCCCATCTTTATATTTAAAATAAATAGAATCGATTATAGCAGGACCAAGCCCTTTGTTCTCAATAACTTCTCTGATAATAATTGTTGAGTCTTTTTGGTCAAAGTTGGTGGTGAAATCCAGTCTCGGTTTAACAGAGAGCTTACTTTGCTCTTTCATTATATTGGTTTGGTAAATAAAAATAATAAGGGTAAGTAAACTAATAAGCATAGCAGAAATGCCCAGAATACGGTCTGTGCTAATTTTTTTGGTTTTCATAAAATGGTTAAAAGTTTGGTTGTTGCTTTAAAGATAATTGATAAAGTTAAAGAATAGATGTTTTAAGTATTTCCACATTAATTATCTTTAGAAGATTCTTAATTCCATAACCATGAACAAGCTTCCAATATTTGTATTACTATGCCTACTGGTATTTAATGTGCAAGCCCAAAAAACAAACTTCTCTTACACAGATGTTTTTGATTTGCAATATGTATCTGACCCACAGATTTCCCCCAATGGGGATTGGGTGGTATATCGTCGTATGGGTTTTGATGTTATGAAAGACCGTAGCTGGGGGAACCTTTGGATGATAAAAACGGATGGTAGCCAACACCAAAAACTAACTTCTAGAGAAGTGAGTGAAAGCAGTCCAAGGTGGTCGCCTTCGGGAAATAGAATTGCCTTTAGTAGCAGTACTGATGAAGGCTCCGAAATTTATCTGTATTGGGTGAATACAGGGAAAGTAGCAAAGCTTTCTCAATTACCATTTTCACCAAGTTCGTTAACCTGGTCACCAGATGGAAAGCAACTGGCATTTTCTATGAATGTGCCAAAAGCTCCACCAGTATTGGCCAAAATGCCAAAAAAACCAAAAGGCGCTAAATGGGCAGACGCTCCTAGGATTACGGACAGAGTCTATCATGAAGCTGATGGAAGAGGATATATAAAACCTGGATTTAACCATATTTTTACCATGCCCGCAAATGGTGGTGCCCCACGCCAAATAACTTCTGGGGATTGGCATCATCGGGGAACACTTTCTTGGGCAAAAGACGGTTCCAAAATTTACTTTTCGGCAAATAGGGTAGAAGATTGGGAATATCGTTTTAGGAACAGTGAAGTTTACTCGGTGAATGTTGAAAATGGAGAAATCATCGCCCTAACAGACAGGGATGGCCCTGACTATAATCCTCAACTTTCACCCGACGGTAAACACATTGCCTACATTAGTATAGAAGATAAGAGAGAGGCTTATCAGACTCGGTTTTTACATATTATGAATACTGATGGAAGTGGACAGAAACCAATTTCACAAGCTTTGGATAGAACAGTATCTGGAATTAAATGGGACACCTCAAGTAAAGGGCTCTATTTTAACTATGATGATAAAGGCAATGGGAAGATTGGTCATGTTTCCCTTTCTGGAAAGGTGACTAAACTTGCAGATAACAGAGGCGGCACTACTTTAGGAAGACCTTATGGAAGTGGTTCTTACTCGGTTTCTGAAAATGGTTCTATTGCTTATACGCATTCGCGCCCAGATTATCCTGCAGAGTTAGCAATCATCAAGGCAAAAGAAAAGAATCCGAGAAAGGTTACAGCACTCAACAAAGCATTATTGGATTACAAGACCCTAGGCAAGGTAGAAGAGGTTTGGTACAAATCTTCTTTTGATAGCCGTGATATTCAGGGATGGGTAGTTTATCCGCCAAATTACGATGCCTCTAAAAAATATCCTTTTATGGTTGAAAATCACGGAGGACCAATCTTAAATTATGGAGACCGTTTTTCTATAGAAATGCAATTATATGCTTCCGCAGGATATATTGTTTTCTATCCCAATGCTCGCGGAAGTACTAGTTATGGGGAGGAATTTGCCAACTTGCTTTATAGAAACTATCCTGGAGAAGATTATAACGATACCATGGACGGGGTAGACCATTGTATTAAAATGGGAATTGCCCATGAAGATCAACTTTTTGTTACCGGAGGCTCTGCAGGCGGTATTATGACCGCTTGGATGATTGGTAAGAGCAACCGTTTCGAATCTGCGGTAGTTGCCAAACCTGTGATGAACTGGATCAGTAAGACTTTGGTAGCTGATAATTATTTTGGTTATGCAAATTCACGCTATGAAGGACAGCCATGGGAAAATTTTGAACATTATTGGAAGTTTTCTCCCATTTCGCTCGTTGGTAATATAGAGACCCCAACAATGGTGATGGTGGGCATGAACGATTTAAGGACTCCCCCAAGCGAAGCCAAACAACTGTACCACGCTTTAAAATTGCGAAAAATTGAAACCGTTCTGGTTGAAATACCAGGAGCGAGCCATGGTATTGCCAGTAAACCCAGTAATCTAATTACTAAGATTGCACATACCGTTGCTTGGTTTGATAAGTACAAAAAATAAATTTGTGTTCCCGCGTATGCGGGAATCTCAATATCAATGGATTCCCATCTTCATGGGAATGACAGAATTTATGCAATGAAGAAGAGCTGGTTTTGGAACATCGTAATTATTGTTACTGTAATTGCTTGTGTGTTGGCATTTGTGCTACACTATAAGAATTGGAGTAAGATTGAAGATGGACAATTTAAAATCACTTCAGGAATATATAGGCAGACCATTCCGTTATCAGAATTGGACAGCATTTCATTGGTTTCAAAGTTACCCGAGATGGAACGAAAGAATGGGTTTTCGTGGTTGGCTAAAGAGAAAGGCGTTTTTAAGGATTCTTTGACCGATTCCAAGGTCTATGTTTTTGTGGATGATTTAAGGCAACAAAAGATTAGATTGGTACACCATGACTCACTTAAACTATACATAAACTTCACTGATAGTTTAAAAACACAAGAGTTTTATCAAAAAATTATATCATTTTCAAAGTAATGGGTTTAGGTTTGTAGTATAAGTAGTTGTATTGTAGCTCTAACATTATTATAATAAGTCTACTTTATGAAGTCAGATATTTTAGATAGAGAAGATGTAAAGATACCGGTAGACGACTTTTACAATAAAGTGCTCCAAGATGATATGATCAGCTTTATTTTTACTGAAACCATAGACTTTATTTGGGAGAAACATATTCCCGTTATGTATAATTTTTGGGATTCCATGCTTTTTCATACAGCTGTTTACAAAGGTAATCCCATGCTCAAACATATAGCGTTAAACAGTAAAATTGAATTGACCGATGAACGGTTCGATAGATGGATAAATCTATGGGAAAGTACCATTGATAAAAATTTTCAAGGGAAAAATGCTGACATGGCCAAACAAAAAGCTTTGATGATACGTGACTTAATGGTTCATAAGATAAGGCAGAATTAATAGCTTCTATGGAACAAAAAAGGAATATAATAGGTATGAGTAGGTGGCCCAAAGAAAGTGATGCCAAATATGTCAAATGGATATTTTTCTTTTTAATAGGAGTGTTTTTTGCTTCAGCTATAATTAAACATTACAAGTTATTTTAGAATAAAAAACCTAAAATTATTTTTAGTTCGTATACTTTTTAAGAGAAAAATAAGTTTAGCATATTTGTTGTAATGGTATAAACTATGAGAGGATTTTTGTTTTTACTTTTTTTACTTCCCGTAGTGGTTTTTTCACAAAACCAAATTACTCTTGATGTTCATGATGTACCTTCTTCTAAAGGCAAAATAAGTGTTGCTGTCTACAATACTAAAGAAGGTTTCTTAAAATTTGATAAGGTATACAAATGCGATAGTATTGTTGCCCAAAAAGGGATAACACATATTGCCATTGAAGACTTGCCAGAAGGCGAGTATGCACTTGCAATTTTCCATGACGAAAATGGGAATAACAAACTAGACACTAATTGGTTGGGCATTCCTAAAGAAAAAGTAGCTTTTTCTAATGCTAAAATGCGAACATTTGGCCCGCCAGCATTTAAAGATTGTGCTTTTAAATTGGATAAGGATACCAAAATAAATGTTTCCTTATAACCTGAGCTTTGGCTTTCATATCTTTTACACCATATTCAACCCTATAAAATGTTAAAAAACAACTAATTAGAAATAAAGTTGTTTTCTCCCCGTTTTTTATTGTAGACACTATCAGAAGTATTTTTTCACCAAACCACAACCAAGATGAAAAAGAAACTGTCACTATTGTGTCTTTTTATATGCTCCTTTACTTTTTATGCTCAAGATAGCGTAGATATAGATGGGCGACTTCAACCACTGTTAAACGAGTTTTTTGAATATTGTGATACCTATGGAATTGAGTATCATGAGAAATTATTTCAATTGAAAAATATTGATGTCACCAATAGTTTGCCACTTGAAGAGGGCAATACCGTAATGGGAATGGTTACTAGAGATGCTAATGGGGATATTGAAAATATTTTAATCAATTGGATTGCTTTAATCGACCCCGAAATCTTTAAAGTAGTTGCTTTTCATGAGTTTGCCCATCATTTTTTGGATTACAAACATACGTGCCCAGATTGTGATGAGATTATGGCCGTAAATAATGCCAGTTATTTTAATGTAGCTAGGGATTGGGACAATCAAGTCAAAAAACTTTTTGTAACCTCTCCGATTTATTTAGCTAAACAAGCCAAAGTATCTTTTGTTCAAAAAGAGGAGCAAGAATACTAAAAAGGCGCGAAAATACTTTCGCGCCTTTTTAGTAATTGATTATGGGATTACTTATCGCAAATACATGTTGCCATTAATTGTATTGAGCTTCAATTTGTTTTTAGCACTGGAACTTTCGCTCCAAATTTTTTGACCTACATGTTTATCTTCACTTATTAAACCTAATTCTTCACTGGCATAAATATCACCATGTATGGTTTCTGCTAGTAAGCTTGTATTGGATATTTTTAAGTCTATTTCCCCATTTATTGTGCTTAAATCTAAATTTCCAGAATATTTTTTAATGTCTATGTTTCCGTTAATAAGGTCTACCATAAAATTACCCTCGATTACATCCGATTTTAAGTCGCCATTTATACTGCTCACCTTAAACTTTGCATTCTTTGGCACATAGAGAACATAATTAAATTCTACTAAGTCTCCTGTATTGTAACAATTCCTTTTTTTGTTAGGATTCTTTTGTATACAGTCTTTACGGTAAGCTTTAAAAACACCTTCAGCCTCCTCTTCAATATCAATTTTACCCGCCCCTTCATTAAGGTTCAATTTGTAGAAGTCTAAAAACTGTGGGTCTTCCGTATAAATATCCGCTTTAAAGTAAACGGTATTTTTGTCCCAAGTCTTTACTTCAATATTTCTGGCGAAGTTTACATCTAGCTCAATAAATTGCTCTTTATAAGAGAAGTTTTTTTCTATAACTTTCTGAGCTGTAATTGTTGTCAGTGTGATAAAACTGACTACGAATAATATTACTATATTTTTCATAACTGTTCGTTTTTATGCTGAAATAAATTCAGCTTTGATTAGATTGATTACTCTTTTCTTAAATAAATGGTGCCATTGGTGGACTTTAATTTTATACCTACACCGCCGCCATTAATTGTACTCGTTACTTTTTTTCCAGATATAGATTTCATACCATCTTTTTCGGGTCTCTGCAGGTCAAAATTGGTATAGACTTCACCATTCCATGAGCTAAGCTCCAGGTCTGCAGCTGTGCTGCTAGGTAAGGTTACATCTATTTCACCATTGGTGGTGCGGATTACAATAGGAGAACTCTGGCTTACTTTATCAAAGTCTACTTTTATACCTTGATTTAGGGAATATGCCGTTACTGGACCTGAAAGATTTTTCATCTTTAGCCCACCATTTAAGTTGGCATTAGCTTCCACTTCACCAGAGAAACCTTCAATATAAATATCACCGTTCCAAGAATTGGTAACCGATACATTTTGGGTTTTTGGAAGAAAAATTTCGGCTTTTTCAGATTTTCTCAGATTTTTTACTAGCATAGTATTACCATCTTGTACCACATAAAAGCCAACATCGGTATTGTCCGTGCCACCAGCTCCAACTAGTTTTAATCCTTTCGCTTTTTCAGATTTCTTTTTCATTCCAGAAACCTTGATTAAAAGCTCTTTTTTGTCATGGGTTTTGACACTTACTCCAGATTTGGTTTCAATCTTAACCCATTCAACGCCGTTTAATGATTTGGTGTAATCTGATTGTGCTTGTATGCTTATCGCAAATACACATGTAAATAAAATAGTTGTGAATAATTTCATGATTTTCGTTTTTTGATGTTTATATAATTTCTGATAATATTTGATTAATTTCTTCTTTAATAAATGGTTGTGTATCTTCTTGCTCCAATAATTTCTGCATAGATTTTACAGCTTTCTTTTCCTGTGTTTTTACTAAGTTTTGTATAATCGCAATTTGAACACTAGGGTCTTTTTCTGTTTCCAAAGCTTCTATAAAAGCCAACTTTACCAACTCTGATTTGCTAAATTTTGATAATGCCTCAACAGCTGTTAAACGAACATTTGTATTTTCGTCATTAAGCATTCTATTGGCCAATGCTTTTACTATTGCGTCATCTGGACTTTCAAACTCTTCGATAAATTGAACTCCTTGTATGCGTTTGCTAGCGGATTGATTCTCCATCAATGAAATCATAGTGGTCTGTTTTAACTGTAAACTCTCATTTTCGATAGAAGCAATTTCTTTTTGGGATTCTTCTGATTGAAAGTATCTGCCTCCAACAAATGCAGCAATAAGTAAAGCTATGCTGGCGGCAACTTTCATACCGCTAGAAAACCAGTTTTTAGTATTGCTTGTACTATGATTGTTCATAGAAACCACTCTAACTCCATTATCCTTTTCATTGGAAAGCATTTTCTCAAAGTTTTTGCTCAATTGAGCAGATGGTTCTGCTATTTTTTCTTCTTCAAATCCTTTGAAAAGAGATTTGTACTCTTCCAATTCCTTGGAACATTCATCACATATTTTAAGGTGCGTTTCAACTTCGTTTTTCTGAGTTGCAGATAACACATTATCTATGTAATCTGGGAGTAAATCTGTAATATGATTTGTGTCCATAACTTATATACTTTCTAAGTAGATTGCTTTTAATTTTTTTAGCGCTCTACTTACTTTTGTTTTGATAGCACCTGGGGTACTATCCATAATTTCTGCTAATTCGTTGTATTTGATTTCATGAAACCTGTGCATAATTAAAACCTCTCTGTCTGAACTTTCGAGCTTTGCTAAAGCTCTTTGCAATTGCGAATAATCTTCATCGTTTTCTTTTGCATCATCAGCCAATCTATATGCTACGGTTTCTAAATCGCTATGTTCTTCTTTATTTTTTCTAAAATGTGTTTTTAAACTGTTTCTTGCTATTGTAAAAATCCACGATAAAAACTTTCCATTTTTATAAGAAGAACGGTATTTAATGACTTTGTAAAAAACATCTTGCGTTAAGTCTTCACTTAGCATTTTGTCACCACACATTTTGTATAAGAAATTAAATATGTGTACATGATGTCTATCAAAAAGCACTTTTAGCAAGTCTAAATTGCCTTGGGCTACTTCAGCCATTAATAATTCATCTGTTTCTGTTCTCAACAATGGTCAGTTTTGTTGGTGTTCACTCTATATAGTCAGGAAATTACAAAAGGTTACACGAACGGATTATTTTTTTTGATTTTTATCAAAAAAGAAGAAGGAAAACATGCTAAAAAGGTTTCAGGTGGTATTAGGAACAGCCACAATCACCATCTGTCCCACAGTTTTTTGAAGTTTTTTTAGTGGATGCAAATAATGATTTAGGTAGCAAGAACTTTTTTGCTAGATACCCAGCAGCAAGTAATAATATGATGTAAACTAAAACTTCTTGCATACCGTTATTTTAAAATTTGATAGGCTGTCAATGCTACAATATATGCAAAAACGCTCATAAAAGCCAGTTGGTACATGGGCCATTTCCAACTATTTGTTTCACGTTTTACAATAGCCAAGGTACTCATACATTGCATGGCAAATGCATAAAAGAGCATTAGTGAAATACCTGAAGCTAAATTAAATAATGGTTTTTTTCCTGTCTCATCCAGTTCTGCGGCCATTCTATTTTTAATGGTTTCTTCTTCATCGTTACCAACACTATAAATGGTTGCTAACGTTCCCACAAAAACTTCACGGGCAGCAAAAGAAGTCAGTACTGCGATACCTATTTTCCAATCATACCCAAGGGGCTTTACCAGTGGTTCAATAGCCTTTCCGGCATAACCAATGTATGAATGTTCTAATTTGTAGCTGGCAATTTCTTGTTTACGGGCTCTTTCATTTAGAACTTCTTTAACCAATAGCAAAGAATCCTTTGTAATTTCCAATGATTTGGGATCTGGAGATTTTTTATATGCGATAAGGTTATTGTTAATATAGTTTTTGCTATAATCGTTTAAGCCATATTCTTTTATACGTTTATTTACAATAGTTTCGGCATTCTTAAAATCGGTTGAAAACCCATTAGAGCCTAAAAACCAAAGAATTATCGAAATTGCCAATATAATTTTACCAGCTCCAAAAACAAAGCTTTTGGTCTTCTCCACCACAGTATAGAAAACATTTTTAAATAGGGGAAGGCGATACGTTGGCATTTCCACCATAAAGAGCGATCTACTTTTAATCTTTAATACCCTATTTAAAATCATTGAAGAGAATATTGCCATCCCAAAACCCAGTAAGTAAAGTAGCATCAATGTTAACGCTTGATAGCTTAACCCTAGAAAGTAACCTTTTGGGATAACCAATGAAATTAGGATAAGGTAAACGGGCAATCTTGCAGAACAGGTAGTAAAAGGGACAACCAAAATTGTAATTAAACGTTCCTTCCAATTTTCTATTGTTCTGGTTGCCATTACAGCTGGGATGGCACATGCTGTTCCAGAAATTAATGGGACCACACTTTTGCCACTTAACCCAAAAGGACGCATTAATTTGTCCATTAAAAAAACCACGCGGCTCATATAACCAGATTCTTCTAAAAGTGAAATAAAGAGGAACAAGAATGCTATTTGGGGAATAAAAACGAGTATTCCCGCGATACCAGCAATAATACCTTCTGCTAATAAGTTTGTGAATACACCAGAAGGTAAGGTGTTTTTAATCCACTCTCCAGCCATGGCCATTTTTTCATCTATAAAATCCGATGGGTAACCGCTCCAATCAAAAATAGCCTGAAAAATGAGAAATAGAATTGCTAGGAATATCACATATCCAAAAATTCGATGTGTCAGTATTTTATCCAAAGTAGCTCTGGCTCCTTTGGCAGCTTGTAAATCTACCTTGTAGGCTTTCTTAAGAATACCATTAATGAATTGATAGCGTTTTACCGTTTCTTTATGCTGAAGTTTTTTTAATTCATCCTTGGATTTGGTAGAAAAGGCAGTAGCATCTGCAATTCTTTTTTTCTCAAGGGGCATAAAATTTACATCTTGAGTAATAACCAGCCATAATTTGTACAGATCCTCCTTTGGAAAAGTTTTTTGTAAGCTTTCAAAATAGTTTGGGGCAATCGAGGTGGTATCTATATTGGGTTTTACGGATAGTTGTTTATAATTGGTGATGAGTTCTTTTATCCTCTCTATTCCACTACCTTTTCTCGTACTTACTAAAGCAATCTTGGTATCAAGTTTCTTTTCCAGTAATTCAATATCCATTGAAATACCTTTTCTGGACATCCTGTCCGCCATATTAATGACCAATATGGTGGGAATCCTTAAATCTTTTATCTGGGTAAAAAGGAGTAAGTTTCTTTTAAGATTTTCAACATCACTTATAACAACAGCGACATCGGGATAGTCTTTGTCATTTTTGTTCAGCAATAATTCTACAACAACACTTTCATCAAGAGAAGTAGTGTTAAGACTATAGGTGCCGGGTAAATCTAAAATATGGGCCTTGGCGCCTCTCCCTAATTTGCAGATGCCTTCCTTTTTTTCGACCGTAATGCCAGGGTAATTACCAACTTTTTGATTAAGACCAGTTAACTGATTAAAAACTGAAGTTTTTCCTGTATTGGGATTGCCAATTAAAGCAACATTTATGCTTTTACTCATAAAACAGGGGTATCTTCAATGATATCTAATTCTATTTGTGCTGCTACTGAGCGTCTTATTGCAATATGGGAACCATTAACATTAATATAGATTGGGTCTTTGAGAGGGGCCACTTGTATTAATTCAACTTCATTGCCTGGTAAGCAACCTAATTCTAATAACTTAATTGGGAGAAAAGTATCCGAAGATTGCTTGATTACTCCTTTTTGCCCCATTTTAAGTTCTGCAACCGTAGCCACTTATCTTTATTTAGATTGATTATAAGTAAAGGCAAAAGTAAGGGAAAAAAGCGAAAGCTTCTTGGTAAAAATCATAAAACAAATGCTAATTCTGTGCCAACCCCACCGTCAAGATTACTCATTATAGGAAGCCTTTAATATAGAGATGTCGTTTATAAGTTTTTCAACCTCTTCGGTATTTGTACCGTCGTATGTTCCACGAATTCTACCCTCTTTATCTATTAAAATAAAGTTTTCGGTATGTATCATATCAAAAGGGCCACCATCGCCATCGTTCAATACAGCAAAGTAAGACTTTCTGGCGAGCTCATAAATTTGCTTCTTATCTCCAGTAACCAAGTTCCACTTGCTGTCCAAAACCCCTTTTTCAAGAGCATATCTCTTTAACTGCGGAACAGAATCTATTTCTGGAGTAACGGAATGTGAAAGAAGTAGAATTTCTTTGTCTTCCAATGTTGCATTTTGTATTTCTGCCATATTTTTGGTCATAATAGGGCAAATACTGGGGCATGTGGTAAAGAAGAAATCGGCCACGTAAATCTTATCCTTATAATCTTTATAGGTAACGGTTTCCCCATTTTGATTGGTCAACTCAAAATCAGCAACAGTGTGGTACTTTTTTTTATAATGCAAGGTGCTATCCACCAATTCTGGGTTTATCATTGATGGCTGATAAATAGGTAAGCGCTCTTTAGGTTTTAACGCATTGTACATCAAGTAGATAATTACAATGGAGAGTAAGAGTAAAACAAAACCGAAGAATTTGTATTTGGCAAAGAATTTACGCATGGATTGTAAAAGTACTGCGCAAAACAACCTTTTTCAAGAAAATAAAGCATCATTTCTTGCTAAAAAAACCTTAAATACGTCTAATAGCTTTAGTAATCCTTTTCAAACATTTGTTAAAAGTTTACTTTTGTCTGCTTAAAACAAATTGATTGTAGCCGATGGGACTTTTTACGCAGATAGTAATGTTCATTCTGATCATTTCTATTTTAGTGATATTACATGAATTAGGACATTTTCTTCCTGCCAAATATTTTAAAACCAAAGTTGAAAAGTTTTACCTCTTTTTTGATGTAAAGTTTTCGCTCTTAAAAAAGAAGATAGGAGAGACGGAATACGGCATTGGCTGGCTACCATTGGGAGGCTATGTTAAGATTGCCGGTATGATAGACGAGAGCATGGATACGGAGCAAATGAAAAAAGACCCAGAACCATGGGAGTTCCGTAGTAAGCCAGCCTGGCAGCGTTTAATTATTATGCTGGGTGGGGTTATCGTAAACTTCTTGTTAGCTTGGATAATTTATACATTTTTACTTTTTAATAATGGTGATACCTATATACCATCCAGTAGCTTAAAATATGGAATTGAAGTAGATTCTATTGGCGAAAAATTGGGCCTACGTACAGGAGATAAAATACTTATGGTGGATGGTAAGGAAGCCAAACGTTTTAACGATGCCATATTGGATATAATTTTGGGCGATGATATTACGGTCAACAGAAACGGGGAGCAAATTACTATGCCGATTACTGATGAAGGCAAAAAAGAAGTTTTTCAGACCCAAGGCAGAAACTTTATGACCTACCGCTCCAAACCTGTAATTGCGGTTGTTGCAGATTCTTCTGTAGCCAAAGAGGCAGGTTTAATGGCTGGAGATGAAATTGTTGGGGTAGGAGACAGTAAGATTGCATATTGGGACGAATTTAGAAATACGATAAAAAGTTCAGCAAACGAAGAGTTGGATATTTCTATTAGGAGAGAAGGTCAAATTAAAAGCTTGAATTTAACTGTGCCCAAAGAGGGGGCTATTGGAATTCAGCTTGATATTGAAGACTTGCGAACTACAGATACTTTTGGCTTTTTTGAAGCAATTCCTGCAGGATTTACAAAGACCATTAAAGTACTAACTGATCAAGTAAGGCAATTTAAAGTAATCTTTAACTCTAAAACGGGAGCCTATAAACAGGTGAAAGGCCCTATAGGTATTGTAGAAATGATGCCTACTTCTTGGAACTGGACCTTCTTTTGGTCCTTTATGGCCATGTTCTCTGTTTGGCTTGCTTTTTTAAATATATTACCTATTCCTGCTTTAGACGGCGGCCATGTGATGTTTTTACTCTATGAGATGATTAGTGGAAAACAACCGAGCGAAAAAGTGCTGGAAAGAGGACAAATAGTAGGTTTTATTATTTTGATGGGGCTTATGCTCGTAATATTCGGTAATGATATCTGGAATATTATTAAAAGATTTATTTAATCAAAATTAAGCTTCTTTGTTTGTGGTGTTTTAAAGAAAAATTTATATTTGCAGCCGCTTTAGGTGAAATATTCCTCCTTAGCTCAGTTGGTTAGAGCATCTGACTGTTAATCAGAGGGTCCTTGGTTCGAGCCCAAGAGGAGGAGCAAAAAGAAAAATGGCAGCTGAAAGGTTGCCATTTTTCTTTTTATGTTTTTTGGGTGAGAAGTTTATCCTGAGCGCAGTCGAAGGGAGCCCAAGCGCTGCACTGAGCTTGTCGACGTGAGGAGTAGAGATAGCAAAGCTTCAGAGATTTTTAATCTCTGGGGCTTTTTTGTTTGCACGCATTTTGCATTCAGATCAAGAATTTATTTTAGACCCAAACTTTAACATTTATGATGGAAATTATGTTTGATGATTTAACAAAAACTCCAAATCTTACCTAAGAACTTAGTGTCGAATCCTGTTTTGATTTTATAGTGTTCAGGAAGATAAGTGCCAAATAAATCTTAAATGCTGAATGCTAGCATTTTATGTTTTTTGCCTACTTTTAATGTACCATGCAACAGGTTAAATTAAATGACGGTTCCCTTGCATCTCGGCTTGAGCAACAATTGAGGTTCGAGAAACTAATTTCGCAACTCTCAACAAGTTTCATAAACATCCCTGTCGAGAGAATCGATACTGAAATTAATAGCTCTCTCAAATCCTTGACAGAATTCATGGATGTTGATTACAGCTCTCTCAATAGCTATTCGGAAGAGACCAATCTGGCTTCGACCACACACTTTTATGCTAAACCCACATTGAAATCCTTTATTACCGAAGATGATTTCAGGGAAATTCCTATGAGTGATTTTCCTTATATAATGAGTGAAATTCGAAACAACGGGATGATCTGTGTCGGCGACGTGGATTGCTTACCAAGAGAGGCCAAGAATATCAAGAAGTTGATGAAGGAATTCGGCATACAGTCCATCTTGTATTCTGCATTGGTAATCAATGATAAAATCATAGGTTCCTTGGGCTTCGACTCCTACGAAAAGAAAATTGATTGGTCTGCCAAATATATTAGTAGGCTGAGACTGGTAGGTGAAATGTTTACAAATGCACTTAACCGGAAAAGAAAACAAGAAGAATTGCAACAAGCGTATGAACAAGTTGAAACTCTTAAAAACCAATACCAAAAAGAGAGCGAATACCTTCAAGATGAAATAAAGTTAAATCTCAATTTTGAAGAAATCATTGGAAAGAGTGGTTCGCTCAAAAATACCCTTAAGCAAGTTAAACAAGTAGCTCCAACCGACAGTACTGTTTTAATCTTAGGGGAGACGGGTACAGGAAAAGAGCTCATTGCCCGCGCAATTCATAAAAATAGTAGAAGAAACCAACGCCCTTTGATTAAGGTGAATTGTGCTGCATTGCCTACATATCTTATCGAAAGTGAACTATTCGGTCACGAAAAAGGTGCATTTACCGGTGCTATCAACCAACATATAGGACGTTTTGAAATGGCGCATGAGGGGACTATTTTTTTGGATGAAATTGGTGAGATGCCCCTAGAGCTTCAAGTAAAATTGCTGCGTGTATTGCAAGAAGGCGAGTTTGAGCGTATTGGAAACCCGAAGACCATGAACGTGAATGTTAGGGTCATTGCTGCAACAAATAGAAACTTATTGAAAGAGATTGATAAGGGAAACTTTAGGCAAGATCTTTATTACAGATTGAATGTATTCCCAGTAGAGGTGCCTCCACTTCGTGAACGAATGGAAGACCTGTCCCTTTTGGTCCGACAATTTGTGAGCAAAACTGGGAAAAAAATTGGGAAGTCCATCGATACAATCCCAGAAGCTCTTATTTCAAGATTAGGGGAACACCATTGGCCCGGCAATATTCGGGAGTTGGAGAATATCGTCGAGCGTGCCGTTATTACTTCGGAAACCAATGTATTGAGTCTTAAGGATGCCCTTATCAAAACAGAACCCTCTTTAGAACATCAACTAGTTGGTTCTTTACAAGACGTTGAAAAAAATCATATTCTTCAAGTACTTGATAAGTGCAATTGGAAGATTGAGGGTCAAACGGGTGCCAGTAAGATTCTGGATATCAACCCAAGTACCTTACGATCACGAATGTTAAAACTGGGTATTAAAAAAAATCTTTCATCTTAAATTTACTTTTCTTCCCTGGAATAATCCATCCCATTTTCTGTCATATATAGCGGAAGCTGTGGTATTTCGTGGCAACTTCTTCTCTGCTGCACGATACAGATATTTTCAAGATTCTGATTATCAATCATATAACTAATTATTGTCGCTGTGGCACGGCCATTGGATATGGTATGCCGTCCTAAAATTTTTTAATCAATAATGACGGTAATAATGGCTTTAGTAGAAGTAAGAAGCAATAAGCGGAGTGAATTTCTGAACATCATGCAAGAGGTGGCTCAAAAGACAAAGGAAGACCACTATTGTGAAAAATTTGAGATTTATCAAGATGTTGAGAATGAAAATATTTTTTCACTATTTGGGAGTTGGAAAAACCCAAACGGTTTTCGATTGCACTTAAAATCGGATCAATTCACCATGGTTCTGATTGCCTTAAAACTCCTCAAAAAAAATCCTGAGATAAGATACTTCAAAAATCAAATGACCATGGGAATCCATGGCCTTAAAGAATTGAGAAATATACTACAATCCCATTGAGGATTCCTGAAAGGTAAAAAAGTATTGAGGAGCGAATGAACCACTTGTTGAAAGATTATTGGGAAGACCTAAGATGGGAGGCCTTAATCACATGGCAAAGATTGAATTTATCAGAACTGAACCAGGTTAATGGAAACGCCATCGAATTGGAAAAATTAATACAACGTGAATATCAATATAACACATGGCAAATCCAAAAACAAATTAAGGATCTAATCAATCGATATGATAATCTGTTTTTTCTGGCAGATTGGAGTTTCATCAAGTTCCATTTATTGGATTTCTGGCCTCCACTAGATAGTAAGGATATAAAATATATCAATGGAAGCCGAGTACGAATGTTACGAACCATAGAGAGAAAATATGGATGGTCCAAAGAAAAAGCAATGGATGAGGTAAGCAGATTTCTAAGACAATTCATGGATTGAACAAAAACTATAAAAACACAATAGGAACAATAATTATTAATCAATTAAATCAAAAATCATGAGTGAAATTTTAAATGGTTACTGGAACGAGCTTAAAGGAGAGGCTCAAAAAACATGGGGAAAACTAACCCATAATGAACTAGATCAAATTGCTGGAGATACCAAAAAATTAGAAGGGCTACTACAGCAAAAATACGGTCACTCCATTGAAGAGGCCAGAAAAGAGGTGAGTAAGCTACAGGACCGCTTCGACAACATGACTTATTTAGGCGAGTGGAACCAGCTGAAAGGAAAAATGCAAAAGTATTGGGGAGAGATCACTGAAAATGAAGCAGATAAAATCAACGGTAGCAGAACACGTTTGGTTGGTCTTCTCCAGGAAAAACTTGGGAAAACCAGGTCTCAAGCCCTTGAAGAAGTAGATCAATTTTTGAAAAAAATATCCTAATAACTGTTAAAACACCTCTGGGCTATACCAGGGGTGTGATTAAATCATCTTAAAAAACAATAAAATGAAAACACATAACATTTACTTAATCGGATTTTTTTTGTCTGCCCTTTTTATTTTGGGAAGCTGTAATTCCATAAAGAACTTGAAAACGGCTGTGGAATATGATAAGCAGGCCAATTTTAATACTTACGAAAGCTATAAGTTCGATAAAGAGTTGTCGTATTCAGATACCCATGACAACTATAGTAGTCAGAATCAAAGAGCATTTGAAAACGCAATACACGATCAACTAAAAAAGAAAGGCTTGGAAGAAACTGAAACACCAAACCTACATATCAACTTTTTTGTTGTGGATACACAAGAATCCAAGAGTATAACCCATACCTCTTATCGAAACCAACGATATGGGGGCATGGCACATGTGGATACTTATATAAAGGAGTACGAGCTAGGAACATTGATAATTGATTTGGTGGATGTTTCTACCAATAAATTGGTCTGGAGGGGATTGGCGAACGGTATTATTACTGGAAAACAGGGCGACATGGATAAAACCATTAATGAGGCTGTCAAGGCAATATTATCAAAATATCCACCCAAGAGTTAAATCATCAAAAAATAAAGTACAATGAAATTCAAAAGAAAAAATTGGTGGATGTACCTCCTGAGAGGAGTGTTATTCATCGTTGTGGCCGTACTGGTATTTAGAAACCCTTTGGCCTCAATTGTGGGCTTAACGGCAACGATTGGATTGTTGACATTTTTTACGGGAACGGTTTTCATAGTAGGTAGTATCACTGTAAGAAAGTTCTATAACAAATGGGGATGGACCCTAGCCCTTGGTATTTTGGATATACTATTGGGTGCCATGTTGATGTTCTATCCCGGAATGACGGCACCTTTATTAGTCATATTCATTGGTACTTGGACAGTGGCCATTGGTATAATGGAATCCGGTCTGTCGTTCGGTCTTAAGAAGCTTAAGTTCAAGAAATGGTGGGTGTTATTGGTAATGGGATTGTTGTCCATTTTGTTTGGTGGCGTCATCATTTTCAAACCGTTGGTCGGTGCATTATCGGTAACCGTTTTTATGGGCATGCAGTTCTTGTTCTATGGAAGCTATTTGATTGCAAAAGGCTTTCAGAAAGAAGAAATACCTACGCCTAAACCAATTCCAATTGAAGACTAACATTAAGCGATAACGATATATCAGATATGATGAAAAGGGATATGTTATGTCTTACGGAAATCATACGTAAGATTGAGAAAATGAAATACCAAGGTGAACAAGTTCCAACAGATTTTTCCATAAAAGGTTATTCCAAAGGAAAAGTGGATTATCACATTCAACTGTTGAAGGATGCCGATTTCATCAAAACAAGTACAAACGAAAAAGGTCGGGAACTACCTATCAGACTTACTTGGAAAGGCCATGAGTATATATTTCAGACCTTGAACAGTACCGTTAAAGTTGTTGAGGAAGGAATAGGTGTTGTTGAAGATTTAATGTAGAATATCCTTCTTGATTCCCCCCGATAAAGGCTCAGCTGGTTGGTCTGCGCCATTTGGGGGAATCTTTCTTTAAAACTCTTGCAGTATGAATAAATTAAAACTGTTTTTCATTTTCATTTTCATTTTCGTTTTTGTTGCAGTTCACACCCAAGCGCAAATTGTAAATGTGGAATCTTTGCGAAAAGTGACCGACACCTCCAAATGGTCTGGAAATGTAGGACTCAACCTCAGTTTGATAAAGAACAAGAACGATATTTTTAAAGTCACCAATAGGGCACATTTACAATACCTGAACAAGCGAAACCTTTATTTGATTGTCGCCAATTTAAATTTTCAGCAATTGGACAGCAACAAGTTTGTAAACAGCGGTACCATTCATCTGCGTTATAACTATAAGCTCAAACCTAAAACTGCTTTGGAGGTCTTTTTTCAATCACAGTACGATGCTGTTTCCAATATTTCTTTGAGAAGTCTATCGGGACTGGGACCTAGATTCAAATTGGGTAATTCAGACAAGTACAAATTCTATTTGGGGACCTTGGTTATGCATGAGTACGAGAAATCAACAGAGACTTTCGGCACCAATATCAACAGGGATTTACTGGGAAGTGGTTACCTGTCCTTTAGCCTTTACCCCACTAACCAATTTTCCATAGTAAGTACCACTTATTACCAACCGAATCTGAAAGAATTTGCGGATTACAGAATTTCCAATGATACTTCTTTGGCCTTTGAGGTGTATAAGGGATTGGGATTTAAATCTACTTTCAACTTGCTATTTGACGCATTTCCACCAATGGGAGTTCCCAAAACCCAGTACACCTGGACCAATGGAATTGTTTACACTTTTGATTAAGAACTGGCGAAAAAGAGATAACTTTCCCCTATAACATAAGTAATCAAATATGTGTATGACAAAAATGAGTTTGAACAGTAAATTATGGGTTTTTAGACTAATTTTGGTATTGAAAGGAAAAAATCTGCTAATGATTAAACACCTATGGTTAGCACTTTTTATTTTGTTTTTTGTAGCATGTTCTGATGATGATTGTACTCAAACAATCGAAATTCCTGCTACGTTTATTAATGGTCAGCAAATATCACCTGCTAGAACTCAAGAAATACCTTGCGATGCAGAACCTATTTCCCCTCCTGTCCCTATAGGTGAAATCAACTGAAATAGCTGCTTATAATCCATTGGCTAAATGGATTATAAGTATTATCCTAAAATGTATTATCTTCATTACTAAGTCGTTTTTCACATTTTGACTATCTAAAAATTTTAGAATGAAAAGAATAGCCTTACTGATTATCGTAACCCTACCATTTATTGGATTCGCTCAGAATTCAGAATACAATGTGAGCTCTTATAAAGAAGAAGGGACAAAAGCTCCCAATACCCACTACATAGGGGAAGCTTGGCTAAATCGTTTACTGAGTGCAGATGAAAATTTAGACTATAATATTACCAAAGCCACTTTTAAAGCCAATTCTACTTTAGATTGGCATAAACATGCAACACCACAGGTTTTGGTAGTTATTGAAGGTTTAGGATATTACCAAGAGCGTGGAAAAACCCCTATTTTGATTAAAGTTGGTGACGTAATCAAGTGTGAAAAGGAAGTTGAGCATTGGCATTCTTCATCAAAAAAACATGATGTTACTTATTTGGCTATTTATGGAGGAGGAAAACTCACAGAATGGACCGAGGTACTATCCCAAGAATATTATGATAGTGTTGCACAAAAGTTGAAGAGTGATTAAAGATTATAATGTAAGTTAAAACTCAAATAAAAGAAAACCTCGTAATAATTTGCGAGGTTTTTTATGCGATAGAAATTCTGAAACCTGATTAAAGTCATATTTTTAAAAGTAGGCTAGGACTAGATTTGTGCTAAACATTTAGATATATGTGCACACTAGTCCACAAGTATAATATTCCCGGTCCGCGTTATACAAGTTATCCTACTGTTCCCTATTGGAATATGGAGACTTTTTCTGGAAAGAAATGGGAAGCAACTTTAAAACAAAGCTTTAAAGAAAGTAATACTAAAGAAGGGATTAGTCTTTATATCCATTTACCATTTTGTGAAAGTATGTGCACGTTTTGCGGTTGCCATAAACGTATCACCAAAAGGCATGATGTGGAACTGCCCTATATTAATTCAGTTTTAAAAGAATGGCAACTGTACTGTGGGTTATTTTTGGAACGACCCATTATAAAAGAATTACACTTAGGGGGAGGCACCCCAACATTCTTTTCGCCAGAAAATCTAAAAATGCTTATTAAAGGAATCTTCAAGAGGGCAGAAAAAGCTGAAGATTACGAATTTAGCTTTGAAGGCCACCCGAATAATACTACTCGAGAGCACTTGCAGGCTTTATTTGATGTTGGGTTTAGACGAGTTAGTTATGGGGTACAAGACTATAATAAAACTGTTCAAAATGCTATCCATAGAGTACAATCTTTTGAGAGTGTCAAAAATGTAACGGAATGGTCTCGTGAAATAGGCTATACCTCTATTGGGCATGATATTATCTTTGGCTTACCACACCAAAAATTGGAGCATGTTGTAGATACCATCGCAAAGACGAAAGTTTTAAAACCAGACCGTTTGGCATTTTACAGTTACGCCCACGTTCCATGGTTAAAAGGAAATGGACAACGTGGCTATAAGGATGCCGATTTACCTACTGCTGATGAGAAACGGCAACAATATGAAACAGGCAAGAAACTGTTGGCAGAAGTTGGTTATACCGAAATAGGGATGGACCACTTTGCTCTAAAAAATGATAGCTTATATAAATCGATGGAAGCTGAAAAACTACATCGCAATTTTATGGGGTATACGGCATCAAAAACACAGTTGATGGTTGGGCTTGGTGCTTCTAGTATAAGTGATAGTTGGTACAGTTTCGCACAAAACGTAAAAAGTATAGAAGAGTATACGCATTTAGTTGCGAACGGTATCATTCCCATTTATAGAGGTCATATTTTAACAAAAGAAGATATTGTTATTAGGAAGCACATTTTGAATTTGATGTGCCATATGGAAACTTCTTGGCAAGAACCTGATACTAATTTTAAAGAATTGCCCCAAGTGTTGGAGAAGCTGGAGCCCATGCAGAATGATGGTCTTATTTCCATTCTTCAAAATAAGCTTGAAGTGACTAAAAATGGAAGACCATATATTAGGAATGTCTGTATGGCATTTGACCGTAGATTACATCGTAAAATACCAGAAACCCGTTTGTTCTCAATGACAGTTTAACCTATAAATTAAAAAAAGATGAAAAGTATTATAGTGCCTGTAGATTTTTCTAAGCAATCCGAAGCTGCCCTAAAAGTGGCTGCAAAAATTGCATCAAAACATGATGCGGAACTATACGTACTACATATGTTGGAACTTTCGCCCGTTATTATGTCAGATACAGGTTATGTTTCCCAAGAGCATATTGTCCACCTTATTAAAACTGGAGAAAAACGTTTTGTAAATTTTCTTGACAAGCCTTATTTGAAAGATGTAAAGGTATTTCCTGTTATAAAGCACTATAAGGTATTCAGTGAAGTTAATGAAATAGCAGAAAAACACGATGCAGGTTTAGTGGTTATGGGCTCCCATGGCACAGATGGGCTAAAAGAAATTTTTATTGGCTCAAATACAGAAAGAGTTGTTCGTAACTCAGATGTCCCCGTTCTTGTTGTTAAAGGAGAGGTGACCAATTTTAAACATGAACGGATGGTATTCGCCAGTGATTTTAAGAAGGAGAGTATTAGCGCAATATTAGATGCAATGAATTTTGCAAGATTACTTGGAATGGAGCTTAACTTGGTATATATCAATACACCGGCAGATACTTTTTTAAGCAATAAAGATGCTTATAGAAAAATTTCCAATACGCTAGATAAGGCAAAACTTGGACTAGAAGTGGATATTTATAATGATTATTCTGTGGAGAAAGGGATATTTAATTATGCAGAATCTGTTAATGCAGATATTATTGGAATCCCAACACACGGTCGCAAAGGGTTATCACACTTTTTTATGGGGAGCATAGGGGAAGATGTTGCCAATCATTCTAAAATTCCAGTGGTAACATTTAAGATTTAACCATAAACATATTTTTGTTAGTTTTTAAAGGGGGGAGTTCGGAGGAACTTCCTCTTTTTGTATTAAAGTTATCTTAAGGCATCTATCATAAATTGATGTAGTAACCTCATTTGAGGCCTTCCTTTTCGTTTCCCCAATCTTCCAAAAATGTAAAAGGCAATCCAAAGTACAGCCATAGTTATCATAAGACTTATTTGAATTCCATAAGGTTTGTTCAACGAAGCAATGGAGTACGCCCATATACCTAGAATTATAAAGCTTGTGGCAACCCCAAAATGAAGAAACATAAAGAATGTCCAAAGCGTTGGATTTGGACCAAAAACACCAAAGATTTTACAATTCTTTTTGTCTCTTTCTTCTACCTCTAAATGTAGTTGCGGTGACCAAAAATGGTTCTCTTTTTGGTTGAATTTTATAAAAATATGTTCATCAATACGTTTTACTAAAAAGGGGGCTTTCTCAGACTGTCTCAAAGATTCCAATACGTTTTCTTTAGTCTCCGCTAATTCTAACTGAAACCTAGGACGTAATACGATATCATTTGATGCTATTTTCATGTATCTAAAATTTTTAACTGCCTGTAAATAAGCTTTCTAAAAATTTAAGAACCCATGCAACCACTCGTTGCACTCGTTCTCTCATGAATTTATTTTAATCAGTCCAATGGCTATTTTTTTATTAAAAAATTCATGTTCGTTTCACATTATGGCACTCAATTATGACATTGTATTTCTGCTGAAACCAATTCTACAACTGGTTCTGGTGATATATAGGGAATACCTAAGCCTAGGCCTCTAATAATAAAAAGGGCGCCAATCATCACCACAAAAACAGAAACTGCGTTTTGTACTCTCTTCCGAAGATTACCTTTAAGTATTCCACTAAAATAAATAGCCATAGTCATTAGAGGTATAGTTCCTAATCCAAAAAGTAGCATATATAGTGAACCTTCTAAAGCATTTCCCATAGCTATGGCTCCAAAAAGAGCCACATATACCAATCCGCAAGGTAGAAACCCATTTAAAAAACCGATAGTTAGAAAAGTATCTGGAGATTTCTTTTTCAACTCTTGACCTAATCGATTTTTAACTTTAGAAATGATTTTGTAGATGGGTTTGGACAGATTGTATTTTGCAAATGTTTTATAGGGAATCAATACAATCAATATCATTAAAACTCCAATACTGATTGATAGCTTTTGTTGCATCCCAAAGACATAAAGTCCTTTGCCCAATAAACCAAATAATAATCCAACAATACTATAGGCTAATAACCTCCCAAAGTGATAAATCAGAATCTGAGAGAATTTTTTAGTTTTATTTGTTCTATCCACTGGGAGCATAAAAGCAATAGGACCACACATTCCTACACAGTGTAGACTTCCCATTAAACCTAGTATGATAGCTGATAAAATCATATTAATAGACTATACTTTCTTTGTACAAATAAGCTTCTCCTTCATATTCCCAGGAGATTTTAATGTCCCAACGGCCATCCAACAAACGTTTGTCAGGTATGAGCAAATGTGCATTGGACAGACTTATGGATAAGTCAAAATCCAAGTGTTTGTTAGATGGCCTGTATAGAGACACTATTCCCTTTATTTTGTCATTATTATAATGGTCTGGAAATTTTAAAAGCAAACCTTGTGAAGTTTTTTCAACACTCATTTTTGCCTTATTAACAGCGTTAGTCGCTGCATCAATCTCATTTTGATATTCAAGCTCTGCCTTATAATATTCTTCTGTAACCAAATCGTGGTTTGCACGATTGTCCATGCTCATTCGAACAACAAAAAATAGAATGAAACTTATGAATCCAATAAATGATAATACTATTGCTGTTCCCCAGTTTATTTTCATGATTTTTTCTATTTATAACTTCTAGGTGCTAAAAATGCAGTAGTTGTGGTTTCAATTAATTTACCATCGCTATACACTCCAATTTTTACTTTTTCTTTGTCACTTTTTATAGCTGCATTGTTTATCTCAATAAAAAGTGTTCCTTCTGCTAAATCCTGTGACGGAACTTTAAAATCTTCACCTCTAACTAAAGCAATAGTACCTTTATGGGAGAGTAATTTAAAATTCACATTTTTAATATCGTTAGTGGTCTTATTGACCAATTTAAAGGTGTAGACATTGCTGATAATATTACCTTCTTTACGCTCATACAATTGTCCAGGAAGCCTAAGAATATTAGCTTCTAAATCATTTCTCAAGAAAAGCATCCCAACTAGTATCCCAATTAAAATTATTAGGACCGCAGTGTATCCTTTTAACCGAGGTGTAAATGTGAATTTCTCCTTTTTTGTTATCTCATTTTCACTGGCATAGCGTATCAAACCTTTTGGAAGGTTTACCTTTTCCATGATAGTGTCGCATTCATCAATACAAGCTGTACAATTAACACACTCTAGCTGTGTTCCATTTCTAATATCAATCCCGGTAGGGCATACGTTTACACATTGAAAACAATCGATACAATCACCGTGACCCAAGGCTGCTCTATCTTCATTTTTACGAAATTTCTTTCTACCATTTTCTGATTCTCCTCGTTTATGGTCATAGGCAACTACAATAGATTTGTTATCCAGTAAAACTCCTTGCATTCTTCCGTAAGGACAAGCGATAATACAGACTTGCTCCCTAAACCACACAAAAACCCAATAAAAAACTGAAGTGAAAATTAATAGCGCAATCATAGTGCTAAGGTGCTTTAATGGGCCATCACTTACATAAGCTATCAACTTATCGCTACCTATTAAATAGGCAAGAAAAACATTGGCTATCAAAAAAGAGATAATGAAAAAGATAATCCATTTGGTAACTCGTTTTCTGATTTTCTCAGCATTCCATTCTTGGCGGTCTAATTTAATTTGAGCACCACGGTCACCATCTATCCAATATTCTATTCTTCGGAATACCATCTCCAAAAAAATAGTTTGTGGGCACATCCATCCACAGAAAATACGCCCAAACGCAACTGTAAATAAGGCTACAAAAATCACCCCTATAATCATGGAGATAACAAACAAATGGAAATCCTGAGGCCAGAATGGGAAACCAAATATATTGAACCGACGTTCTAAAACATTGAACATCAAAAATTGGTTACCATCGATTTTTATAAATGGTGCAGCAAACAAAAATGCAAGTAGAAAGTAACTAACATACTTTCGGTAGGTATACCACTTGCCGTTTGGCTTTTTTGGATAGATCCATGCACGTTTTCCCTCTTCATTAATGGTTCCTATGCTATCCCTAAAATTTTCTTGGTCTTGCGCCATGTTATCTTTCTTAATTGCTAACCATTGAGAACCGCATTACAGTTGACAGTGAAAATCCTAGGAACTATTTCAATGCCACAGTGGTGGAATCTGCAACAACAGTAGCAGAATCCTTTACTTGTTCTGGTGTTACTTGTTCTTCTTGACCTGCATTTTCATCTATCCAAATATCGCCTTCAGGGTCTTTAGGGTTGGCTGCTGTTGTACCTTGAAAAGTGAGCACATAGCTTGCCACTTGAGCCATTTCGGCAGGTTTTAGGATCTGCTTCCAAGCCACCATGCCTTTACCATCTCGTCCACCTTCTGAAATAGTATTGAAAACATTTTTGATTCCGCCCCCTAAAATCCAATTTTGGTCAGTTAGGTTAGGACCTATTCCGCCACCGCCATCTGCCATATGACAGGCCACACAGTTGGTTTCAAAAATTGCTTTTCCCGCATTAAGGTCAGATGCATCAGTCAATAACTCAACAGTGTTTACATCGACTAAATCCTTAGCGGTCCTCTTATATTCTTCAATGGCTATTTGGGCAGCAGCTACTTCTTGTTCGTATTCCAAGTCTTGGTCATAGTCATTAAATACATGAAAACGAGCTAAATAAATTACCCCAAAGATGATGGTTGCATAAAACATATAGACCCACCATGGCGGTAGTTTATTATCTAGCTCTCTAATACCATCGTAATTATGGTCAAGAATAATCTCCCCTTCTTCTTCAATAGGTTTGGAGCCTAATAGTTTTTTGTACATCCGTTTTCCCCAGGACCATTCCCATGATTTGGATTTTGAAGCCAAGTAACGTTCCTTAGCTTCATCCGAAAGCGTTTGATACATGACATTTTCTATTGCCTGCACTATTAATTCTATGGCAATCAACAACACCAATACAAAGAGTAAAAAGAACTGTGCTACTTGGTTTTCTATAAACGCTGGTTTATCACCAGAGTCGATAAAGTATTCCATCAACCCAAAAATCAAAAAGAAAAGGACAAGGACTCTAAGCCAACTTATGGAGCTAAATTTCATAGTTCAAAATTTTCTTGGTTATTATCATCTAAGGGTAGGTTGCTCATTTCTTTAATATGGCTTTTGGTAGCGGTAAATACCCACAGACCCAAAATCACAAAAAAGAGAAAGAAGATTAGCAGTGATATCATAGGATATGTGGCAATGCCTTCCATACTTTCCATATGATTTTTTACAAACTTTAGCATGATGTATTAATTTTTTGAGATTATTTCTTCAGTTTCTTTTATTTTGATATCCGTGCCCAAGCGTTGGAGATAGGCTATCATAGCTATAATCTCACGGTCGCGCATCTCAATGAAATCTTCACCATTTTCAGCAGCGTACTTTTTATCTGCTTCATAGGTTTGGGCAAAATCAGGGTTTGTATAAAGGCTTTCTACAATTTTATTAGCTTGTTCCTCCATAGATGCTTCTGCATTTGCTATATCTTCCTCGGTATACGGCACTCCCAAAGAGACCATAGCTTTCATTTTATCTTGTATATCACTACGGTCATGTTCATCACGAATCAACCATGAATAAGAGGGCATAATAGAGCCAGAAGAGGTGCTCTGAGGGTCATACATATGGTTTAAGTGCCAAGTATCAGAATACTTACCTCCAACTCTTAGTAAATCGGGACCGGTACGTTTGCTTCCCCATAAGAAAGGGTGGTCGTATACAAATTCTCCCGCTTTGGCATATTCTCCATAACGTTCTACCTCACTACGGAAAGGACGTATCATCTGGGAGTGACAGCCTACACAACCTTCTCTTATGTAGAGGTCACGCCCCTCTAATTCTAAAGGGGTATACGGTTTAACACTAGTTATGGTTGGGATATTTGATTTCACCAAAATTGTGGGAACAATTTGTATAATACCCCCGATTAAAATAGCAACTGTTGCTAAAATGGTCAATTGGATAGGCTTACGCTCCAGCCAAGTATGGAATGTTTCTCCAGCAGTTCTCTTTTTGGATACTCTGGTCAAAGGTGCAGCTTCTGCCAATTCATCATCAACTTTACTACCTGAACGCATTGTCATAACAACATTATAAATCATCACACAAGCACCTATAATAAACATACTTCCACCAATGGCTCTCATCCAATACATTGGCATAATTTCATTTACGGTTTCTAAGAAGTTACCGTAAACAAGTGTGCCATCTGGGTTAAAATCTTTCCACATTAAAGCTTGGGTAAATCCAGCAACGTACATTGGCAAGGCATAGAGAATAATCCCTAGGGTTCCAATCCAGAAATGTAGGTTTGCCAATCCCTTAGAATAAAGTCGGGTTTTAGTCATTTTTGGTATTAACCAATAAATCATCCCAAAAGTCAAGAAACCGTTCCATGCCAATGCTCCAACATGAACGTGAGCAATAATCCAATCACTAAAGTGTGCGATAGCATTCACGTTTTTAAGGGATAACATGGGTCCTTCAAATGTGGCCATACCGTAACCAGTAATGGCTACCACCATAAATTTTAATGTTGGGTCTGTTCGTACTTTATCCCAAGCGCCACGTAGGGTTAACAATCCATTTATCATACCACCCCAAGAAGGAGCAATCAGCATAATGGAAAAGGCGACACCAAGATTTTGTGCCCAATCTGGAAGTGAAGAATACAATAAGTGATGCGGACCAGCCCAGATATATATAAATATTAATGACCAGAAGTGGACAATGGATAATCGATATGAATAGATAGGCCTATTGGCAGCTTTAGGAACAAAATAATACATAAGTCCTAAGAAGGGTGTAGTTAAGAAAAATGCAACCGCATTATGCCCATACCACCATTGTACCAATGCATCTTGTACTCCTGCATAAACGGAGTAACTTTTTAAAGCACTTACAGGAAGCTCCAAACTGTTGAAAATATGTAACACAGCAACAGTAACAAAAGTTGCTAAGTAAAACCAAATGGCAACATACAAGTGGCGCTGTCTACGTTTAATCATTGTGCCAATTAGGTTTATACCAAAGGCTACCCAAACCAACGCAATGGCGATATCTATTGGCCACTCTAATTCTGCATATTCTTTAGAAGTAGTATAACCTAAGGGGAGCGTTATTGCTGCTGCCACAATAATTGCCTGCCATCCCCAAAAGTTAAAATTACTTAGGGCATCACTAAACATTCTAGCCTTAAGCAAACGTTGTGTGGAATAATAGACTCCAGCAAAAATGGCATTACCCACAAATGCAAAGATTACTGCATTGGTGTGTAAGGGTCGCAAACGCCCAAAACTAAGCCACGAGATTCCGTCTGTAAGATTAGGAAACATAAACATAAAAGCGATGAGTAGGCCTACTGCCATTCCTACAATTCCCCATAGCATTGTTGCATAGAGAAATTTCTTCACAATTTTATTATCATAGTAAAACTGCTGTACTTCCATAATTACTTATTTAGTTGGATTTGTTTTTTTGGTTTTGTCTTGTTCGGTAGTTGAGGTTTCTGAAACTAGTTCATCTTCAAAAAGCATGCGCACGGATGGTGTATAGGAATCATCATATTGCCCACTTTTGACCGAAATAATAAAAGCTGTGAAAAAGATTACTGCCACAATAATGCTTATGGTCAGCAACACATAAATAACACTCATACCTACCTGATATTTAAGGTGTAAAAATATAAGTGTGTACACTCAATAAATATGATATTTGTCAGGTTTGGGAATTATTTTAGTTTTCTTCCCAAGAGGTTTGTCATTAGTGTTGCAAATGCTACCACACTAATGGAGCTTAGCGGCATTAAAATAGCCGCGATAACAGGTTGTAGTTGACCAGTTACAGCAAAATATAACCCAATAATATTGTACAAAAGAGACAGTATAAAACTCAGTTTTATAATCTTTATCGCTTTTTTGGAAGCTAAGATATATTGGTATAGTTGACGGAATTTCGTCGCATCCAAAATAGCATCACAAGCTGGAGAAAAAATGTTCACATTTTCTGATATAGCAATACCTACATTTGCTTGTGCAAGAGCTCCCGCATCATTTAACCCGTCACCAACCATGAGTACTTTTTGGTCCTGTTCTTGTAGGGATTTTATAAAGTCAAGTTTATGTTCTGGTTTTTGATTGAAATAGAGAGGAGTCAATTTTGGCAGTAGTTTTTCCAAGTTTGTTTTTTCACCCGAATTATCACCTGATAAAATCGCAAGCTGTAAGGTTTCTGACATGTTTTGGAATAGCTCTGAAATACCTTCTCTATAGTTATTGTTGAAAATAAAACATCCCTTGTAAGTGTCGTTACTACTGATATGAACCGAAGTATTTTCTGCACTTTTAATTCCAGTATTTCCAGTAAAAGAGGAAGACCCTATTTTCATGTGTTGGTCTTTAATTGTTCCTTCGATACCTTCACCTGTATGTTCCTTATATTCGTCTAAGGTTACTATGTTATGCTCAGCAAGCATATCATAAAGACTTCTGCTTAATTGGTGGTTAGATATGCGCAATGTATTTTTTAAGAGCGCTTCTTCTTCCAATGTCAATGGCACTCCTTTATACGCTGCAGAACTCTTTTTTGAAGTAGTGATAGTACCAGTTTTATCGAAAATGGCAGTATCGATTTTTGCCAATTGCTCAATGGTTTTTGTGTTCTTTAAATAAAATCTCTTTCTTCCAAAAATGCGAAGCATATTACCTAAAGTGAATGGTGATGCCAATGCAATGGCACAGGGACAGGCGATGATCAACACAGCTGTAAAAACGTTTAGCGCTTTGCTAGGGTCATAATACAACCAATAACTAGTAGCTATAAATGCAATTGTTAATACTGATATGGTGAAACGTTTACCAATATTATCAGTCAAAGTTTGGAAGGTATGGGATGTATCTTTTTGAAAAACTGAATTGCTCCAAAGCTGTGTTAAATAACTCTGGGAGACCGATTTTAAAACCTCAATTTCAATGGCACTATTCAATTGTTTTCCACCAGCAAAAACTTTATCGCCAGATTTTTTGTAAACAGGTTCAGACTCTCCTGTTACAAAACTGTAATCGATTCGGGCATTTCCATTAATTAGAATACCGTCAACAGGAATTAATTCTTCATTTCGTATTAATAGCCGGTCGCCTCTTTTAATATCATAAACCTGTGCGGTTTCTTCTTTTTTGTTAGGAAGAATTCTAGTAATTGCAATAGGAAAATACGACTTATAGTCACGTTCAAAAGACAAAAAAGAATAGGTTTTCTGTTGAAAGAACTTCCCCAATAGCAAAAAGAAAACCAATCCTGTTAAAGAGTCAAAAAAACCGGGACCCCAATTGAAACTAATTTCTAAAGTACTTCTAATAAATAACACTGATATTCCTAAAGCAATAGGAACATCAATATTTAATATTTTGCTTTTTAACCCCTTAAAAGCGGAAATAAAATAATCTTTCCCTGCATAAAAGACTACGGGTAATGAAAATACAAACATCAACCATCTAAATACATCTTGGTATTTATTGAGCCAGAATTCACCACCATCTGATTCGCTAGACGCTAAATCAAAATAATCCGGAAAAGAAAGAAACATCACATTCCCAAAAGCAAAACCAGCAATGCCTACTTTGTAGATGAGACTTCGGTCAACACCTTTCTTTTTAGAATCGTAATCATCCAAAGAGATATACGGTTCATAACCTATTTTAGCTAAAAGAATAATCAAATCTTTTAAAGAAATATCTGAAACGCGATAGGTGACTCTAACAGTTTTCTTGGGGAAATCTACCTGGGAATTGTTAATAAACGGATTAAGCTTGTTTAGATTTTCCAATACCCAAATACAGGAACTACAATGTATATGAGGAATATAGAGATTTACAATTTGTAAGTCACCGTCGTTAAACTCGGTTAATCTTTCAACAATAGTAGGAGTATCGAGAAAATCGTACTTTCCTTCAACCTTTTTTGGAGTGGCACCAGCAGCTGATTGTAAGTCATAATAATAGGATAGGTCGTTACTAGAAAAAATTTCATAGACAGTTTTGCATCCATTGCAACAGAAGTTTTTTTCATCAAATTCAATGATTGTTTTTGAGCAATCATCACCACAGTGGTAACAGTTTGTCGTATCCATATACAATTGCTAACATACCTAGGACAAAGTTGAATACTCTACTAGTTTTAAAACATGATATATGTCAGTTTTTGTTTAACTTGTTGCAGCTACCTTTGTGAATATCAGGTATAAATAAAAGGGTATGGAAAGTAGATGTGAAAATTGTATAGTCCGACAGTTCAATGCCTTGCGAGCTATGAATAAAGAGGAATTGAAGCAAGTATCGGATTCCAAAACCTACAAAACTATTAAAAAAGGCGAATCGCTTTTTGAAGAAGGCGAAAAGCTAGATGGTATCTATTGTGTACGTAATGGAGTGTCTAAACTTTCCAAGCTTAGCGCAAATGGAAAAGACCAAATTGTAAAATTGGCAACCAAGGGGGAAGTTATTGGTCAACGCTCTGTCATTGCCGAGGAACATACCAATTTAAGTGCTACCGCGGTGAATGATATGGAGGTCTGTTTTATACCTAAAGAGACTATCGCCAATACCATGCACAAAAACCCCAATTTTACTTTAGAAGTGTTGCGTCATATGGCCCATGATTTAAAAGAAGCTGATGATGTTATCGTGAATATGAGCCAAAAAACGGTGAAGCAACGAGTGGCAGAAGCTTTTCTTTATTTAAAAAACAATTTTGGAGAAGATTCAGATGGTTTCCTTTTGTTAACCTTATCTCGAGAAGATATTTCTAATGTAGTCGGGACGGCTACAGAATCTTGTATCCGTATTATTTCTGAATTTAAAAAGAAAGGATATCTAAAAACATCAGGAAAGAAGATAGGTGTCGCTGATGAAAAAGGACTTCAGAATTTAGTGAACGGTTTCTAATAGAAAAATTAGATTTTCAAAACCTGATAATTGTCATAGTTCTCCTTCTCCCACTATTTTAAATTTACCCTATTGTACTTTAGAAAAATAGGATGAAACGAATATGAATTTTTTTAATCAAAAACTACACTGAGTTGAATTATTAAAATAAATTCATGAGAGAACGATTGCAACGACTGGTTGCATGGGTTCTTAAATTTTTAGGCATCTTATTTAAAGGCAGTTAAAAAATTTTAAACACATGAAAAACATATTAATACCTACAGACTTTTCGGAAAATGCTTGGAATGCCACAAAATATGCCATAGCATTATTTAAGCATGAAGAGTGTGTTTTTCATTTGCTCAATACGTATACTCCCAGTATTGCACATAGTCGTTTTATGGCCACCAGTATAAATGGTAGTGTAGAAGATTCTATTCAATATAACTCTAAAACGGGGCTTAAAAAGTTAGTTTCTACTATTAAAGAAACTTATAATAATCCAAGGCATAGTTTTAAGACCATTTCCTCATTTAGTCTTTTGGCCGATGAAGTAAAAGAACTGGTTGCAGATGAAAGAATAGACCTTGTGGTTATGGGAACTAAAGGCGCATCTGGGTTGGAAGAAGTTTTCATGGGAAGCAACACAGTCCGTATCATAAAATCTGTGAAAGATTGTCCTATTTTGGCCATTCCACAATATTTTGAGTTTAAAAAACCTTCTGAGATTGCTTTTGCCACAGATTTTAATAGGTTCTACACTGCTTCTGAATTGCAACCGCTGCTAGATATGGCAAATACTTTTAATGCAACAATACGTATAGTTCATGTGCAATATGAAATAAAGGCTTTGACCGAAATACAGCAGTTTAATCTAAGTATGTTGCGTAAATATTTAAGGCAAGTTGAACATTACGTGCATACTGTAACAGAGCTTAATTCGGTGTCTAAAACGCTAGAAGTTTTCACTAATGAGTTGGATATTCATCTATTGGCAATGTTACATTATCAGCACAGTTATATGGAACGTATGACGCGCGAACCTGTGGTAAAACGATTGGCTTTTCATACTCAGATTCCGTTGTTGGTCATACCAGAGTTAGGTATGGGAACATATTCTAAAGAAAAAAAGGAATTATCTTTTTCAAATTAATCCACTTTTCTTATCACCTAACGTTTCGATTCTTTGTAAAAAATTTTAATTTTTTGTATTTTAATGTTAAAAATCGTACGTAATGAAACCTTTAGCTCTTTTGTTATCTTGTATTTTATTGGCTAGCTGTGGTAGCACAAAATCTACTGTGAATACAGCTAAAAGTGAAGAAAATAAATTGATTTTACCACCAGATGTGCCGTCGAATAAGTACTCCAAAACAAGACAGGCGAAAAGAAATTAAGTTTTGGTTTTTCTAAACCCATGGAGTATTTGTCCCAAAAAGTGCTTTGGTAGATTTTCATCCCCAGGAAAGCCTAATTGTAACTTGCCACTGTCCTCGGGAATATAATTTGTTTTGAACAAGTAATCCCAAAGGCTAAGGCTTATACCAAAATTGACACCATATTTCCCTTCAGGCAATTTATAAGAATGATGGTACAAATGCATTACCGGATTGTTTATAAGGTACTTTAAAGGTCCCCAAGTAATCTTTATGTTGGAATGGTTAAAGTGACCAATAGTTATAGCGGCAAAATGGACAATATAGGCTTGTTCAGGCTCAAAACCGCCTAATAGCATTACGCCAAAGGTTTTTAAAGGTTTGTAGAAGATATTTTCCATCCAATGGTAACGCAAATGGACTGCAAACCCCATTTCTTTTACGCTATGATGCACTTTATGAAACTGCCAGAGAAACGGATATTTATGTAATAAAATGTGTGTAAACCACTGCACAAAATCCAGTACTATAAAAAATACTACCAATTGTACCCACATTGGCCAGGAAGACGAATCTACAAAAGCTAAGCTTTTTGCAGTAATACCAATATCATTAAACAACACGGCAAGCATTTTATAAACGCCACTTATAGCAATAGCAAAGAGGAAGAAGTTGAAAAACATATAAAAGCCATCCAGCCAAAAATCTTTTCTAAAGATAGATTGCTCCTTTCGCCATGGGAAGATGATTTCTAAAATCCAAACGAATAATGAAATGACAATTAAGCCCCAAAAATAATTGTTATACCAAGGGACTTCAAACAAGATGGATTTCCATGTCCAGTTTACGGTACCTACAAAGGCATTACTAAATGCATTAATATATTTTTCCATAGCTATTGCAAAATTACGGTACTGCTATCTTTTTTTACGGGTAAGTCGTTATAATAACTCCATTCTACCCATGAGCCATCATAATTTTTTACATTTTTATAGGCTAACAACTGTGTTAATACAAAAGTGGTGTGTGCGGACCGGACTCCTGTATGACAATACGTAACAAGAGTATCATGTTTGGAGACACCTAATCTTTTATATAACTGTTCTAATTCTTCTAATGACCTAAACTTCATTGTTCCTTCATAATCAACAACTTCTGACCAATCTATAAACGTACTATTGGGAATCCTACCCGCCTTAAAAGCACCTAGTTTTTGTCGTTTTCCTGAAAACTCATTGTGGGTTCTAGTATCAATAAGAGTCCAATCGGCTTTATGTTTTATTGCCTTGCTTAATTCTTCTTTTGAAATATAATGTGGTGTTTCATTTTTTGCAGGAAACTTAAAATTGCTTTGTTCTGAGGTTTGTATTGTAGAACTTAATTGTCCACCCAAATTTTGCCATGCTTGTAAACCACCATTCAATAACTGAACTTTTTTGAAATTATAGGTATTTAAAATCCACCATAATCGTGCTGCATCGCATAAACCTCGGTCATCATAGATTAGGAGTGTATCTTCATTTTTAATACCAAGTTTAGAAAACAACTTTTCTAGTTGTTCTTTTGAAGCCATTATTCCTTTGTATGGAAAATTGGGATTTTCAATATCACTTCTCCATATATTAATCGCATTGGGAATATGGCCTTTTTTAAATTGCTCTGGTTTTCTGAAATCTACAATGGTATACTTTGAATCATCGAGATTGGATTTTAAGAATTCTGCTTCAACTAAAGGAGATTTTTGAATGTGTTTGACTGTACTATTTTCTGGAGGAGGCTTCTCTTGCTGTTTACAGGAAACCATCAAAATAATAATGAGTAAGAAAGCACTAATCCTCCAATTCATACCATTCAATACCATTTAGATTCTTCCTTCTTCCTTCTTCCGTGGGAGCATAATAGGTAGCTAGATAGTTCACGATGGGTTCTTCGTTACCTCCTAAATCCCAGAGGTTTTGGGTTTCTTGCATCCATCTAATTGTTGCCAACCATCGTTCTTTGCTCATACGGTTTTGGGTTACCAATTTTGCCGAATGGCAATTGGTACAGTTGTTTACGACAAGCATTAATCCTTCTCCTTCAACAAAACCTGTTCGAACATGGATTCCGTTTTCAATTTTATCAAAATCGGCTTCATCATTTTCTGGAACAGGCACATATTCGGTAGCAACTTCTTTACCTGAATTCGATTTAAATGCTGATAGTGTTGGGTCAGCCATAAGGTATAAAAGAATACCGCCCATTGCCATAAAAACACAGAAAACACCAATAGCTAAATGGCGTATTTGCTTAAAACTATTTTGGATTTTATCCTTGTTCTCCATTAACTGACTTTTATAGCAATTCTGTGACAAGCATTGTTCAAATATCCTTTGGGATTCCATCCAGGGAGCACCATAGGTTGTGCAATTCCGTTAGAGTCAGTTGCTTTGGCCCAAACTTCATAGTATCCTTTTTTAGGAAATTGGATGATAGCGTTAAAATGTTGCCATGCCAATCTATTGGTAGGAGCCTCCAGCGAACAGCTTTTCCAAGTACTGCCAAAATCAATGGAATATTCAACATTTGTGACTTTAAGCTCCCCAGCCCAAGCATGACCACTAATATTTAATGACTTCCCTTCTCTGATTATTGCACCTGTTTTTGGCGAAGTGATGAGCGACTTTACAGGCATAGATTCTATGATGCACATATCTTCATCTTTTACTTTTTCTCCTGGCGCTACCGCATTGCAAGGAACACGATACGCAGTTCCGGTCATTTTAGTACCATCATGGACTTTATTTCTTACGCTGATACCATTTATCCATTTTCCTGAAGCCGAGGCCGGCCAACCTCCGGCAACCAAACGCAATGGATAACCATGTGCTAAAGGTATGTCTTTTCCATTCATTTTAAAGGCCAATAAAGTTTCATCTTTTAGTGCTTTAGCCATAGGCACACCTCTAGAAATGGGTTCTTTTTTTGGATCTCCACTAAGGTGTGTGTCAGCAGCATGATATCCAATGTAAACGGCATCATCTTTTATGCCAATAGCTTCCAAAACATCTCTAAGGCGAATACCAGTCCAAGTGGCACAGGAAACAGCGCCAACTTTCCATTGATTTCCTTTTGCTGGAGGATTAAATTCGCTTCTGCCATTTCCGCCACATTCTAAAGTAAGCTGATAGGTATACTGCTTAAACTCGGATTTTAAGTCATTTAAAGTATAGGTCTTTTTTTGCTTTACAGATTCTCCATCAAAGGTAATTGTCCAATTAGTAGCATCTATGGCTTCAGGAATTTTACCATTGTTGCGAATAAACATGTATTTGTTGGGCGTAACCTTATCGTTCAATAAATGGGCTTGAGCTTCAATATTCCATGGTTTGTCGTTTAACACAACCATTTGACTGTCCTTATTGAACATTTTAAAAGGGTCTGGGTCTTGCAACCCAAGAAGATCATAATCTACAGGTAAGTTATTCCCAAATACAATATCTGCTCCTATAATACTTGTTAGAGCAGTTAACGCCCCTTTTTTTACAAACTTTCTTCTATGCATTGGTTGCTAATTGGTATCTCAAGATATAATTTATTCAATCTTTAATCAGTAACAAAAGTTACAATGAGCTATAAAACTACGAAACACTTTTTTATATGTGTAACCAATGTTACTGTGTAAGATGGTATTGTAAAGTACATTTGGTCATGAAATTAACCAAAGGAACCAAGCTTTTACTGGTCTGTTTAATCTGTATTGGTTTGGTAACGGCTTCGGTTCTATTAATAGAATTAGTTAAAAATTAAAACTAAAGAATTATGAAAAAGAATATGGGAAATGCAGATCGCATTATTAGAATAGTTGCTGCTTTGGCAGTAATAGGCTTATACTATTTTAATATTATAAGTGGTACTATAGCTTATGTATTACTTGCATTATCGGCTATTTTTGTGCTTACAAGTTTTGTTAGCTTTTGTCCATTGTATTCCATTTTTGGATTAAACACTTGTAAGGTTAAAAAGTAGTTGAATCACCATAAGCAAATTCGCTATTATCGGTTTTAAAACAGATGTTTCATTTTTTTCACCCATCCTGTTGGGATTTTATATGGAGGGTATCTTAATGGTACATCTAACCAGTTCCCCCTTTTTAGAATTGATTTTTTATGTGAAAACAAATCAAAAGAATGTTTACCATGGTAGCCTCCATTACCAGAATTACCAACACCACCAAAAGGTATTTTTTTATTGGTGATTTGCATTACTGTATCGTTGATAACCCCACCTCCAAAGCTATATTTGTTTAGTAGTTTTTTTTGAAATTTCCTATTAGTCGAAAAAATATATAACCCAAGGGGTTTACCATAGTTGGTTATATATTTATCCAAGTCATTTTCATTTTCGTAAGCTAATACAGGCAAGATTGGACCAAAAATCTCGTCTTCCATTACTTTGCTATCTATACTAGGAGAATCAATTAAAGTGGGACTTATGAATCTTTCAGAATCGTTGAACTCTCCTCCAAAAATCACATTTTCTCCAATGAGCATTTCTTTCAATTTAGTATAATGCTCTAGAGTACCAATCCTAGCAAGGTCTTTTGAGCTTTGGGCATACTCTCCAAACGATTTTACAATACTCTTTTTTAATTCATCGATAAATTCATTTTTCACATCTTTATGTACTAGGACATAGTCTGAAGCAATGCAAGTTTGCCCTGCATTAAGAAACTTCCCCCATACTATTCGCTTGGCTGCTAGTTTTACTTTTGCAGTGGCATCTATAATACAGGGATTTTTGCCACTTAATTCTAAAGTTATCGGGGTCAGGTGCTCTGCAGCACTTTTATAGACTATTTTACCAACTCTTGAGCTTCCTGTAAAGAATATATAGTTCCATTTTTGTTTTAAAAGTTCTTGGGATACTTCAACTCCGCCTTCCACAGCGGTAACATAACCTTCTTCAAATGTGTTTCTAATTATTTTGGCAATTACACTAGATGTTTTTGGGGTTAACTCTGAAGGTTTTAACACTACTGTGTTTCCAGCAGCAATAGCGCCAATTAAGGGCGACATGGAAAGTAGAAAAGGATAATTCCATGGGGATATAATCAATACATTTCCGTAAGGTTCGGAATGGATATAACTAGAAGATGGAAAATTTACCAAATTAGAGGATGTTCTCTCAGGTTTGCTCCATAAATCTATTTTATCGAGCATATATTGAAGTTCTGAAAGCACAAACTGTGTTTCTGTAGCGAGACTTTCAAACCTTGGCTTCTTAAAATCTTGATTAAGAGCATCGCATATTTCATCTTCGAATTTTACAATTTCTTTTTTTAAACGAATTAAAGCCTGCTTGCGGCACCTAACATGTTTAGTTTTTTGAGTTTCAAAATAAGCTCTTTGACTCTCCACCACTTTTCTTTCCATTGCAAACTACTTTTGGGAATTATTAGGGACTAAATATATAATTTAGTTTTATGGTTAATGAATTAAACAAAAGTTTTGGTGAATTTTTAGAACCAGATTTAATTCAAGAGATTGCTGAATCTGGAAGCTTAAAAGAATTCCCATATGGAACTAAAATAATTGAAATAGGTGATTACGTTAAAGGCATGCCCCTTCTTATTTCTGGCGCCATAAAGATTCTTAGAGAAGATAATGATGGTGATGAGCTTTTATTATATTATCTAGAACATGGGGATACCTGTAGTATGACGATGGCGTATTGCTTGGGTGATACAAAAAGTGAAATTAGAGCTATTGCAGAAACGGATATTGAACTTGTGATTGTACCTATCAATAAAATGGAGGAATGGATAGGTAAATATAGGTCTTGGCGAAATTTTATGTTCGACAGCTACCACAATAGACTTAACGAATTGTTGCATACAGTTGATAGTATTGCATTTATGAATATGGATGAGCGTTTGGTTGGATATCTAAAAGAAAAATCAAGAATAAAGCAATCAAAAATCATCAATAATACCCATCAAGAGATAGCATACGATTTACATAGTTCCAGAGTGGTAATTTCAAGGTTACTTAAAAAATTGGAGCAAATGGGTAAGATTAGTTTGCACCGAAACCATATCGAAATCATTGATTTGTAGCCTTTGTAACTACTGTTACAATAGATTCTTCAAATGCATAGTACATTTGCAATGAGATTTTTACAGATGTTAAAGCGATTTTTCCCAATAGTAGAATGGTTGCCCAAGTATAAAAAGGCATATTTGGCTGGAGATTTCTCAGCAGGAATTACAGTTGGTATTATGTTGATTCCCCAAGGGATGGCCTATGCTCTAATTGCTGGTCTGCCTCCAATTTATGGGCTTTATGCAGCTTTGGTTCCCAACTTAATCTATGCTTTCACGGGTTCTAATAGAAAATTAGCCGTAGGTCCAGTTGCTTTGGATTCCTTAATCGTAGCCTCGAGTTTAGCAGCCATGAAATTGGCAAATATTGATGATTACATCAGCATGGCAATATTTTTAGCGCTGTTTGTTGGTGTAATCCAATTGGTAATGGGCTTTATGCGTTTGGGCTTTCTATCCAATTTTTTGTCAAGACCTGTAGTTGGAGGTTTTACTACGGCTGCTGCTTTAGTTATTGGGATTAGTCAGCTAAAACACTTTTTTGGTCTAGAAATTACGACCAACAATACCCTAAAAACCCTCAAAGCGATATTCACTCAAATTTCGAAGATCAATTTTTATGATCTAGCTATCGGAATAGCAGCAATTTTGGTAATCTTGGGATTAAAAAGATTACACAAAAAGTTACCTGCCGCTATGGTCGTAGTAGTATTGTCTATCATAGGTATTTACTTTTTTATGGTCAATGAGACTGACGTCCATATTCTAGGTGAAGTCCCTAAAGGATTGCCTAGTTTTTTAATGCCGCAAATAGACGTTGACTTACTAATTAAAGCCTTTCCAACAGCCATGGTATTGGCCTTTATTGCATTTGCTGAAGAAATGACTATAGCAAAAGCGGTTGAAGATAAGAGCAATGAGTATAATACAGATGCAAATCAAGAGTTAAGGGCGTTAGGTGTTTCAAACATAATGGGGTCTTTATTTCAATCTTTCCCTACCAATGCTGGACTATCAAGAACTGCGGTTAATGTGGATGAAGGTGCCAAAACAGGAATTGCTTCTGTGGTAAGTGTTATAGTAGTGGGGATTACTTTATTATTTCTCACATCTTTTTTCTATTATTTACCAAAATCTGTACTGGGAGCAATTATTTTGGTGGCAGTTTATGGGCTTATCGATTTAAAATATCCAAAACAACTTTGGAGTCAGGGTAAAGATGAATTTTATCTGTTTTTGGTGACTTTTCTAACCACTTTGTTAATTGGTATTTCGCAAGGAATTATTTTTGGAGTCTTATTTTCATTATTACTCTTAGTGAATAGAACATCAAGACCTCACATTGCCATTTTGGGAAAAATAAAGGGGATGGAGTATTTTAAAAACTTAAAACGTTTTCCTGAGGATGTTGAAATAGATAGTGAGATTTTAATGATCAGGTTTGATGCCCAGCTATTTTTTGCCAACGTTCATTATTTTAAAAGGGCGCTGTTAAGAGAGGTAGATAATAAAGGAGAAACTTTAAAATATGTAATCCTAAATGCTGAACCTATAAATTATATTGATAACACGGCAGTAAATCAACTAAAGCGGATAGTGGAGAAATTAAAAGAGAAAGGCATTACGTTTAAAATTGCCGGGGCCATTGGCCCAACTAGGGATATTCTACATAAGAGTGGATTGGTAAGTTTCATAGGAAAAGAAAATATTTATGTAAGAACCGCGGAAGCATATTCTGATAGTTTAAAGAAAATAGGAAAATCAAAGATTCAAGAGAAAGTTTCACTTCAATACAGATGATTAATAGTTGCATGATGAAAGTCACAATTTTTAAAGGTTACTTTCAATAAATTTGTACAGAAATAGAGAGGATGAATATAGAACAGATATACACAGGATGTTTGGCCCAAGGAGCCTATTACATAGAAAGTGAAGGAGAGGTTGCCATTATTGACCCACTTAGAGAGGTAAAACCTTATTTAGAGCGGGCAAAAAGAGATAACGCAAAGATTAAGTATATTTTTGAGACCCACTTTCATGCAGACTTTGTGAGTGGTCATGTTACCCTTTCAAAAGAAACTGGGGCACCAATTATTTATGGACCTAATGCTAACCCTTCTTTTGAAGCCACTATTGCTACAGATAACCAAGAATTTAAATTGGGTAAGGTTACCATAACGGCATTACATACGCCTGGACATACTATGGAGAGCACTACATACCTTTTAAAGGACGAAAATGGAAAAGACCATGCAATTTTTAGTGGGGACACTTTGTTTTTGGGTGATGTAGGCCGACCAGATTTAGCCCAAAAAGCTGCTACGATGACTCAAGAAGAGTTGGCAGGCATACTTTATGATAGTTTACGTACTAAGATTATGCCTTTAGCGGATGACGTAACAGTTTATCCTGCCCATGGTGCTGGTTCTGCTTGTGGTAAGAACATGATGAAAGAAACAGTTGATACTTTGGGTAATCAAAAGCAAATGAACTATGCTTTACGTGCTGATATGACCAAAGAAGAGTTCGTAAAAGAAGTTACAGATGGACTTTTACCACCACCACAATATTTTCCTTTAAATGTGAAGATGAATAAGGAGGGTTATGAAGATATCCATAAAGTTATTGAAAGAGGTGTAACAGCACTTTCACCTGCCGCTTTTGAAACTGCAGCAAATGAAACTGGGGCAATAATCCTTGATGTTCGTCACCAAGATGATTTTGCCAAAGCACATATCCCGCGTTCCATTTTTATTGGTCTAAAAGGAGGTTTTGCCCCATGGGTAGGCGCATTGATATCAGACGTAAAACAACCTTTGCTTTTGGTTACAGATAAAGGAACAGAAGAGGAAGCAATAACAAGGTTGTCTCGAGTAGGTTTTGATGGCACTTTGGGTTATTTAGATGGCGGGATTGAATCTTGGAAGAAAGCAGGGAAAGAAGTTGATGCTGTAGAAAGTATTTCTGCGGATACCTTTAAAGTTAGATTAGAAAGTGATATTCCTGTCTTTGATGTAAGGAAAGAATCTGAGTTTAGCGCGGAACATGTTGAAGATGCAAAACTGACGCCACTGGATTTTCTAAATGATTATTTATCAGAATTTCCAGAAAAAGAAACTTTTTATGTGCATTGTGCTGGTGGTTACAGAAGTATGATAGCGGCTTCTATTTTAAAAAGTAGGGGAATTCATAATTTAATTGATATTGCTGGAGGAATGGCTTCTATAAAAAAAGCAGGTATTCCAGTTACTGATTTTGTATGTCCAACTACCTTAAAATAGTCTTTGATGAATAGATTTAAACTGACTCTGGTTCTTTTTAGTATGCTATTTTTTGCCTGCCAAAATAAAGAAGGGCAAAGGATAAAAATTGTAGATAAAGAAGATATAAAATCCAATGTTATTGGTAAAAATGTTCAATTAGTCGATGTGCGCACTTTAGAAGAATATGAATCTGGTCATATTGATAATGCGGTGAACTATAACATTATTAATAGAGATACTTTTTTAATACAAATTCAAAAACTAAATAAAAACCAACCTGTTTATTTGTATTGTAAGATGGGTGGTAGGAGCAATAGAGCTGCTAAATTGTTGAAAGAACAAGGATTTGAAAAAATATTTGACTATTCAGAAGGCTATAATGATTGGGTCACAGAATAATTAAATCAACACTTCTTTTTAAATTTTAGAAATGGAAAATATGATGCAACCATGGCCATGGTACATTTCAGGTCCACTCATTGCCTTTATAATGGCAATTCTAATTCTAGTTGGGAAAAGCTTTGGAATGTCCTCCAACCTTAGAACTCTATGCAGTATTGGTGGGGCGGGTAAGCTATCGGATTTTTTCCGTTTTGATTGGAGAGCACAAAAGTGGAATTTAATTGTTGCCTTAGGAGCAATAATAGGAGGTTATTTGGCCCATAATTTTTTGAGTGGAGACACATCAGTTTTGATAAATCAAAATTCTATTGAAGCCCTAGAGCAACTCGGGATTCAAGATGGGAGCGATGCCTATATGCCATCTCTTTTGTTTGGTCTTGAAGCTCTGTCAAATGTTAAATCCTTAGCATTATTATTAGTGGGAGGATTTTTGGTAGGTTTTGGTGCAAGATACGCTGGCGGATGTACCTCAGGACATGCCATATCTGGATTAAGTAACCTACAATTACCGTCTTTGATAGCAGTTATTGGCTTCTTTGCTGGGGGGTTGTTAATGGTTCATTTTATTTTTCCACTAATTTTTTAAGTTATGCGAAGCTTTATCTATTTAGTTATTGGTATATTTTTTGGAATTGTAATGTTTAAATCAGAAGCAGCCTCATGGTTTCGTATTTATGAGATGTTTCGATTTGATAGTTTTCATATGTATGGCATTATTGGCTCAGCTTTATTTTTAGGTATATCGTTCACACAATGGGTCAAAAAGTCAAAAATGGAGTCTTTTTTTGGAGAAAAAATAAGAATTGAGCCTAAGAAAAAATCCTTTTTAAGATATGCTATAGGAGGCACTATTTTTGGTCTGGGATGGGGTTTGGCCGGTGCATGTCCTGGACCAATGTATACTTTAATCGGGGCTGGTTTTTGGACAATTTTAGTTGTTTTGTTTGGAGCTGTTTTAGGAACCTTTGTTTACGGTCTTTTAAAGAATAAGTTACCTCATTAGCTTATGATTTTTACCACACAAAGAGAGTTTCTACCCTTAAAACGAGTATTTGGTTACTTGTTTAAACATCGTCTTAGCTTTGTAGGTTAATTGATGGTTCCCCAAATCGTCGAACTAAAATTTTATGCAACGCAACATCTGTATTATTGATGATGATTTAGTATCCCAATTCGCCACTCGCTATTGTATTGAGCAGTATGGAGAAAACTATAATATCTCTACCTGCACAAATGCGGAAGAAGGTCTGGAAATGTTATCGAATTTGATAGTAGAGGGGAAAGAACTTCCTGATATTATTTTTCTGGATTTGGTAATGGGAGATATGAATGGTTGGGAGTTTCTAGAAAACTTACAAAGTCTTTCTAAGGGTAAGAAACTACCAGAAATATATATATTATCAGCTTTTGTAAATTCAAAGGACAGGGCAATTGCCAAAGAACACGCAGCAATTGAAGGTTATATAGATAAGCCACTTTCAAGAAACAGTCTGGATAAAATTTTTACTGACAAGAAGGCGAAAAGTAAATCTTCCACTTTATAGTTCTTAAACTGTATAATAATAGGTAAAATTTGTATCGAATTTTCCTATCTATAGTAGCCCCGGCAAGAATCGAACCTTTTTCCCAGCCCCCTTTATTTAAAAGGCTTTCAGCTTTTTATGATTTTTAATGTTGACGATTTGTGAACTTTTTTGGTGATTTTTCTTTCGTCAATACAAATGTAATCGAAAGAACTTAAATGCTATTATTCTTAATTAGAATATGTAACTATCCCAAATCTTACCCTTAAACTTTAAGCATGGATCCTGTTCTGATTTTATAGTGTTCCGAGAGATAAACGTCGAGTAAAATCAGAATAGGGCGCATCCTACTTTTAATTTGAAGTTCCATTTTTTCTTTCATTATAATTACTTTTCGCTTTAATGGAACTACTTACAACTTAAATATCCAATATGTAAAGTCAATTTATTAATACGGATAAAAGGGTATTAACGACCATTTTGAGATAAGCTTTGCCGTGTTTATTTTCTTTTGCGACCTCCGGGAGAAAAAGCAAGATTGTCATGACAATGACACATCTTGAATAAACTCTCAACTTCAAATTATCTCTATCCTTAGTGGAGAATGAAAAGCGCCCAAGTTTTAACTAGAGAAAAGAAGCTCTTTTAGAAGAAGTTCATTGAATGAAAAGAATCAACGAGATTTTGAAAATGAATATATGGTGTTTTGTAAAAAACTACTATGAAACCAACATGAGCATATGCGCCCTATTTGATTTTTGATTGATGGAATTTGAGTTATTTAATCATTTTTTGCGGCTCAAAAAAATTTAAAATTACTACGGAAATAATTTTTATTAACAAATAATTAATAAAGGTTGTAAACTTATTACCATGGAAACATATTTTAATTACCTTACAATTAAATTTCAGAATAAAAATGACTCAAATTAGTTCCCCAAAGAATAAGGCACAGGAAAATGGTAAGCTCACCAATTCAAAAATAGAACAACTAAAGGATATTATTTTTGGCGAGAACATTCAAGAATATGATTCCGAATTTGAAAAAATAAAAAGCGAAATACAAAGTAAAAAAGTAGAACTTGAGAATCTAATTAACGAAATTAAAAATGAATTAGATGCTGCTATCGATAATTTAAGTACAGACATCAATATAAGACTAACAGATATTGAAGATAGTTTTTCTGATAAACTCAAAGATTTGGACAACAACAAGATTGATAAGAACTCTCTAGGGCAGCTCTTAATATCATTAGGAGAGAAAATAGCCAAGGGCCAAAAATAAAAGCCCTTTTATATGAATGAGAAAGATAAGCTTACATTATTCAAAGAAATTCTTTTAACGGACGAACGAGAGTTTGCAGAAAAAATTTCAACTAGAATTGATCAAATTGAAAAGACAATAAACGAACAAAAGAAGCTTTCAAAAAAAGTCGATCCCATAATTACTGAGCGTTTGAACGAATACACTCGAAGTATTCCCGAAACATTAGGCAGTACAATCACAGAAACACTCAAAAAAGAAATTAAAAACTCACGTAATGAAGTAGTTGATGCCCTATACCCCATTTTAGGGAAAATGATCAAAAAGTATATCTCACAAGAAATAAAAGTTCTTTCAGCCAAAATTAATGATCGTCTTAACTGGAAAAAGAGATTTAAGAATAGCATTAGAACTAAAAATAATGCTTCAACAAAACATTTAATCCCCACTAAAATTGAACAGGTTTTGCTTATTGAGCAGGAGTCCGGAATTTTGATTGGAAGTTATTCAAACAAACAGACCATTGATGAAGAAATGATTTCAGGAATGCTAACAGCAATAAAATCTTTTGTTGAAGACGCATACCTAAAAAAACAACAACACCTGGAGCTCATTGAATATGAGTTATTTAAAATACATATTCAAAGTTTTATGACTCATTACATTGCAGTTGTAATTTCAGGTAATTATCATCCTTCTTCGAAAGACAAATTACAAAACATGATTTTTGACTTTTATGAAGAGTTTACAAAAACTAGTATAATAGAAACAAAGAACCTTAATAAAAAATTAGCAAGTTATTTCAGTAATGCAGAAATCTAAAAAGATTGTACTTCTGGGACATTTCGGAGTTGGTAAAACCTCTTTAATTAGGCAATTTGTAAATAGCTCTTTTTCAGAATCTTATAAAGTAACCATTGGTGTTCATATTTCAAAAAAAGAACTCATTATCGAAACACTAGGTCCACTTTCACTAATTATATGGGATATAGAAGGAACCAAAGATTTAAATTCTGTCAGAGATGCTTATCTATTGGGTACTGATGGTGTGCTATATGTTTTTGATATAACCCGGCCTAAGAGTTATGAAAATATCCAAGACGATTTAAAAATTATTAAACAAAAATGCCCTAAAGCAAGCATACAAATCATTGGCAACAAATTAGATTTGATTGAAAAAGAAGTCTTAAACCAACTTGATAAAAAAAATCAGCTTACTTATGATTTTCTAACAAGCGCAAAAACAGGTGAACATGTTAATACTGCATTTTTAAATCTTGTAAAAAATTGTATTCTCCCAAAATCGTAAATAGAATGGGGCCGAGAATTCAACATATTATTACAGATTTAAATGGAAAAATCATTAACAGCAATCAAGCTATCTATAATTTTCAAAAAAATAGCTTGATTAGTGAAAAACACCCTTTTTTTTACAACATAGAATTTTTACCAATAAGTGACAACGGACTAATATTTACTTGTGTCAATTTGTGTATTGAAGACCAAGAAATTGTTGCTGATATTGAAATTAATAGAAGAGGGAAAATTCTTTCTATTGTTATTCAAGATTTGACAACTTATTATGAGAATTATCAATTAGTTGCCCAAGAAAAGAACGAATTAAATATCAGCTTAGAAAAAGTTAGCGAAAAAAATTTCATTCTTGAAGAAAGAGAGCAATTCAAAGAGAATTTTATTCAGAATTTTAGTCATGAATTACGAAATCCTTTAATGCATATTATCTCTTTTACTTCCCTTCTTTCTGATACCGGTTTAACTCAAGAACAAAAAGACTACGTCAATTTTATAAAAAGCTCAAGTAATAAATTGACTTCTATGGTAGAAGATATTTTAGAGGTTGGAAAAATTAATACAGGACAATTAATTATAAAAAAAGAAGCTTTTAGCATCGTTAATCTTCTTGAGAGTCTCCGCCTAGTATATGGTTTAAAAGCAAAGCAAAAAGGTCTTATTTTAAGAATGGAAATTAATAAAAATATACCTGAGGTATTAGTCTCTGACGAAAAATGCTTGTTTCAAATATTAACCAATCTTTTGGATAATGCCATTAAGTTTACAAATAGAGGGGAAATAGTCTTAAAGGTTATACTGAATCAACGCTGGGGTAGAAATATTAATTTGAGCTTTCATGTTTCCGATTCGGCTGGAGGCATTGAAAAGACTAGTATACCAAATATTTTTGAATATTTTCATCGCCTAGATAATGCCAAAGAACATAGAGGTTTAGGATTAGGTTTGCCAATAGTTAAAAAAATACTGAATGCTCTAAAAAGTGATATAAGAGTAACATCAAACTCAAAAGGTGGTTCTGTATTTTACTTCGATTTGAGTCTAACATGTATTCGAAAATCCTACATTAATCTCCCGACTTATTTGAATAAAAGTGTTTCTAAAACAACAGGTACAGCATTAAATAAAGCAAAGAAGCGTGTCATGATAGTTGAAGATGACGAGCAAACTCAATTAATCTTATTCAAGTACTTATTAGAAGAAAAAAAATACTCAATTGAAGCGTTTTCGGGTAAAGAAGATTTAAGTCCTATAATTACTAAAGAACCATTAGATTTAATAATTGTTGATATTCATCTACCAGAGACTAATGGCTATGAAATCGCCAGCCTAATTCGAAATCTTCCTGATAAAAAGACTAACAAAACTCCGATTATAGCCATAACAGCGGACGCCTATAAAAAAAATATCGAAAGATGTTATTCCTCAGGTATTAATACTGTCCTAACCAAACCATTTACAAAATTAGATTTAATTAATGCAATTAATACCTTTATTTAACCCTCAAAAAGGTGTAATTCAATTTTAACATAATTTTTTAAGCTTTTTACTTGTTAAAATACATTTCATCGATAAAAAAATACTTTTAATCGATATTTTTCTCCCTAATTCACTCTACGAATCTTACAATTAACAAAAGCAGAGCTAGCTTTATAATTAAAATGTAAAACTGGTTGTTTTCATTTTGGTGTTTTGTGGACGGGTAGATCTAAAAGTACTTATTAGTTCCCCCGATTACTTTTATTATTTACCCGTGCTAAACATTTAGCAAAAAATTTGGAAAATCAACTAATTGAATAATACCATTCATCGATTATTCATTGTTTCACAACAACTTATCGATGAAATACAACATCCGGGGGGATTGTTAAAAAAAATATAATATGTTTGAATTTTCTTACAAATATTTAAATAAAATCTTAATGAAAAGATTTATACTCAATAACTGGTTCTTTAGTCTTCTATCTTTTTTATTGCTCGGCACTGCGTTCTCTTATGGCCAAAATTGTTCGGTCAATGCAGGTATAAATGAGACAATATGCGTTAATGATGGTACGTTTACTTTATCAGGTTCTTCCGCTGGTTTGATTCAGAGTGGTCCGGTATGGTCTCAGGTTGCTGGTCCATCAGTTATCATTGATGACCCAAATGACCCTAATTCCTCAATAACGGGCTTAATTGGGGGGAACGTTTACACATTTCGGCTTTCGGCTAACTGTACGGATGGAAGCACACAATTTCAGGATGTTAACATTAGCGTGGAACCTATAACGATAGCGGATGCTGGAAATGATGTGACCTCTTGTCCCGATACCTCTGGAGCCATAAGCATAACGGGAAATACGCCGATTAATCCAGGTGAAATAGGGAGTTGGAGTATAGACGGCGCCAACAATGCTGGAGTTACTATAAATTCTCCAACTTCAGCAACAACAACTTTAGACTTAGCAGAAAGTAGCGCAGGTACCACAACACTTCGTTGGACTATTACCGGGCCAGACTTTGCTCCTGGTCAATTTTGTGAATCATCGGATACCATCACCATCACTAACTATGGTGGGGAGCTGCCAGTAAGTGCGGGAGCAAATCAAAATTTGGATAATTGTTATACCGTAACGCAGTCTACAAATTTGAATGCAAGTTTTGGCGGCAATAATATTAATGGACAACAAGGTGCCTGGTCTTTTGTCAGCGGGCCAAGCACACCAAACTTCTCAAATGCAAATAGCAATACTAGTAATGTATCTAATCTCATTGAAGGAACTTACGTATTAAGATGGACGGTTGCAGGTCCTTGCGTTTCCGGGCAAGATACGGTCACTATAACTGTAGATGAAGCTACCCAAGACATTTCGAATGCTTCAGTTCAGGAAAACAATATTCGCTTTTGCGACCCAAGTATTACAACTACAACTTTAGTAGGGTCACAACCCCAATTCTCTGGAGAGACCGTTCAATGGACACAAACCGGTGGACCTTCGGCCTCAATCCTCAATGATACGAATAGTACAACACAAATATCAGGTTTGGTTTCGCCAAATACCTATACTTTTGAGTACACGATAAGCAATTCGGTAACGGGTTGTTTTGATACGGAAACAGTTACCATAAGATATTCCGTAAATCCAATCACTATAACCGCAAACGGTGGCACTGATATCACTGGAGTTTGTGGGCAGTCCGAAGTGGACATTCCCTTTACGACAACGGGCAATGGCGGGAATACCTTTGCTATAGTTAGTGGCCCATCTGGTTCTACCTTAGTGGATCCCAATGATTTTAACAATACTGGAAGTACTCCATTGGCCATTGATTTTGATGTAGAGGGTACCTATACTGTACTATTGCGGAGAGCGGTAAGTGGGTCGGTACAGACCGGTTGTGAGGTAGGTACGGATGCCATCAATGTGACCATATCCTTGAATCCAACAAGTGCTAATGCAGGCACTGGGCAGGTCTTGGCTTGTAATGTGACATCGACCTCCTTGGCTGGTAATGCGGTAAGTACGGGGAACTCATTGTGGTCGCAAATAAATGGTCCAAATACGGCAACCATCACAAACCCCTTCGATCAGACCACCCCGGTTTCAGGACTTATTCCAGGTGAATACATCTTTCAGTATGCCATATCCGGGGGTAATGCCTGTTCTCCTTCTGCGGAGTCAACAGTAAGCGTTACCGTATCCTCAGATGCAGCGATTACCACAGATGCAGGACCAAATCAGCCTTTGGTATGTTTTGGAGCGCCAGTGTTGTTAGCTGCCCAAGATCTTCCTGCGCCCAATTTAGTTGGAGAATGGACCGTTGATACCGCTCCGGTTGGGGCTACAATCGTCTTTGCAGACGCCAATGATCCAAATACTTTGGTTTCCGGTTTGGATGATGCCAATGAAACCTATGTTTTAAGATGGACGGTTTCCAACCCCAATGACAATACATGCCCACCGCCGGGTACGGATACTGTAACCATTACCACGAATGCAACACCAGGTCCAACCACAGCAAATGCAGGCACTGATCAATGTTTAGCAGCTGGAACGGGCACAGTGAACCTGAATGGAAATGCCCCAGGTGCTGGGGAAACAGGACAATGGACCGCAACACCCAATACAGGAATAAGTTTTGCGGATAATACGTTGTTCAATACAACGGCAACAATTACAGTTGATCAAAGTTATACCCTTACTTGGACCATTTCAAAAGCCGGTTGTCAATCAACATTCGATGATGTAGAGATCACCGTAGATGCCTCGGCATCGGCCAATGCGGGTCCAGATGATAGTGTGTGCGTAGCTACGTATACGATGGTGGCAACAAGCTCAACAGGAACGGGCTTGTGGACCCAAGTTTCTGGTCCTGGTGGTGTTACCATTGATGATGAAACAAGCCCGACCGCACAATTTACTTTCACTTTTTCTGGTCAATATGTATTTGAGTGGACGGTCAACAGTGGAACCTGTTCCACAGATTCCGATCAGATTACCCTTAACATTGGTATCCCTCCTACTATTGCTGCTGTAGGTGCTGATCAGACTATTTGTCTGGCGGATAATACGGTATTGTCAGGAAACGGATTCGATTCCAATGTGGAAACTGGGTTTTGGACCTTGCTTTCCGGTGCCCCTAATACGCCCACAATTGCCAATGTGAACAATCCAAACACAGTGGTATCCAATTTAGTATCGGGAATTTACAATTTCAGATGGACCATAGCAGGGGATAGCAATTGCCCAACCTCATTTGCAGATTTACAAGTAGAAGTATTTGCACCTGCCGGAGATGATGAAACATTGCAGTTTTGTGAGATAACAAATTTTTTGGTGGAAGCTACCTTTGGTGCTACAGGTACTTGGGCACAAACCTCAGGTCCGACGACAGGTGTTTCCATAAATCAAAATCCGGCAAATAGTAATGTAGCCGAAATCGAGATTGTTGCTGGAAGTACATACGAGTTCACTTTTACAACGGATTATGCGTGTGGTACGGATACAAAAGTGGTGACCGTTGTTTCTAGTACGGCGCCTTCTATTGATCCCAATGCGGGACTAGACCAGATTTTGTGTACCGCAGATATTGGAGCTCCATTTCAGACCACTTTAGCCGGAAATTCACCACCAGTTGATGTTTCCAATGCGGAATGGCGTTTTGCCAATGAACCCTCAGGGAGTTTAGCTACCATTGATTCCCCCAACAGTCCAACATCTACAATATCAAACCTATCAGTACCGGGAGTTTATATTTTGGAATGGAACTTTGAATCTGGCAATTGTACGGATACTGCGGATGTTGTGCGCATTGAAGTTTTTGAAGCACCTTCCACCGCAGACGCTGGTGCAGATCAGACGGATGCTTGCCAATTGGATGCTCAAATGAATGCCGTTCCCCCAACTGCTGGAATTGGTACATGGACATTTTCCAACGATCCATCTGGAGGTGTCGCGGTAATTGATAGTCCAAATTCTCCCACTACAACCTTATCCAATATCACAATTTTGGGTACTTACGAACTTACATGGACGGTTACCAATGGAACAACCTTTGTTAACCCATCCTTATGTGCACCTAGTGTGGATACGGTTGAAATTACCTTTACCGACGTCCCACCTTCAGATGCTGATGCAGGCCCAGACCAAGATTTTTGTGATGCCACTTCAGCAAACTTGGCAGCTGTAGCACTAACTACAGGAACAGGAACATGGAACCAAACAGCCGGGCCTGGGATAACACAATTTGGAACTCCTGCCACAATTACGGATGTAAACAATCCCAATACGCCAGTTTCTGATTTGGAAGCTGGAACGTACGAATTCACCTGGACTGCAAGCAATGGGGGATGTACACTTACAGATACTATGGAAATTGTGATTCTATCCCAGCCGATAATAGCGGATGCTGGGCCGGATCAAACAATTCAACAATTTTCTACCATCGCCCTTGCAGCTACTCCAACGACTGTTGGCACAGGGCTTTGGACCCAGATTTCTGGACCCACTACAGCAAGTTTTGTAGATGACACTGCCCCAGATACAGAGGTCTTTGGTGTTGATGTGGGAGACTATGTATTTGAATGGACCGTATCTAATGGCATCTGTGCCGATGTTTCGGATACCATGACACTAACCATTTTAGGGATGGCTGATTTGGAGTTGACCAAGACGGTAAATCCTACTAGCGTAAACGCCGGTGACACGGTTACCTTTACCATTTCTATTTTTAACAATGATGGTACTGCTTTTGGCAATTCTGATGCTACCGGAGTTACTGTTGAAGATATTGTTCCAAGCGGATATACCCTAGTTCCAGGAACGGTTAGTAATGGTGGTGTTTTTAATGCAGGGGATTTATCAATAGTATGGTCCAATCTGACTGTGGTATTTGGAGCTACCCTAGACCTTTCTTTCGATGCTACCGTCAATACGACAGGTGTATATGACAATACCGCTGAGATAACGGCAAGTGATCAACCCGATCCAGATTCTACGGTAAACAATGCCAGTCCTGCAGAAGATGATCAAAGTACAACAGCGATTACCCTTCAATCTTCGGATTTAAGTTTATTGAAGACGGTGAGTCCCACCACGGCAAGTGTAGGCGAAACAGTGACCTTTAGTTTGGAGGTCTCCAATGCGGGTACTTCCAATGCGAGCGGGATTGCGGTTTCGGATGTTGTTCCCAGTGGTTATACCATAGGCACGGTGAACAATGGTGGGTCTGTTTCCGGAAACGAGATAAGCTGGAGCGGCCTATCGGTGACCAGCGGGGGTTCCACCACGGTTTCGTTTGAAGCTGCGGTGAGCATGCCCACGGGAGCCGCCGGAGAGTACACGAACACGGCTGAGATTACGGCGAGCGATCAATTGGACCCGGACAGTACGCCAGGGAACGATGATGGGAATCAAAGTGAGGATGACGAGAGCGCTTCGGGGATTACCTTGGAACAAGTGGATTTGGAACTTGGCATAAGCAGTGCCCCTACATCTGGCAATGCTGGCGACACGGTGACCTACACGGTTTCCTTGACCAATGACGATACCGTTGCAACGGGGGACGCCACCGGTGTGGATGTTGTAGTTGTGGTACCATCGGGCTTTACCATAGTACCGGGAAGTATTAGCAACGGAGGGGTGTACAACTCTGGGAGCGGGACGATAACTTGGAGCGGTGTTTCCCTTACCAATGGGACAACAACGGACTTCACGTACGATGTTACGGTGAACCCCAGTGGCAATTACGATACCACGGGAGAGATTACGACTTCGGACTTGCCCGACCTGGACAGTACGCCCAACAATGATGATGGGGACCAGAGCGAGGACGATGAAGCACTTGCTTCCTTCACCTTACAGTCAGCGGATTTAAGTCTGTTAAAAACTGTGAGTCCCACCACAGCTAGTGTTGGGGAGACCGTAACGTTTACACTCGCTATTTCCAATGCTGGAACTAGCAATGCTACAGGTGTTTCAATTGCCGACCTTGTGCCTGGAGGCTATACAATTGGCACCATCAACAATGGAGGAACCCGGATTGGGAATGAAATAACATGGACGGGCCTTACCGTAACAAGTGGCGGTTCTACCTCAGTTTCTTTTGAAGCAGTGGTGAACATGCCAACAGGAGCAAGTGGGGAATACAACAACACAGCCGAAATAACGGCAAGTGATCAAATAGATCCAGATAGTACTCCAAACAACGATAATGGGGATCAAAGCGAAGATGATGAGAGTGCATCTGCGATTGTATTAGAGGTTGCGGATTTAGAACTAACGAAATCCATATCCTCATCTAACGGAAATGTTGGGGATATTTTAACCTTTACCATTTCTTTAGAGAATAATGGGACAGGAGATGCAACCGGGGTTTCCATCGTAGATACACTTCCAAACGGTTTTGATATTGTTGGTGGTACCATAAGTAATGGCGGTTTCTATAACCCAGGAAGTCTGACCATAACATGGGACAACCTATCGGTAACCAATGGAGCTACGCAAAATTTAACGTATGATGTAAGTGTTAATGCGAGCGGAAACTACACCAATATTGCCCAGATTACGGCATCGGATTTACTGGATCCCGATAGTTTACCAAACAACGATGATGGCGATCAGAGCGAAGATGACGAGACAAACGCCACTTTTACCCTTCAATCGTCTGATTTAAGTTTGTTGAAGACTGTGAGTCCCACCACGGCAAGTGTTGGTGAGACGGTCACCTTTTCCTTAGAGATATCCAATGCAGGGACTTCGAACGCAAGTGGGGTTGCGGTTTCAGATGTTGTTCCCAGTGGTTATACCATAGGAACGGTGAACAATGGTGGGTCTGTTTCCGGAAACGAGATAAGCTGGAGCGGCCTATCGGTGACCAGCGGGAGTTCTACCACGGTTTCGTTTGAGGCTGTAGTGAACATGCCCACCGGATCGGGCGGAGAGTACAATAACACGGCTGAAATCACGGCGAGCGATCAATTGGACCCGGACAGTACCCCTGGGAACGACGATGGTGACCAAAGTGAAGATGATGAGAGCGCTTCAAGTATTACCCTTGAACAAGTAGATCTTGAACTAGATATCTCAAGCGTACCAACTTCGGGTAATGCGGGCGATACCGTTACCTATACCGTAGCGTTGACCAATGACGATACCATTGAAACTGGTGATGCTACTGGAGTTGAAATAGTGGTTGTAGTTCCTTCTGGGTTTACAATTGTTCCAGGCAGCATTAGTGGTGGCGGTGTTTACAACCCAGGTAGCGGGACAATCACTTGGAGCAATGTTAATGTTGCAAATGGTGATACTTCTAACTTTACATATGACGTAACCGTAAATGAGTCTGGAAATTACAATACAACCGGTGAAATTACGGCCTCTGATTTACCTGATGTCGACAGTACACCAAACAATGACGATGGAGACCAAAGTGAAGATGATGAGGCAATTTCCCCATTCTCTTTGCAATCCGCCGACCTTAGTTTAGTAAAAGATATTAGTGCTGGATCCAGTGCGACTCCTAACATAGGTGATACCTTGGTTTTTGAACTTACAATAACCAATGCAGGTCCAAACACTGCAACTAATGTAGTTATTGAAGATGAAGTACCAAGAGGCTACACCTTAGGAACCGTCAACAATGGCGGTACTTCCATTGCAGGTATTTTCTTAAGTTGGGATATTGCCTCACTGCCAGTTGGCAACACTACCTTATCTTATGAAGTTACAGTAAACGAACCTTCTGGTGATATTGATGAATATTTAAATATTGCGGAGGTTGCGGCAAGCGACCAATCAGACCCAGATAGTGAGCCTTTCAATGATGATGGTGACCAAGATGAAGATGATGAAGACTTTTTTGAAATAACACCACAGCTTATTGATTTAGATCTTGACAAATCTGTTAGTATAAGTAATCCAAATGTTGGTGACGTTGTTACCTTCACAATAGCAATCAGCAACTTAGGTAATGCACCTGCCACCGGGGTTGCTGTTGAAGATATTCTTCCTTCTGGTTATAGCAATGTAACTAGTATTAGTAATGGTGGTTCGTTTGGAGCCGGAGTTGTTTCTTGGTCTGGATTAAACATTCCATTGGGTTCTAATAGCATATCCTTGACATTTAATGCACAAGTTTTAGCTCCAACTGGAGCAGTTGATGAGTATAAAAACCGAGTTGAAGTTACCGCTGCTGACCAATTTGATACAGATAGCGCTCCAAACAACGATGATGGTGATCAAAGTGAAGATGATGAAGATAATATTACCATCATACCACAACAGGCAGATTTAAGCCTCACTAAAACTGCAAGTACCCCAAGTCCAAATGTTGGAGATACCGTAATGTTTACATTAACGATTAATAACTTAGGACCTAACATTGCAACAAATGTTGCTTTAGAAGATATTTTACCTTCAGGATTTACTTTAACTACAGTAAATAATGGTGGTTCGTCAGCAGTAAATACCGCAAGCTGGACGGGTCTAACAGTACTAGCTAATGGTGGTTCAACTTCAGTAACTTATGAAGCAACTGTAAATGCACCTACAGGGGCATTCGATGAATACTTAAATGTGGCGAGTATTACCGCATCTGACCAATTTGACCCAGATAGTGACCCTACTACTGGTAATGCTATTGATGAAGATGGTAATGGTCAAGGTGACGACGATGATGAAGATGCTATAAACCTTACACCGAACGTTGCAGATTTATCATTGACCAAAATAGTTGTTGATGGCGATACTAGTCCGCAAGTGGGAACTGAAATTAGTTTTGAAATTACGGTTTTCAATGATGGTCCACAAGATGCCAATGACGTAGTAGTGCAAGATTTACTTCCTACCGGTTTCGATTTTATACTATATAGTTCAACTTCCGGAATCTATAATGAAAGTACCGGGGTTTGGTTGGTTGGTGATATTTCTAGCGGAGGTTCAGAAACTCTAGTAATAGATGTTTTAGTAAATCCCACAGGAAATTATACCAATGTTGCAGAAGTGACTGCGTCTGATGTCTTTGATATAGATTCTACACCAAACAATGATATTTTGACAGAAGATGATCAAGATGATGTTACGGTATCACCAATAAGCACTATTGACATTTCTCTGGACAAAACTGTTAGCAATGATACACCTGATGTTAATACGGACATTACCTTCACTATAACGGTTACTAATGAAGGACCAAGCGAAGCTACTAACCTTCAAGTCTTAGATCAGTTACCTTCCGGCTTCACTTATGTATCAGATGATTCGGTAGGGGCTTACGATGATACAACAGGAAATTGGAATATTGGAAATCTAGGTATTGGAAATACAACAGTATTAAATATCGTGGCTACAGTAAATACCATCGGAGTCTACACAAATATTGCAGAGGTCATCTCACATACAGAATTAGATATTGACTCAACACCAAATAATGATATTCTTAGTGAAGACGACCAAGACGAGGTTGTTGTTTCACCAAGACCATTGGTTGACATTTCAGTAACCAAAGTTGCTAATGATATGACCCCCAACATTGGAGGAGAGGTTGAATTTACTGTAACTGTAACCAATGATGGACCAAGTGATGCTACAAATATCGTTGTGACAGACTTATTGGAATCTGGCTATGAATTTGTAAGTGCTACACCTACAAACGGAATTTACGAAGATCTAAATGGTTCATGGACTATTGGAGATTTGGACAACGGTATCACTGAAACAATTATCATTACTGCTAATGTTTTGGCAAATGGCACGTATACTAATACCGCGGAACTAACAGACTTGAATGAATTTGATATAGATTCAGAACCTTCAAATAATGATGACACCGAAGATGATCAAGAAACTATCGAGCCAACTCCGGTTCTAGTTTCAGATCTCGAATTGACCAAGACCGTTAATGACGCATCTCCATTTGTGGGTAATGAAGTCATATTTACCTTGAGTTTAATCAATAACGGTCCAAGTGACGCTAGTGGCGTTGAAGTGGTTGATTTACTTCCAGACGGTTATACTTATGTATCTAACAATAGCACAGCTGGGGTCTATAATGAAGCTTCAGGTTTATGGTCTTTGAATGGTGTAATTCCAAATGGAACGACGGAAACCTTGAATATTGTAGTAGTTGTTAATCCTTCTGGAAATTATAGCAATAGTGCGGAAATTACAGGTTCTAATAATAATGATATTGATTCCACACCAGCGAATGATATTGCTTCGGAAGATGATCAAGATAATGCGGACACCACTCCGACACCACTAGCTGACCTCTCACTGGTCAAAACAGTGGATAATGAATTTCCTGATGTTTCAGACACTATAACCTTCACATTGACTCTGAATAATGCTGGGCCTAGTGCCGCAACAGGCATTCAGGTTAATGAGACGTTACCCTCGGGTTATACTTATATTTCTGATGATAGCGGGGGTCTTTATAATCCGGGAACAGGAATTTGGAATGTTACTAGCCTCGCTGCTGATGCCACAATTGAACTTAATATTGTAGTTGGTATAAATACTACAGGAAGTTATGCAAATGTTGCAGAAGTTATTGCAGTTAACGAATTAGACCCAAATTCCACACCTAACAACAATGATATCAATGAAGATGATCAAGACGAACAAGTGACTTTACCAAGAGTTATAACCGATATCTCTGTATTAAAAACAGTCGATAATGCAAATCCTTCAGTTGGTTCTCAAATAACATTTACTATTACTGTAACCAATGATGGTCCAAGCGATGCCACAGGCCTTGTTGTAGAAGACATTCTAGCATCTGGTTATGAATTTGTAAATGCGGTACCATCCTCAGGAACTTATGATGAAGTCATCGGTTCTTGGAATATTACAGGCTTATTAAATGGAGCTTCTGAAACCTTAGATATTGTTGCTACCGTTTTAACAAACGGTGATTACTCCAACACTGCAGAATTAATTGCACTTGATACTTTTGACCCCGATTCGTCACCAGATAATAATCTTAACTCTGAAGATGATCAAGACACCGTTACCCCTGTTCCAACAGGTCTAGCTGATTTGAGCCTAACTAAAGAGGTGGATGAATTAAACCCAAATGTCGGTGACATTATAGAGTTTACTATTAACCTTACCAATAGTGGTGATAGTGATGCTACGGGTGTTGTGGTTACAGATGTTGTACCAAGTGGATACACTTATCAGTCCCATTTAAGTACTGCCGGGGTATACGACCCTAATACAGGAGTTTGGAATACCAATGGGGTAATACCAAATGGTACTACTGAAACCTTAATAGTGCTTTTACAAGTAAATGCACCGACAGGTACGGATGGAGAGTATACCAATATTGCTGAAATAACAGCCAGTAATCAAGCTGACCCTGATAGTAATATCAATGAAGATTCATCTATTGATGACTTGGCTGACGGTTTGGCCGATGATGATGAAGCAAGTGTAACTGTAGTTCCGCAATCAGTTGATATTTCGGTAGACAAAATAGTAAGCAATGAAAGACCTAAGATTGGTGATGAAATTCAATTTACTATTACCATTAGTAACTTAGGAATTTCTGATGCCACGAACGTTGGTATTGAAGAGTTATTACCAAACGGTTATGCTTACCAAAGTTCACAGGCTTCTATGGGCGCATTCGACCAGGTGGATGGATTCTGGGAAATTCCAGTATTAGCAAGTTCCGAAACGGCCACTTTAATCATTAACGTAGAAGTTTTAGAAGAAGATGACTATATCAACACAGCTAACCTAGCATTTGTGGATCAAATAGATTTAAATGAATCCAATGATTCAGATCAAGCCACAATTGATCCTACCTGTTTGACTATTTACAATGAGTTTTCACCCAATGATGACGGCGTAAACGATTTATTTCAAATTGATTGTATTTCAAGATATCCTAATAATGTGCTACGTGTCTATAATAGATGGGGGAACATTGTTTTTGAGCAGAAGAATTATGATAATACTTGGGATGGTCTTTCTAACGGAAGAGCCACTATAAGTGAACAAGAACTTCTGCCTGTTGGTACTTATTATTACATACTTGAGTTAGGAGATGGCTCAGAACCTGTTTCAGACTGGCTATATATTAATAGATAAACCGATAATAAAATTTCAATAAAAGCTTCTATAATGAAAAGTTATTTAAAATATATTTTACTAATAATATGTACCGGTTTTGGTTCTTCCCTGTTTGGACAACAAGACCCTCAGTTTACCCAATACATGTATAACACGCTTAGTGTTAATCCAGCATATGCCGGATCAAGAGGTCATTTATCCATTCTAGGTATGTATAGAACGCAATGGGTTGGATTAAATGGTGCCCCAACAAGTCAAGTGTTAGCCATTGACGGCCCTGTTGGAAACAACGTTGGTTTAGGGGTGATTTTAACTAATGATGAACTTGGCCCAGCTAATGAAACGTTTTTTGATGCCAATTTTGCATATACTATTCGTTTAAACCGCGATGATAAAAGGTTGTCCTTTGGATTAAAAGGTGGAGGGCGATTATTTAACGTAGATTTTTCCAGAGGGTTATTTGACGACCAAACCGATGTTGCCTTTCAAAATAATATTGAAAATAAATTCTTTCCGACCATTGGAGCAGGAATTTACTATCATACCAATAAAGGTTATTTTGGTGTAGCGATTCCAAACTTTTTCTCAGAAGAGCATTACGATGGCTCGGTTCAAAAAATAGCAACCGAGAGATTACATTATTTTATAACCGGAGGACGAGTTTTTCAACTTAATCAAGATGTATTATTTAAACCAGCTGTTTTTGTAAAGTGGGTTCCTGGTGCGCCAATAATTGCTGATTTGTCCGCTAATTTTTTAATAAAAGAAACCTTAACTCTTGGAGCAGCTTATAGATGGGATGATTCCTTTTCAGGGTTATTGGGTATTGATATTTCTCCAAAATTTCATGTGGGCTATGCCTATGACTTTACCACAACTGAGTTACAAAATTACAATAACGGCACCCACGAAATCTTTTTAAGATTTGAACTTAAATCATTAGATAAAAGAGTAAAATCCCCAAGATTCTATTAAAATAAAAGCATGAAAAAAATATTCTTTTACAGTGTTGTTTGTGTTGCAAACATTATGTTCGCCCAAAACACAAATACCTCAGCAGAAAAAAGTTTTAATTCTCTTTGGTATGTTAGAGCAGCAAAGCAATTTCAAGCTCAAGTACAAAGAGGCGATGATTCTCAAGAGGCCCTTCAAAAAGTTGGGGATGCCTACTACTTTAATACCGATATGAAAAATGCGGTTAAATGGTACGGACAACTATTCGGTAACTATGAGCAAGTTTTGGAACCAACCTATATTTTCAGATATATACATGCCTTGAAAGGGGTTGGAAATTACGGCATGGCAAAATTATTAACGGAAAGATATGAGAAGGTTTTAAAAGAAGCAGAATATGATATTAGTACTTTGGCTAGTAACAAAGACGAATTGGAAAAGCTGCTAAATATGGAGCCACAGTTCTATGTATCCAACTTATCAATAAATACGAAACTAGCGGACTTTGGCACAGCCTATTACAAGAACCAAGTTATTTTTGCGTCGAGTCGGGATACTATGAATCTTCATACGCGAATTTATAAATGGAATGAACAGCCCTATTTAAATTTATTTAGTGCGGATACCATAAGTAGTGGTTTGGATTTAAAAAATGTAACAGCATTCTCAAAAACCATAAATAGTAAATATCACGAGGCTATTGTAGCTTTTACTCCGGATGGTAATACCATGTATTTTACACGTAACAATTACACAGACAAAGAGCTTAAAAGGGACAATGAGGGCACCAACCATTTAAAATTGTATAAATCGAAATTGGTTGATAGTACATGGAATACTCCAATTGAGTTACCATTTAATGATGAAAACTACTCCGCAGGGCAGCCCGCTTTAAGCCCAGATGGTAAGAAACTATACTTTGTATCTGATATGCCCGGTTCTATAGGTGCTACAGATATTTTTGTAGTCGACATTTTGGATGAAGATTCTTATAGCAATCCTAAGAATTTGGGACCTACTATAAATACAAATGGAAGGGAAATGTTTCCATATGCGACTGAAGGTAAACTTTACTTTTCGTCAGATGGTCATTTAGGCCTTGGAGGTTTGGATGTTTTTGAGAGTGACCAAAATGAGACTTTCTCTAGACCAAGGAACTTAGGTAAGCCACTGAACGGTAAACTTGATGATTTTGCTTATATAGTTAACGAAGAAACTCAGCAAGGATATTTTTCTTCGAACCGTGAAGGAGGAAAAGGAGATGATGATATTTATTCATTTCAACGCATAGAAGTACCTTGTAAGCAATCTGTCATGGGCAATATAATAAATCAAGAGAGTAAGCGACCTTTAGCTAATTCTATAGTAACTATAGAAGATAGCTCTGGGGATTTACTAGCTGAAACTATGAGCGACAGTTTTGGTGAATATCATTTTAATATTGAGCTTCCTTGTGCACAAACTTTTTTAATTAAGGCAAGCAAAGAAGGTTTTGAAAGTTCCGACAGACAATTTGCAACTACAACAGAGTCAAATTATTCCAATGAAGTTACTTTAAACCTTAACAAATTAAACCCACTTATTGTCCGAGAAGGTAGCGTATTAAAAATTAAAATCGGAATGATTTATTTTGACTTTGATAAGCACAATATAAGATATGATGCATCAATTGAATTGAACAAAATTGTTTTCTTGATGAAAGAATATCCTAATATGATAATAAAAATTGAATCACATACGGATTCAAGAGGTAATGATGCTTATAACGAAAGTCTATCGGATAGAAGAGCAAAGGCCACAAGAGACTACATTATTTTAAATGGTATAGTAGCGCACAGAATAGAAAGCGCTATTGGCTATGGTGAAAAACAACTCGTCAATGAGTGTGATAACAATTCAGAATGTAGTAACGAAAGACACAATGTAAACAGAAGATCAGAGTTTATAATCTTACAATTGGAATAAGCAGATTAATGTTCCAGATAATTCTTCATGTTTCCCCAAAATTATTTTTATGATATTAGAAAAAACAAGATAGTTGGTCTTAAAAAAGAACTTTTCTCGGTTAGAGTTAAGCTCCTGTTTTGACATTATTTTCTAGTTTTTGCCTTAGTACTTGCATATCATCACATACTTTTCTTTCAAGAACTTTTGCATATATCTGTGTAGTGGTTAATTTGGAATGACCAAGCATTTTTGAAATAGTTTCAATTGGGACACCATTTGTTAATGTAACTGTGGTCGCAAAAGTATGTCTAGCCATATGAAAAGTTAAGTTTTTTTCAATTTTTGCTAGCACAGCTATTTCTTTTAAATATAAATTCATTTTTTGATTGGATATCATTGGGAACAATGTGCCATTCATCTTTGAGCGTTTATCGCATTTGTACCGTTCAATTAATACCAATGCTTTGGCAAGCAAGGGTATCTTGACAGAATTTCTAGTTTTCTGCCTTTGCGTAACTATCCAAGTGGTTTTGTCCATACCTAGAACTAAACTTTGGTTATTCAATAGCACTAAGTCAATATAGCTGATGCCTGTATAACAACTGAATATAAATAAGTCTCTAACTGTTTGCAAGCGCATAGATTCTATATTCAATTTCTCTATATCGTTCAACTCTTCAGAGGTAAGATAACCTCTTTGTGTAGGTAGTAGCTTTTGTTTGAATTTGTGGAATGGGTCTCTATCAATCCATTCTAATTGATAGGCAAGAGTAATCATTCGGCGTAATCTTTGAATGTGCTTCATCACTGCATTGTTTCCAATTTTCTTTCGATAGTTTCTTGGCTTATGGTTTCGTAGAAAGGTTTCAAAATCAAGAATGAATTTATAGTCAAGGTCAGCAAGTTCTATGTCTTCTACTTTGTGTTTCTTTTTTAGGAAAAGTAGAATATACCTTTGGCTTGTAAGGTATAACCTAGAGGTATTGTAATGAAGTTTGCTGAACATATTGGCGTTATGGTACTCAATAATATTTCTCAAAGTATAATGGTCAATCTTTTCATCACCCACAAACTTCGATTTTATAGCTTGGGGTGTTATTCGTTTATGGTCAGCCCTTAGCTCTTGGTAGCATTGAAATAATTTAGAATGTACTTCATCAAGATATTGATTGATGGTTCTGGCTTCTTCGCTAGTTCCTCTAATCCTTTGAATTTTTGGGTTCCAATATCTAGTATCAACCCTTCTTTTGAGGCTAATATTGAGTTTTTTTCTATCTACCGTTATTCTGGCATATAGAGGTGCTTGATTATTCCTAATTCTTTTTGCATATATCCAGAATAGGATAGAAAACGTTGAAGAAGTTCGCATGACGTTCATCTTTAAGTTAAACTTAGTTTAGACGAAAGTCAAATCACCAGTAAAGCTATTGTTTAACAGCTTTAAAACCAATATCTTTAAGAAAAGAAAACATTTGGTTAAAAATGTTGACGATTTGTGAACTCAAATGAATGGTTTTAAATAATATCATTTAAAGTCAAAAAAACGTAAAACATTGAAAATCAATATATTTAAGCATTTATAGGATGCCTTTAAATGTTAAAAAGCGGCCCCGGCAAGAATCGAACTTGCATCTAAAGTTTAGGAAACTTCTATTCTATCCATTGAACTACGGGGCCAAAACACCAGTAAGGATGGCAAAAATAAAGTTTTTTCATAGACACCTATAAATCCAAGAAAACTAATTTGAAATCCTGAAACAAATTATTCATTTCTTGGGTATCTTGGTAACTGGAATCCAACTAAAACCAAGTGACTCTTTCTTATATAGACATTTCTATTGTTATCGCTTACGTTGTTGGTGTGCTAGCCCTTGGTTTTTACCTTTCCAAAAAGTCGTCTAAAAATCTAGAGTCCTACTTTTTGGGAGGAAATGAATTACCCTGGTATTACTTGGGTTTGAGCAATGCCTCAGGTATGTTCGATATTTCCGGGACAATGTGGAGCGTTGGTATTCTTTTCGTCTACGGGTTAAAAAGTGCCTGGCTTCCATGGCTTTGGCCTGTATGGAATCAAGTTTTTGTTTTTGTCTATCTCGCCATCTGGATGCGTCGTTCCAATGTAATGACTGGTGCCGAATGGATAACCTTTCGTTTTGGTGATGGAAAAGGAGCAAAACTATCCCATATCATCATTGTCATATTTGCCGTAATCAGCGTTCTTGGATTTATTGCCTATTTCTTTGAAGGTATTGGAAAATACTGTACTTCAATTCTACCTTGGGATATGGCTTTTGAGTTTTTAGGATATAAAGTCACATCGGCAAGAAGCTATGCCCTTATTGTTTGTGGATTAACCTCTCTTTATACCGTTAAAGGCGGAATGCACAGTGTTGTCGCTACTGAAGTCATGCAATTTGTTATCATGACCATCGCTTGTATTGGCGTAGGAATCGTAGCGCACAATATGGTTACTGCAGAGCAAATTGCAGCAGTAGTTCCTGAAACTTGGGATAAATTGGCTTTCGGCTGGAATTTAAACCTAGATTGGAGCAATTCGGCCTTTCCCCAAGTAAACAAAAAGATTGCTTCAGACGGCTTTGACCTTTTCGGTATTCTATTTATGTTAATGGTTTTGAAGGGTATTTTTGCTTCTATTGCAGGTCCGGTACCAAGCTATGACATGCAGCGGGTTCTAGCAACCAAAACCCCTGCCGAAGCTGCTAAAATGAGTTTTTTGACCATATGCGTACTCTATGTTCCTAGGTACTTTATGATTATCGGGTTTGCTGTATTGGCCTTGGTATATTTGGGTCCTGAATTAATGGCTATGGGAGATAATATCGATTTTGAACAAGTGCTGCCAATGGCTATAAACAAGTTTCTCCCCGTGGGATTAAAAGGTCTAATGTTGGCCGGATTTCTGGCCGCTTTCATGGGTACCTTTGCTGCGTTTGTAAATTCCGCTCCTGCCTACATCGTAAATGACATCTATAAAAAATATATCAATCCTGGAGCTCCTGACAAGAAGCTGGTAAAGCTAAGCATCATCTCTTCCTTGGCGTTGGTCATAGTAGGTATTTTTTTCGGTTTCAATGCAGGTTCATTAAATACTTTGATTCTTTGGTTAAGCTCTTCCCTTTATGGAGGCTATGTTGCCGCTAACGTTTTAAAATGGATTTGGTGGCGTTTTTCGGGGAACGGATATTTCTGGGGAATGCTTTTCGGATTAATTGCTTCTACCGTAAAGTTTATCTTCTTCCCCGATTATGTAGATATTTTTGTATTCCCTTTAATTTTTGTCTTTGCTTTCATTGGATGTATTATCGGCACTTTTCTGGAACCACTACCTAACCGCGAACAAGTAAAACAATTTTACAAACAGACCAAGCCATGGGGTTTTTGGGGTCCTATAAAAAAGGAGGTTATGGATGAAGATTCCAGTTTTGTTCCCAATATGGATTTTAAACGTGATACTTTCAATATCATTATCGGTATTATTTGGCAGATGGCACAGGTGGTAATTCCTATGTATTTTATGCTTAGACAGAATACACAAATGGTAATCTGGAGTGGAGTTCTTATCTTGACTAGTGTATTGCTCAAAAAGTATTGGTGGGACAACCTGAAAAACTTAGAAAACTAAATGCAAATTACGGGGACATTTTTAGATGAAATAAGCCATGACATTCCCCATCAAAATTGGGGAGCTAAAGAATGGGATGCTGATTTTGCCCATATGAAAAAGATGGGCATCGATACTGTCATCATGATTCGTTGTGGCTATCAAAAGTTTTTGACCTATCCCTCTAAATACCTGATTGAAAAGCACCAAAAGTTTAAACCACCCATCGATTTGGTTGAGCTATATTTAGAATTGTCCGAAAAGTATGGGATGACTTTCTATTTTGGCACCTATGACAGTGGCAAATATTGGGAAACTGGAGATATGCGCCTTGAAATTGATATAAATCTTCCAGTAATCGAAGAAGTATATAGTACCTATGGACATTACAAGAGTTTTGGCGGTTGGTACCTAAGTTTGGAGTTGAGCAGAAAGACTAAAGGTGCGGTTGAATCAATCGCTAAACTTGGTAAACATTGTAAGGTGGTAAGTTGTAGCCTACCTGTTTTGATTTCTCCTTGGATAGATGGAAAGAAAGCGGTGATGGCATCCTCCAATAAAACCACAAAAGATTCAACTATATCTATACAAGAACACGAAAAAGAGTGGGATGGGATTTTCAATGGCATCAAGGACAGCGTAGACATTGTTGCCTTTCAAGACGGTCATGTCGCATATGATGAACTGGAAGATTACCTTCATTTAAATAAGTCCTTGGCTGATAAATATGGACTTGTATCTTGGACTAATTCCGAATCTTTTGACAGAGACATGCCCATTAAATTTTTACCAATTAAATGGGAAAAGTTATTGTTGAAATTGGAAGCTGCTAAACGAGCAGGATGCAAAAAAGCAATTACTTTTGAGTTTTCACATTTTATGAGCCCACAATCAGCCTATCCCCAAGCTGGCCATTTGTATAATCGTTATATGGAGTATTTTAAAAAATGAACCACTACGCCGAATTATATAAGAAAGAACTCCATAATGAAGTTATTCCTTTCTGGGAAAAACATTCGTTGGATAAAGAATTTGGCGGTTTTTTTACCTGTCTGACAGAAAAGGGTAAAATTTATGATACCGATAAGTTTATTTGGTTGCAGGCTAGGCAAATATGGATGTTTTCAGAGCTATACCAAACGGTACAAAAAAATGATGGCTGGAAAACTACCGCTATTTTTGGTGCAAATTTTCTAGAAAAGTATGGGAAGGATTCTAAAGGTGATTGGTATTTTTCATTAAACCGAAAAGGTCAACCTTTGGTACAGCCCTATAACATCTTTTCAGACTGTTTTGCTTCAATGGCTTTTGGAAAATTATATGAAGTTGAACCTGAAGAAAGATACGCTGAAATTGCAAAATCAACATTTAAAAATATCCTTCGACGTCAACATAACCCAAAAGGGAAATACAATAAAATTTATCCAAACACCCGTGAGCTGAAGAACTTTGCACTACCAATGATTCTTTGTAACCTGTCTTTAGAACTGGAACCTCTTTTAGGTTCGGAAAAAGTCTCTGAAGTCACAGATAATGTTATCGATTTGGTCATGAACACTTTTTATGATGAGGAAAGTGGGCTGGTTTTCGAAAATGTTTCTACTACTGGAGACTTTGTAGACAGTTTTGAAGGACGATTGTTGAATCCCGGTCATGCAATTGAAGCCATGTGGTTTGTCATGAATTTGGGCATTCGAAAGAATGATACTAATCTTATCCAAAAGGCCGAAAAAATCATGTTTCAACAATTGGAACATGGATGGGACAAAAAATATGGAGGGATTTTTTATTTTATGGATAGTAAAGGGCATCCACCTCAACAATTAGAACATGACCAAAAGTTGTGGTGGGTACATTTGGAAACTTTGGTGGCCTTGGCTAAAATTTACGCCTACAATCAAAACCCTAAAGCGGCCAAATGGTTTAATAAAGTTCACGATTATACATGGAATCATTTTAGAGACAAAGAAAATGGAGGTGAATGGTATGGATATCTCAACCGACAAGGTCAAGTACATTTAAATCTAAAGGGCGGTAAATGGAAGGGCTGTTTTCATGTCCCAAGAGCTTTATTAGAAGTGTGGAAAACATTGGAATAATTATAAAAATGAACAAACTATATACAGTTCTGTTTTGCTTTTTTCTGACTCTGGTTTTGCAAGGTCAAAAAGAAGTTGATATTCTTATTGTTGGAGGTGGGACAGGCGGAACTTCGGCAGGTATCCAAGCTGCAAGAATGGGGGTAAAAGTCCAGATTATAGAAGCTACCCCTTGGTTGGGTGGCATGCTAACTTCTGCAGGTGTTTCTGCTATCGATGGGAACCACGAAATGCCATCTGGAATTTGGGGAGAGTTCCGGCAAAAATTGCGTGACCATTATGGAGGTGCTAAAGCGTTAGCTACAGGGTGGGTCAGCCATACGCTTTTTGAACCTTCCGTTGGGAATAAAATCTTTCAAGAAATGGCAGACATTCCTAATCTAGATATTGCTTTCAATGCTTTTTATACTGATGTTGAAAAAGAAGGAGAAGGATGGCAAGTTACTTACAGGCAAAAAGGAAGAACGCACACTATAAAGGCTAAGATTCTTATCGATGCCACAGAAATTGGAGAACTTTTACCTCTAGTTGGGGCCGACTTTAGATTAGGAATGGATGCAAAAGCAGATACTGGTGAAAAAGAAGCTCCCAAACTTGCTAATACTATTGTTCAAGATTTAACCTATGTACTGATTCTTGAAGATGTGGACACTAAAAAAGGAAAAAAGGGAATGGTTAAAAAACCAGAAAATTATGACCCTAAAAACTATGAATGTGCATGTAAGCGTGAAGATGGAGAAATGTTTGGTGGAGTTTCCAATTGTGAACAAATGCTCAATTATGGTAAACTGCCCAATAATAAGTACATGATGAATTGGCCTAATTGTGGTAATGATTTTTATCTGGATTGGTCCAAACTGTCATCCAAAGAGCGAGAGGAGAAATTAAAGGAAGCCAAGGTATTTACCCAAGGTTTTGTCTACTATATTCAAAATGAACTGGGATTTAAAAATTTAAGAGTGGCAGAGGAATTCCCGACTAAAGACAACTTTCCAATGATTCCGTATGACCGAGAAGCGCGAAGAGTTAAGGGAAAGACTTTCTTAACGGTAGACCATCTAGAACACCCATATAAATTCAATCTTTACAAAACTGGAATTGCTGTTGGGGACTACCCAATAGACCATCATCACGATAAAAATCCCAATGCACCCAAAATCGAATTCATTAATATAAAAGTACCAAGTTATAATGTGCCCCTTGGAAGTTTAATTCCCAAGAAGGTAGAGAATTTCCTCGTTGCGGAAAAGAATATAAGTGTTTCCAATATTGTGAATGGGGCTACAAGGCTACAACCTGTTGTTTTAGGCATAGGGCAAGCGGCTGGTGCAATTGCGGCGACTTCTGTGAAAGAAAATAAGCCAACTTCAAAAGTTTCAATTCGCCAAGTTCAAAATGCACTTTTGAAAAATAACGCGTATTTGATGCCTTTTATAGATGTGAAAAAGGAAGATAATGCATTTGCATCTATTCAAAGGGTAGGAGCAACAGGTATTTTCAAGGGTTTTGGTGTGCCTTACAAGTGGGCTAATCAAACTTGGTTTTACCCTAAACGTATTGTTTCAGAATACGAATGGAAAAAAGGCTTACAGCCATATCATCCTGAAATTAAAAATGTTCATGCATCTGGAGCGGGAATCACTTTATCATTTATCACTTCGGTTGTACAATTAATTAATCCTGATTATCCGATTACATCAATACAAAAAAATTGGAAATCATGGTATATTGAACAACCATATGGTAAAAAATTAAGCTTAAATAGAAGGACAGTCAGTATATTGACAGATAAGATATTAGATACGTTTCAACTGGAAATTGATTTTGAAGGAAATCTTAAGAAATAACAATTAGTTGATTGTCTTGCAGAGTAAATTTTTGAAGTTATATAGGCTATGGATAATCATGGATATTCTGGAACACCACTGGAAAAAAAATTGGGTATTAAAGAGAGGTATGTGATTCAGGTATTAAATGCGCCAAAAAGATATATCGACTTCTTTTTTTCATTTCCCAAAGATGTTCAAATAGTAAATGAAGATGAAAAAATCCCTATCGACTTTGCCCATATATTCTGTACAACAGCGAAAGAACTGGAAGCTAACTTTACCAACGCAAAAAGTAATCTAAAGAAAACAGGAATATTGTGGGTAAGTTGGCCAAAAAAGAGTTCTAAAATCCCTACAGAAATAGATAAGTTTAAAGTTATGGATTATGGTCTTAAGTCTGGTCTAGTAGATACAAAAGTTGCAGCAATCGATGCGGATTGGAGCGGGCACAAATTTGTTTACAGGACAAAGGATAGGTAATATTTAATTCTTCATTACCTTTAAAGATCTAGATTATTTAGATGGAAAAGAAAATCAAAGATGTATTTATACAAGGAGCTGTCACTCCTGAATTTATAGCAAATTCCATTGCCAAGCATCAATCCAAAACCACTATTGGGGCTCATGATATTTTTCTGGGTCAAGTGCGTGCAGATGTAATTGATGGTAAAAAAGTAGGAGCTATAGAATATACTGCTTATGAGGAAATGGCAAACCTAAAATTTCATGAAATTAGAGAAGCAACTTTTAAAAAGTTCGAACTTACTTGCATGCACATTTATCATAGTTTGGGCAAAGTTGAAGTAGGTGAGATTTGTCTTTTTGTATTTGTTTCTTCTCCCCATAGAAAAGAAGTCTTTGACGCTTTACATCATGTAGTTGAAGAAATAAAAAAAGAGGTTCCTGTTTTTGGTAAGGAACTTTTTGAAGATGATTCCTACCAATGGAAAGTAAATACTTAGCACATGGTCGATATTACCCAAAAAAAGAACACGCATCGTACTGCAATAGCTCAGGCAATTGTAAAAGTTGGTGTCCAAGATACAATTGATGCAATTCAAAATAGAACGGTGCCAAAAGGTGATGTGTTTGCCATGAGTAAGGCGGCTGGGTTTTTAGGTATTAAGAAAACTCCTGAATTGCTTCCAGATTGTCATCCATTACCCATTGAATATGCCGCAATAGATTACAAAATAGATGGGTTGGAGATTACTATAGAAGTTACCGTAAAAACCTTTTATAAAACAGGTGTTGAAGTGGAGGCCATACATGGCGCAAGTGTAGTTGCACTTAATATGTATGACATGCTAAAACCTATTGATAAGAAAATAGAGATTCTTTCCATTAGATTGCTAAAAAAAACGGGGGGTAAGTCAGATATAAAAAACAATTGATTTCTTTCCAATTAAGATCAATCAATATTCTTAAATACTTTAATAAGTAAAGACTTACACTGATGTTAATCTTGTCCTAATAGCTCAATTTTAAAGCAACTTTGTCGTTTAAAAGTTATCCATTACTTGGTAAGAATACTTGATTATGAAAGTTGAAAATGAAAATAAAAAAGAATATCTAGAAAAGGCGATTGTTTTTCACCTAATTCTTTTAATAGGTGTAGTTTATCTTTTGATAAAATTAGGGGTAAAGATTTTTGAGAATATGTAAGATTAGTTTTTTAGATTTTCCAACATCTCTTTGGTCGTTTTTTCTAAATCAAATTTAGGTTGCCAGTTCCAATCTTTGGCAGCTTTAGAATCGTCAATACTACTAGGCCATGAATCGGCAATAGCTTGTCTAAAATCTGGCTCGTAAATCATCTCAAAATCTGGAATATGGGTTTTTATACTGGCTTCTATTTCTTCGGGAGCAAAGCTCATGGCTGCCAAATTGTAGGATGACCTAATTTTTAAAGACTCTGTATCAGCGTCCATTATGGAAATGGTTGCTCGTATAGCGTCGTCCATGAACATCATGGGCAATTTTGTTCCTTCAGCTAAAAAACAAGTATAGTTTTTTTCTGCTAAAGCTTTATGATATATTTCAACCGCATAATCTGTTGTGCCGCCGCCCGGTAACGTTTTCCAGCTAATTAGTCCAGGGTAACGTACACTGCGTACATCCACACCAAACTTTTTAAAGTAATATTCGCACCAACGCTCACCTGCTTGCTTACTAATCCCATATACTGTGCTAGGTTCCATCAATGTATTTTGTGGCGTATTATCTTTTGGGGTATTGGGACCAAAAACGGCAATGCTTGAGGGCCAGAAAATCTTAGTTATCTTATTCTCTTTTGCCAAATTCAAGACATTGAACAAGGAGTTCATATTCAAATTCCATGCTCGCATGGGGAATTTTTCAGCAGTGGCACTAAGCATGGCAGCCATTAAATATACCTCTTCAATCTCGTAGTGCATCACCACATCTTCTACAGCTTCATAATTAGTGGCGTCCAATAATTCAAAAGGCCCAGAATCCATTAGGTTTTTACTACCTTCTCTAATATCACTTGCTATGATTGAATCTGAACCGTATTTTTCGCGAAGTGCAATGGTAAGTTCCGTCCCTATTTGACCACAAGCACCAATAATTAAAATGGATTTCTGCATTTAAAATGGAGTTAATTGAATTGCGCAATAAAGATAGCTTATCTTAAAATTTGTACTTTCGTTTTATGCAGAAATTGTTGACTTATTTCCTCCTGACTTTAATCATTTTGGCATGTAAAAAAGAAGTGAAACCTGATGTTATTGATGATACTTCGACACAGTTTGTTTCTTTTCCGAATAGGCCTGAAATACAAAATTTAAATCCAGAAGCCCAAGCAGTCTTAAGTAAATGGCCTGAATTTCAAGAATTTCAAAATAGTTTTGAAGTGATGTACCGAGCTCAAAATAATGAAGACTTAGTATTGGCAATAGATGATTTATTGGTAAAGGAAAAAGCCTTGAGAGATGGTACATACCCAGAGGAATTTGATAAATTACAAATTAAGAGCAGGCAAAAAGTACTGCGGACATTTCTGCTGAAAATGAGAGCTAGTTTAGCAGAAAAAACTGCTATAGATGAGCCTATAAAACAAATGTTGGTTGCCAGAAACGCATTCCGAGACCAATTCAATATCATTGTCAGCAATAAGTTGGACACTAAATTAATTCTAGATGAAAATTAGACTGATAATCACTCTGCTATTTTTTGGTAGTACCGCTCTTTTTGCTCAAGATATTGAAAAAGAAGCTATCAGCAGTGTATTGGATGCATGGCACAAAGCAGCGGCTGATGCAGATTTTGAGACCTATTTTGATAACATGACCAAAGATGGTGTGTTTTTAGGTACCGATGCTACAGAGAATTGGCAAAATCAAGAGTTTAAAGATTTTTCCAAACCTTATTTTGATAAGGGCAAAGCTTGGAGCTTCACAGCTGTGGAACGCAATATCTATATAAATAAAGCTAAAGATTTTGCGTGGTTTGATGAGCTTTTGGATACGCAGATGAAACTCTGTAGGGGTTCTGGCGTATTGCAAAAGGTAGATGATACCTGGAAAATTGCCCATTATGTTTTGTCCATTGCCGTACCAAACGAAAATGTAGCGGAACTAATTTCAATAAAAAAAGAATTCGACAGTATTTTGACAAAAAAGCTAAAGGAAAAGTACTAGCTACTTTGTTTCTGAAACTGAAAACTTGGGGGGAGATTGCCATAATACGTTTACAATCATCCATTTTCCATTTTCTTTCATTAAGCTCAAATAATCAATACCCCAAACAGCTGTGACTTTGGCACTCGCCGTTTTATCGGAAACTTCAAAAATTACTACTTCTTTGGGAGAATTCGCGTCTGTTCTACTTCCGTCACTATTCCATCTTTTAGCTAAATTTATAAGCTTGTCAAAAGGCATTTCCAGTTGCTTGGAATAAACCTCTTCCTTATCCTTAAAAAAGAATCCTGTTTTACGAACACTTTTGTGTACACTTCTGTACGCAAGAGTAGTATCCGCTTGGTAGAAAGTGTTAATGTAATCCAGGCATGCGGCTTTCACGTTTTCAATTTCGGCATCAGAGTTTTGGGCACTTATGGTGCTAATTGTAAATAGAAAAGATAGTAGAAGAAAAATACGTTTCATGTTGCTATTTTTTGGTTGTTGTTTAAAGATAATTGAAGATTTTATGCAATAGTCAAAATGTAGTGTTAAACTTTAAACCTCAATAAGTTGTATAGAAAAAGGGGCTATTTTAGCCCCTTTTTCTATTAGCAAGTAAAGAAATATTTTACTCTTCAGTTTTCGCTGCTTCTTTTCTGGATTCCAAGGCTTGCTTGCTCAAACTGGCCAAATTGAAATTTGGATCAATTTCTAGGGCTTCATCCATTAAAGCAATGGCTGCATCAATATCATTTTTATCTTTGTTGAATTGCCATAATCCTTTTAAATGAGTAAAGGCAGCTTTTAGAGGTACTTCATAGGGTTGTTGGCGCTCATAGAAAGCATATTTCATATCGTCCTTGGAATTGGTCAATCCGTATTCTATATGGCTTGCTGCACCATCATTATCACCAACTTGTATTTTTAAATCTGCCAGCTCATAGGCTGCATAAGCTGTTGGATTTCGTTTGAACATACTTTCAAAATGGACAATAGCTCTTTTGGGTTGGTTCAACGCTTTGAGTGCAATTGCTTTAATCTGAATAGCTAAGTCGGAATCATTAGGACTGCTTTCAATACCAATAGTATTTAATGCCTGAAGGTTTTGGTTGTTCTTCATGTAAACATAGGCAAGTGTATCTCTACGTTGTTGTGAAGGCTCGAGAACGTTTAAGTGGGTAAGGGCATTAATTACGCCATTGACATCACCTTGTAATTTCATCTCTTTGTAGAATGCCTTATAATGGGACAACAAATCATTTTTTGTCTGTGCATTCCCTAAAACAATAGCAAAGAATGCCAGAAGTAGAAGATTTTTTTTCATTTGATTTCTTTTATAGTGCGGCAAAACTATAAAAATATTAGCTAATACGTTGTTAAAGAAAACCCTATGTTTTAAAACAAAAAAAGATGCTCATGGCATCTTTTTCATTAGCAATTTCAATTTTTTTAGATGGCCATGTAGGTAGTATCCTTATTGGCGTAATCTCTTAATAAGCGTGCATAGAAAGCTAAACTTTTCACATCTTTTTCCAAACAGGATTTTAGTAAAAGGCAAATATCTTTGAATGATAAATTTACGGGCAATGTGGTAATTACCAAGTTGACTTTCTTTGGGTCATATTCTTTATCACAGATAACAACATCCATATTTACCCTACGCCTATGATAGTCAATTATTACATCAGCTGCATTGTAATATTTTTTAAGAATCGCTGAATGCAATTCCTTCGATTTTTTTGAAATCACTGATTTTGAACAGCTATCCAAAATTAATCTTTCTGTTTCCATCAAAATCCGAGTACCCAGTCTTGAATTTTCCATAACTATACTTTTTTGCTTGCTACCATAAAGGTATATGTTTAAAACGTAAGTAATTGAAAATCAATATTATAATTAACTTAAAATACCCTTAATTGTTGTGAAAAACTACCGATATGTTGTGAATTAAGAGATTATTGAGGTGTACAGATAATTTAATTTATTAAGATAATTCTTACTAATAATACATTTTTTAACTATTTTATTAGAAGAAAATTCAAATTCAGGAGTGGGAAGTCCTCTTTTTGTGGCTTCGGTAGCATAATAATCCTTTTTTGTGGGGTGTAGCGGGTAAACTCCATTAAATATCGTATTCCAATAGTCTTTTTTAACTATTGTTGTTATCATTTGAATACAGTCATCTAAGTGGATAAGATTTACCAATGCCTCGCCATTTTTCAACCCTTTTTTTCCAGCAAGATGTTTTACTGGATGTCTATCCTCTCCAATTAGGCCCCCAAAACGGACAATGGTAGCATTGAGGCCCATGTTTTCCAAAAACAACTTTTCACTCTGTAATAATTGCCTTCCAGATTCGGTTTCCGGTTGGGGGATAGTCTCTTCAGTTACTTCCCCTTCTACATTTCCATAAACAGAGGTACTACTAACAAACACAATATTGGTAATGGAAGTCTTTAGGATTTCCTCTAAGAGTAGCTCCATTTTTGCTACATAGTCAGCTTTGTTACTACTTCTTAATCCTGGGGGGACATTAATTATCAATATATTTAAACCAGATAAAAAATCAGCTACATTTCCAGAAATACCATTCTCGTTAAGCTGAATTTTAAAACTTGTTATACCAGCTATTTCCAGCTTTTTTAATTTAGAATCAGAAGTTGTGGTTCCTTTTACGTCATACCCTAAGGCTAAAAAGTTCTTAGCCAATGGTAATCCAAGCCAACCACAGCCCATTACGCCAACTGTTCTAGTCAAAGCTCAAGGTTTTGGTGACCAAAATAGCATCATTTAAAACAAATGGCATAGGAATACTGGTTTTTGGTCGTTCAGGTACTGAAAATTGTTTGTTGGTCAGTAAATCGTTTGAAGCTTCAAAGAAAGTGAGTTCTAAAAGTTCATCTTTTGGTATTCGCAGATCTATTTCAGTAAAGTCATTATCCGAAATATAATGAGTAATTAGTTTACCATATCTCCTATTCTCCAAAAAATAGTCAGAGAGTTGAATATTGTTTATTGTAGCGCTGTTTAAGGTTGCCTCATTTGTGAAAACCTCAAGCCTATTAACATCTCGTTGCGGGGTAATACATAGAGAAATTACCCTTTCAGAACCAGTAATTGAATCATGTACTACATCAATTTTTGGTGCTTCTATGGCTTTAGGTTCAGTATCGGATACAAAAGTAAATCCTGTACTATATTTACTACTTAATATTTTGGAACCATTTTTAGAAACTGGTTTTTTCTTTTCTTTTAGGAATTGACCATTCCAAGCAATAGGTCTATTGTCATAAGTAGCCCATTTGGCAGTATTTTCATCAGCATCATAAACGTACAACAGACTACTTGGTTTTGGTTTGCTCTCTGAAAAACCTGAATTAAGATGTGCTGAAATGCCAAATATGGCAAAAAGGATAAATGCTAAAATAGTTAACCGAACAGGATTCTTTATCTGTTTAAAAAGAGGTAATACTATAAAATAGAGCAGGGTTACAAAAATAGTAGCTGCGGCCATCATTTTTAGACCTAAACCAACTGGAAACATCTTTATAAAAGGGGCATATATAAAAATTCCTGGAAGGGCAAAAAACAAAAGGAGCAAGGCGTTTGGCTTTTCTTGTTTGATACAGACCATAAATGCAGCTAACAGACCAAAGACAGGAACGATAAAAAAGCTAGCCCCTTCTAAATAATTGGAAACCAGACCACAAATAATTAGCCAAATTACTATTGGTGCAACCAATAAGTTAGGGGTATTAATTTTTTTAAACCTGTTATAAACCCAAAAACAAACACCCATGGCCAAGAACGCCATTTCTATGATATAGGTATGCCCATTATAGGTAAACCCATGGAGCATGTCCTTGTAATCTGGGTACCACCATTTAAGTGCTGGCCAGCTTAAGTACCCAAATAAACCATTGAGAAGTAATACTAGTACCAATGGAACAAAACCTAAAAAGACAGATTTTACATCAAGCAACTTATTCTTAAACCCTAAAATCAATAACCCTATAAATAGTAAAATAGCGAGACCAAACATGGGCCAAATCCATTCAAAAGGATAAGAAATCAACCTAAAAAAAGGTACATTAAAGTAGATATAATCATCAAGACTTTTAAGATTATTTAAGTCCGCATCACTAAAATGATTTAATAATGGCACTAGATAGCTGCTTTGGTGCACCAGTGAATTACGGTCCATCCGCTCAAAATTATCAAGTGCGGTATGATAATCATAGTGGTCGTCAATAAACGCAAAATTAAACCCCTCAATATCACCATCTTCTCTAAAAACGGTTAAATCTGTATCGTTGGGCAGCATCTTATAAATACTATAGGCCAAGGAATTAGCTACAGGGTATTCTGGATTTGCTTTAGTAAACTCCTTAATTAAATTTCCATTTCCCCTATTGGTTTCAATTAACATATAACTAGGGCCACCACTTCCCCTCGCTTCAAAATTTAAAACAAGCCCTACATCTTTTGCCCATGGGTGCTTGTTCACAAATAAGTCCGCTCCATTGAGCCCAAGTTCTTCAGCGTCGGTAATCAATATGATAATATCGTTCTTAGGCGTTTTATTTTTGGCTAAAAAAGCCCTAACACCCTCTAAAATTGTAGCGACTCCACTTGCGGCATCACTAGCTCCAAAAGAAGAATGTGGATTGCTATCATAATGGGATAATAACAATAGCGCTTTGCTATCTCCAGAACCTTTAATACGGGCCAATACATTGGTAGCCTTACTTAAGTTAGCCCAGTCACCAGCGGTATAACCTTCTTGGGTGGTAGTCTCCAAACCCATATTTTTTAAGGTTGAAATGACATAGCTCAAGGTATTGGAATGTCCCTTAAAGCCAACTGCATGCGGTTGTAGGGAAAGTTGTTTTACATGGTTGAGCGCGTTCTCAGTAGAAAAGCCCGATTCGGAAACTGATGCTTTAGCATCATATGCAGGCATTAGGGACTTGAAACTATAATAAATAGCCAATGCAAGAAGCAATAGGGCAAGTGTTCTTGTAAATTTCATAAAGTGGATTAGTTGTCGTATAAATGTATGAAAATATGTAAGCTTAATGTATTTGGACGTAAAAATTCACTTAAATCGTTAAAAATCACTAACTTTAGTAATCAACCTAAAATGTAAATAGTATGGCAATCAAGAGTTTTCAAGGGGTAAGAGCAAAGACGACAGGGAAGAAAGAATACGATGCTGCTATTTTAGTGTCCGACTACATGACCAAGAAATTGGTGACCTTTTCGCCAGAACAATCTATTTTAGAAGTTATGGAAGCTTTTGCCAAACACCACATTTCTGGTGGGCCTGTAATGGATAATAATGGATTTTTAGTAGGTATTATTTCTGAAGCGGATTGTATGAAACAAATTTCGGAGAGTCGCTATTTTAATCAACCAATTTTAGATAAGAGCGTTGAGCGCTTTATGACCAAAAACGTAGAGACTATTCCCCACGATATGAGCATATTTGATGCTGCAGGTGTTTTTGATAGGCATAATAGAAGAAGACTTCCGGTTATGAAAGATGGTATTTTGGTAGGGCAAATCAGTAGAAAAGATATTGTAATAGCTGCACTGAAACTAAGTGGTCAAAACTGGAAGTAAATTGTTACTCCCGTTTTACAATCATATAATAATCATTGTCTAAAGGAAGATATCCTAAATCATATACAAAGAAGTAGGTGGTTCCTTTTTTTGTGGTGTACACATTGGTGATGTACTCAAAATCGAACCCTTTATCCATTAAACGGGTCTTGGTGGTTCTTGTTTTTCCTTCTTTTAATTCAAAGTTATCCAAAATACGATAGTTCTTTCTAAGGCGGTTATTGATGTTCCGAACTAGGTTTTTACTGTCTTTGTTGATTTTGTTGTTATATGCGTTTCGACAGTAATCAGAGCAGAATTTTTTATCAATTCTACCTTTAATTTCTTCTCCGCATTCCAAACATTTTTTTAACTCCATAGTAAACTACTCTATAACAATATCGTACTTTTTCAATAAACCCATCACACTATCAACACTAAAACGAGCTTTTTTAATCTGATTGTTTTCAGGATTCAAGACTAAATTTAAAGCACTCGTAAAATCCACTTTAGTAAGGATAGTATTATCAAAAATAGTTTTATCAAGATTGCAATTGGGAAATGAAGAAGAAGTCAAATCAGCTTCTGTAAAATCAGTTTCTAAAAGACTACATTCTTTGAATAAGGTATTTTTTAGTCTCAATTGAAAAAAAGAAGCAAAATCTAATTGGCAATTATCAAACCGTAGTGAGAGTAAAGAATCATTCAAATCTTCAAACCGCAAACCAATAAGTTTACATTCTTTAAAAACGACATCGTTAAAAATAGTGTGTTTGATATTGGTGTTACTTAAATCACAAGCTAAAAACTCACATTCCGTAAAATGATGATTATCTAAATATCCATTTTGAAATTGACATGTATCAAAAATACATTCTTGATATTCTGCTCTCCTTAAACGAGTCTTTGAATAATCTTCATTTTTAAAATGCTTATTCGTTACAAACGGGTTATCCATTATTCTTTGGTTAAAATTAAGGCAGGTAGGTTTAGGGATTTAAACATATCATTGTAAGCAGTCATTTCTGTACCAACAATTGCATTTTTTTCTTGATTAAATTTTTGCCAAGCCGCTAATAAATCTTGTAAACGTTCTTTTGCACCAGCAGTTACTTTTGGCTCTGCTACGTCTACAAAGCCTTTTAGATGAAGCAAATCTGCATTTAGTTGATTGTTGAAATTAATAACATCTTGAAAGGTTTTTTGCTTTGGTTGAATTAGGTTTTTTTCCCAAGTGGTAATTCGTTTTTCTAAAACTTCTCCCTTTTCAAGCAATTCCTTAGCAGCTTCATTATCCTTCAATAATTTCTGATAATTCTTTAATTGTGTTTTTGCAGAACGCATTTGATTTACAGCTTCATGCATTTCTCTTACGGTACCATCAATTGTTTGTAAGACTTGCGTTTGTTCTGCATAGTCCGATGAAGTAGCATCAATAGCAGGATTGGATAAAATGGTGGCTGCAGTTTCAACAACTTCATCTTCTAAAATCAAACGAAGTGTGTAAGTGCCTGGAGCTACACGATGTCCATTTGAGTTTCCAAAAACAAATACATTTTTTATACTTGGTAATGCTTCTGTTCTAAAGTCCCAAGTGAAGCGATTATACCCCTTTTTACTAGGTAGGACTTGTGGTTTAGATGGTCCACCTGCCCATGATTTAAAGTCTTTTGGTTTTTGATTTGTGTAACTGCGGATTACTTTCCCTTTACTAAGAATTTCTAATTTTAGTTCTGTAGAATCTAACTTACTCGGGAGATAATAATCAATAGTTACCCCAGATTTTGGGTTTTGCCCCAATCCCGGAACGGGTTTGTCTTGACTGCCACCAAAGATTCTATAACTTGGTTTTGGTTGCACAATTTTTAGTTTTTCTGAAGTGTCAAAACTATTTTGGATAGCACCTACATCATCTAAAATCCAGAAAGACCTTCCTGCGGTTGCCACAACCAAATCGTTGTCTTGTATGGTCAAATCATTAATCGGTACTACCGGTAAATTTAACTGAAATTTTTGCCAGTTTTGACCATCATCTAAGGATAGATACATCCCAGTTTCTGTGCCAGCATATAAAAGGCCTTTTTTCTTTTTGTCCTCACGAACTGTACGCACAAAAGTATGTTTGTCCGTTATACCATTGGTAATTTTGGTCCAAGTTTGCCCATAATCCATAGTCTTAAAGATATAGGGCTTTAAATCCATAGACTTATAGCGCATTACAGCTACATAAGCAGTGGCGGGATTATGAGGCGAAACCTCAATACTATTGATGATACCATTGCCAATGTTGGGAGGTGTAATATCCGTCCAATTAGTACCACCATTTTTAGTAATATGAAGTAGGCCATCATCACTACCTGCATAAAGCACGCCCTGCTCATGAGGTGATTCCACCAAATACATTAAGGTGTTATAGTTTTCACCTCCTGCACCTTCGTTGGTGTAAGGGCCACCACCAGGGCCTTGTTTGTCTTTTTCGTTACGGGTTAAATCTGGACTGATGATATCCCAACTTTGTCCACCATCAGTAGTCTTAAAAACAACGTTTCCTGCATGATATATTGTATTTCGGTCATGTGGAGAGCTTATGATAGGAGCATTCCAATTGTATCTAAACTTAAAATCTTTTGGGAGTTTACCCAATCCCAATTCTGGGTATTCTTTTATAGGTTTTACTTCTCGCGAAGCCTTTACCCACTTTTCAATAATACCTTGGTAGCAACCACCATAAACAACCTCAGGGTTGTCTGGATTAAAAGCAAGGTAGGCACTTTCACACCCTGCTACGGAATACCAATCTTTCCAATCTATTCCAGCATCCTTGGTGCGACTAGCAATAGCAATAGCGGAATTATCCTGCTGACCACCATACACATTGTAAGGCACTAGATTATCTGTAATTACGCGGTAGAACTGAGAAGTTGCCTGATTTTGTTGCGTGCTCCAGCTTTTACCGCCGTTGTTGGAGATGTTTGCTCCACCATCATTGGAATTGATCATTTTGGAATTGTCATTTGGGTTAATCCATAAATGATGATTGTCGCCATGTGGAGTAGATAGGGGTTTAAAAGACCTACCGCCATCGATGGATTTGGTTACTGGCGCATTTAAAACATACACTACGTTCTCGTCTTGTGGGTCAGCAAAAATCTCCATGTAGTACCAAGAGCGGGCAATATTTATACGGTCTTTATTTACTTGTTTCCATTTTTTACCTGCATCATCACTTCTATAGACCCCACCTTTTGTACCTTCCGCTTCAATCACGGCAAAAACCAATTCCGAATTCGCCCTGGAAACCGAAATACCAGCTTTGCCAAATGCTGCCGGAAGTCCCTCCTTTAACTGCTTCCAAGTGGTTCCACCATCTGCAGATTTATAAATACCCGAGGAGGCACCACCAGATTCCATTAGCCATGGATAGCGTCTGTGCTGCCACATAGCTGCATAGAGAATCAGTGGATTGTTCATGTCCATGGAAAGGGAAGAAGCACCAGTAGTTGAATCTACAAACAGTACCCGTTCCCAACTAGCACCACCATTGGTTGAACGGTAAATACCCCTTTCCTCGGATGGACCGTACTGCGCACCTTGAGCAGCTACAAATAGTACATCTGGATTGTTAGGGTCAATGACAACGTCAGAAATATGCCTTGTTTCATCCAAACCAATGTGCTTCCATGTTTTTCCGGCATCGGTAGATTTGTAAACCCCATCACCCATAGAAGTCATTACACCACGGGCTGCATGCTCACCCATACCAGCTATAACAATATTTGGATTGCTTTCAGATACGGCAATAGCCCCAACAGTGCCTGTGTTTAACTGTCCGTCAGAAATGTTTTTCCAAGTAATGCCGTCATCAGTTGTTTTATAAATTCCGCCACCAACGGAACCCATGTAATAGGTCATTGGTTGTCCAACGACACCAGTTGATGTAACACTCCGACCACCACGAAAAGGACCTATGTTACGCCATTTAAGCCCAGAATACATACTATCATTTAAAACAATGCTTGGTGTTGTAGTCTTTCTTTTCCTTTTTTGAGCAGTAATACTAAGAGGGATAGTTAGCGCTATTACTAAGAGTAATTTTAAAATTTTCATTTGGTTGGAATTTGATATAGTAAGATACAAAGCTGGAGGATAAGACTAAAGAAATGTTAAATTTAATTTTATTTGGAACAATCGTTCTGTTATTGATATATTTGTATTGGAATGATTATTCCAAATAAAATATTATTAAAACATATATCATGAAAAAATTAGAAAACAAAGTAGCAATAGTAACGGGTGCAACAAGCGGAATGGGCTTACAAACAGCAAAGCTTTATTTGGCAGAAGGAGCAAAAGTGGTTTTAACAGGAAGAAGTCAAGAAAAACTTGATGCATTAAAATCTGAGTTAAAAGGTGATTATCTTTTAGTTAAGGCAGAGGCAAGTAGTGTTACAGATAGTGAAAAACTGATTGAAACAACTGTAGCTGCTTTTGGTAAAGTAGATGTACTTTTTTTAAATGCAGGAGTTTTTAGGGTAGAGACCATAGATAGATTAACCGAAGAAATTTTTGATGAGGTGTATAACATTAATGTTAGAGGTCCGCTTTTTACAGTTAAATCAGCTTATGACCATTTGAATGAAGGCGCGAGCATAATTTTCAATACATCGGTAGCCGGTGTTAAAGGTTTTGGCGGAATGGCAACTTACGGTTCTAGCAAAGCTGCATTACGCTCTTTAACTAGAACTTTGGCTTCTGAATTTGGACCAAAGGGAATTCGTGTCAATGCAATCTCGCCAGGACCCATCGACACTCCTATTTATGGAAAGCATAATGCGCCACAAGAAAATATTAATGAAATGGCTTCCAACTTACCGTCATTGGTGAGCTTAGGGCGTTTCGGGACAGCTGATGAAATTGCAACTACGGCATTATTTTTAGCTTCTTCAGATAGCAGCTATATTACAGGAGCTGAGATTCCTGTGGATGGTGGATTGGCGCAAGTTTAATTTTTTAAATAAATTTGGAACAATAATTCCAATATGCCACGCACCAAACAATTTGATAAGCAAGAAGTATTAGAAAAGGCAATGGAACTCTTTTGGGAAAAAGGGTTCCATGCTACTTCAATACAAGATTTGGTTACCAGTTTAGGGATTAATAGGGCAAGCTTATATGATACTTTTGGAGGTAAAGAAGCTCTTTTTGAGTCTGCCTTTCAATTGTATAGACAAATAAGCACCAAACATATTCAGCAAATATTTGAATCCGAACCAAATGTAAAACAAGGGTTCAAAGTTTTATTTGAAAAAGCGATTGAAGAGTCCACAAATGATATATGTAAAAAAGGTTGCTTTGTTGTAAATACGACTACAGAGCTGATTCCCGGAGACGATAAAATTCAAAAAATCCTTCTCGAAAATAAAAATAATGCGGAAACATTATTCGCGGATTATGTGCAAAAAGGGATTGGCACTGGGCAAATAGATTCAACAAAAGAAGCAAGAGAAATAGGGTCTATGTTATTTACTTTGTTCAATGGCATTAGGGTATTGGCCAAAGTAGACACCAATCCTAATAAACTTAAAAAAGTGGTGAATTTAGGACTTTCAGTTTTGGATTAATTACTCCGAAATCTTGAATTTTACATTCACAGTGGATTCTACTTTTATTTTTTCAAAACCAATATCGAGTGGTTCTGGAGTAGATGCATCCATAGCCATAGCCTTCATCTCCATTCGTGGCTGATTATATCTTGGATAGTAAGGCTGAGAGTTGTCCACAATGTGTATGGCCATACCTACTTTTTGTCCAAGTGGTTTTGTTAGTGCCTCTGCTTTTAGTTTTGCTTTTTTAACAGCTCTTGATTTCAGCGTAAGCTCCAACTCATCCATTTTAGAATATTCAGTTCTTTCCAGATAGGTATTTGCGATATCTATATTTTCTAAAGCAGCCATTACTTTTCCAGCAGTTAAGCCGTCATAGACCAATAAGGAGTATTGCTTGCTTTTTAGAACTTCTTTGGAACGTAAAAAGTATTTCTTGTAATTGCTTGCTAAATCTTTTATGGTCAGTTGTTTATCAATATCGATTCCTAAACTCTTTAGACTTTGAGCCATTTTGTTTTCCTGCTCTTCCACGGATTTTCTGCCCTTGGAATCCTTTTCTTTAATGGTAATGTTTAAATATATTTTATCTGGATTCACCAGAGTGTCTACCCTAGCTGAGGTCTCCAAATAAGAAACATCTAGAAAATTTGTTGATTGCGCCATTATTGTCGTTGTACTTATTATTAGAATTAGAAACACCTGTACTCTTTTCATGATACCATTTTTCTCAAAATTACTATTTTGTTTCTTACTAGTCGAAGAGTGTTTGTTGAAGATATCTTAAAAAGTGCTATTCATATAAAAAGGTTCTAATTGGCCCATAAATATCATATTTTTAAATATATGAGCAATATGTGGTTTTGTCTTAGTCTTTTAAAGTGTTTTCTGAGACGCCCTATTGGAATATTACTTTATTTTTTATTTACAACATCAACCGTCTCGGCGCAAAAAGGATTTTATGGGAAAGTAGCGGAGGATTACTACAGCTGGTTTGACGAACAGGTTGAAAAAGAGAGTCTGCCGTTGTACATAGGGATTGGCTATGTTGAGAAATACAAGGTGATAAATAAATATCATAAGTTTTTTAAATCTACTGGTTTTTTAAAAGGATCTTTAATCTATGACGGACAATTATATCCAGACTTAGAAATGAAATATGATTTGGATGAAGATTTAATACTATTGAACTTAAGAAATGGACAGCGGATAGTCCTTCTTCAACCAAACCAAGATAAAATAGAAAGGTTTGAGATTGATGGGAAGTACTTTATCCATATCAATGATGGTATATCGAAAGCTCGGGAGACTTCGGGTTATTATGAACTTCTTTACGAAGGCACCAATCTTCAATTGCACGAAAAGCACACAAAAAAGAGATTTGAGCGTAAAGGAAGGAAGTCACTTTATTATGAATTTAAAAGTAGGAATAAGAACTACCTCTTTTATAAGGGAGAGCACTATGTACTGAAAGATAGAAAGGATTTTGAAAATGTATTTCCAGAATTTAAACGGGAAATACAAGGGTACTCTAAAAAGCGGTTTCCAAAAGAAAATAGGCACGCACATCTTATAACAATATCAAGAAGGATAGACGAGTTGATCAATAAATTAAAAGTTGGTCCATGAAAAAACCGCTCCTTCTTTTACTTTTAATAATGTCCCTTTTTGTCAGCGCACAAAAAGAATCAGTAAAAATAAGTGTTCGCTTTTCCAAAACTCCCATTGAAGAAGCATTGCAACAAATAACACAACAAACCGAATATAGGTTTTACTATGTGCCTAATTGGTTGCATGGCCTTACCGTTTCAGGTAATTTTGAGGATGTTGAAATTAAAGAGCTGTTGGAGCAGTTATTTGATAAAACAATCATCAATTTTTACATTTTTAAAGATGATAGAATTGCGCTCACCCGTAATAATATTATCTACGATAGACTCCCAGAGGGCTTTTTTGGAGCCCAGCAGAAAACTGCAGAGGTAGCATCTGCCAAGACTAAGATTAGAAGGCAAAGTCCCAATCCTGTTTTTTTGGACAAGCAAGATGTGACGGACACCATAAATGTAGAGACGGTTAGAATTGGAAAGGAAAATCCCATGGAAACAATGCAATTTAAATTGAACGGTTATGTAAGGAACAAAGTAACTGGCACGCCTATAGTTGATCTTTCCATAATTATTAGGGGTAGCGGTAAAGGCACAACTACAGATGAGAACGGCTATTATGAACTGGAGCTTTCGCCTGGATTAAATATGGTAGAAGCTCGTTCACTAGGTTTTCAAACAGTCCTCAAGAACATTGTTATTTACAATGACGGACAATTTAATTTTGAACTTAACGAAAGTGTGGAGCGTCTGGAAGAAGTAGTGGTCAGTGCGGAAATTGACAAAAATGTAGAAGAGGTGACCATGGGAACAATAGAAATTTCATCAGAAGAGACGAAAACGGTACCAGTGGTTTTGGGAGAACGGAATCTTCTAAAAATTGCCACAACATTACCCGGAGTCACAAGTGCAGGTGAAGGAGCAACCGGTTTTAATGTGAGAGGTGGCAGCGCAGATCAGAACTTGGTGATTATGGATGGTGGGGTCATTTATAATCCCACCCATTTCTTTGGAATTTTTCAGGCATTAAATCCGTTTACTATAGAAGACCTTAAAATCTATAAAGGAAGCATTCCGGCAGAATACGGAGGTCGCCTTTCTTCTGTTTTTGAGATTACAAATAAAGATGCCAATACAGAGGAGTTTGCTGGTGAAGCCTCCATAGGTCCGGTTACGAGCAATATTGCATTGGAAATTCCCCTAATCAAAGAAAAATCATCCCTGCTTTTAGGAGGACGGGGTTCTTATTCCGATTGGATTCTTAGGTCCTTGGATGAAGAGTCACTTAATAATAGTCAGGCCTCGTTCTACGATATTATTGGTAAGTACAAGCATACCATAAATGAAAACAATGAGCTCAGGGTTTCAGGCTATTACAGTCTAGATGCCTTCAGCATTACCTCGGACTCCCTTTACAAATACAGTAACAAACTTCTTTCTGCAAATTGGAACCATAAGTTCAACGAAAAAAATGTAGGTACCTTTCTGGCAACCCATAGCGGCTATGAGTTTAACATAGACTTTGATGGGGAATCCAATACGGATTTCAAGTTTGGCTATCGGTTGAACGAAACGCTTTTAAAGCTGAAAATGAAATACCTCCATAACAACAACCATGAATTTGATTACGGAATTTCGACCAAACTCTATGCCATAAGGCCTGGAGAAATTCAGCCCCGGGGTAGTGAATCCATTATAAATCCTCTGAACATCCCAAAGGAGAAGGGCCTTGAATCTGCAGTTTTTGTTTCTGATACTTATAAGTTCAGTGAAAAACTTTTATTCAATATAGGACTTAGGTATTCCTTTTTCTTTGGATTGGGACCTTCTTTACAGCGGATTTATGAAGAAAACGCCCCAAGAAACGAAGGTACGCTGGTTGAAAACAGAGAATATGACAATAATGAGATTTTTCAAACCTATTCTGGGCCAGAGGTAAGGGTTTCCGGCCGCTATTTTTTGGGGAAGGATTTTTCGGTTAAAGCGGCATATAACAGTACCTACCAATACATACACACTTTGTCAAACAATACCACGGTGTCTCCCATAGACACTTGGAAACTGTCAGATATAAACATTGAACCACAAAGAGCGCACCAATACGCTTTGGGATTTTTTAAAAACATAGATGGTAATGCCTATGAGTTGAGTTTGGAGGGCTACTATAAACGTTCAAACAACAACTTGGATTTTAAGGTCGGTGCAGACCTACTGCTCAATGAGACTATTGAAACCGAAGTCATTCAAGGAGAGGGCAAGGCATATGGTATTGAGCTCTTGGTAAGGAAAAACCAAGGTAAGTTCAATGGTTGGTTGGGGTATTCTTATGCAAGATCTTTTATAAAAATGGATAGTCAATTTGCTGAGGAAAGGGTAAATAATGGAGATTATTTTCCAACCAATTTTGACAGACCGCATGATTTTAGTCTAGTGACCAATTATAAGTTTACTAGGCGCTTTAGTCTTTCTGCCAATTTTGTATATCAGACCGGAAGGCCAGTCACCTACCCGGTAGGAACTTACACCTATCAAGGAACGGAATATGCCTTTTACAGTGACCGTAACAAGTTCAGAATACCGGATTTCTACAGGTTGGACCTTAGCTTCAACGTTGAAGGAAATCATAAACTAAAGAAGTTAGCGCATAGTTTTTGGAACATTTCTGTGTATAATGTCTTGGGGCGTAACAACCCATATTCAGTATTTTTTGTTACGGAACAGGGAGAGATAAAAGCCTTGAAGAGTTCAATCTTTGCCATTCCCATACCTACGATAACTTATAATTTTAAATTTTAAAAAAACTTGAGTTTGAGATTACCAATCACTAAATATTATTTCATTATTCTAGGCATTATCTTAATGATTGGCTGTGTGGAGCCTTTTGATGCCACTACTGAGGATTTTGAAAGTGTTTTGGTCATTGATGCGGTAATCACCAATGAAGTAAAACAGCAGAAGGTACAACTTAGTCGGACATATAGGTTTGAGGAAGAGCTGATAAACGAAAGTGGGGCAACGGTAATAGTCTCAGCTGATGGTCAGGAGCTACATACGTTTACGGAAAACGAGCCTGGGATTTACCTTTCTACAACGGAATTTGCGGTACTGCCAAATGTCAACTATCAACTCTCCATCACCACTCGGGATGGAGGCTCTTACATCTCTGATGAAGTGACATTAACCCAAAATGTTGGTATAGATGATTTGAATGCTACGGTGATAACTGATGATTTGAATGGTGAAGGAGTTGGTATTTTATTGGATGCTTATGACCCAACAGGCAATTCAGGGTATTACAGGTTTGAATATGAAGAAACCTTTAAAATTATCGCACCTTTTTGGAATCCCCGAGACTTGGCGGTTGTTTCAGAGAATCCACCCGTTTTTGAATTTGAACCAAGGCCTAGAGGACAGCAGGTGTGCTACAATACCCAGCGTAACCTTGGTCTTATTTTGGCAAATACAACAGGTTTCTCAGAAGATAGATTGACAGATTTTGTCGTGCGGTTTATTCCAAGGAACAATTATATCATTTCCCATCGCTACAGTATTCTGGTAAGGCAATACGTAATATCAAGGGAAGCCCATGCCTTTTATGAGGCACTTAGTGAGCTATCTGGCCTTGAAAGTATCTTTTCTGAAAATCAGCCAGGCTTTATTCAAGGAAATTTCCGTGCGGACAATAATTTAAATGAAAGGGTGATAGGTTTTTTTGATGTTTCCTCTGTTTCTGAAGAAAGGATATTTTTTAATTATAGTGATCTTTTTCCAGACCAACCCCTTCCCGATTATCCTAATGATTGTACTGTTAGAGCTCCTTTAATAACCGAATTGGTCAATAGCGTTAAGAACAATACGATTAAATATTTCGGAGAGAATGATGACGAAGATGCCCCTCCAGGCACCCCATATAATACTGTGGTCAGAGCCTGTGGGGATTGTACGGCATTGGGTATAAGTGAACCACCAAGTTTTTGGATTGAGTAGTATGAGGGCAACAATTGTAATATTATTACTTATTTATGGTCTTTTAACGGACCACCAAGGTCTTTATCCCCAAAACGGGCAATCTTCTACATTTTCGGCAATGCCGCAAGAAAGGATGTATGTTCACTACAACACCTCACTTTTGTTTGTTGGGGAGTATTTGTACTATAAGGCCTATGTCCTCAATGAAAAAGCCACCAAGTTGAGCACCCTTAGTAAAGTGGCCTATGTAGAATTGGTGAATAAAGAAATGGAATCAATTTTTAAGCATAAGCTATTTTTGGAAAACAGTACTGGCCAAAGTGATTTTTTTATTCCTGCGGATATGCCTTCCGGGCATTACAAACTAATTGGATACACCCAATGGATGAGGAATGGAAATAAAGAAAATTTCTTTCAGGGTGATATCAGTATTATCAACCCTTACCAAAGTGCCCAGAGCGAAGTATTGCCAAAGCGCGGGTTGGATTCTATTTTCAATGACAATGATGAAAAGCAGGTTTCTTCTAAGGTACTTGTCCAGAATGAGCACAGTGAACCACTTTTTGGGCTGACTCTTGATAAAACTCGATATCTCAAGAGGGAAAAGGTTGTTCTTGGATTACGGAAAGGGAATGCCGGTTCTTTGGAAGGCAATTATTCCTTATCCATTAGAAAAATAGATACCATTGCTGTACCTTCAAAGGTATCTGCTATAGGTTTTACTCGAATTAAACACAAAACTGGTTCTAAAGATACCTCAAGCGATTTCTGGTTTCTTCCTGAGTTAAGAGGCGAGCTGATTTCTGGTAAAGTTTTAGCCAATGAGCAAAACCTTGCAAATAAAGATATGAATGTTGTCATTTCCATTCCTGAAGAAGAAGGGTTTCAATTAAAAGTAGCAACCTCGGATAGCCTTGGAAATTTTATTGTCAATCTAGATAAAAAATATACTGGAGAGAAAGCTCACGTTCAAGTCCTGAGTGATAAAAGGGCGAAGTATTCCGTAACATTGGACAAAACCATTCCATTGAACTATCCCGAAATGGAATATAGGGGCATCACTATTACACCAAGTATGGAAGAAATGATTGTGGAAAGGAGTGTCCATAACCAAATAGAGAACGGGTACTTTTCGGTGAAACCAGATTCCTTGGCTCCGCTTCCTGCAATTTTCCCCATTAAAAAAGAGATAATGACAACCTACAATCTGGATGACCATACACGCTTTTCTACAATTAGGGAAACGCTGGTTGAAGTTGTTGACCAGGTATGGACGAAAAGGATTGGACAGAACCAATCCCTATTTCAAATTTTACCATATCAATATGACTTTCAATTAATGGATTTTCCGCCCTTGGTATTAATGGACGGTATTCCTATTCAAGATCATGCTCAACTCGCTGAATATAATGCTAGGGACGTGCAGCACATATCATTCTTAAGGGACAAATATGTGGTTGGTCCCAAGATTTTTCAGGGTGTTTTGAACTTTGAAACCATAGACCATGACTACGTTCCTTATTACATGGGAAGTCATGGCTTATTTGTAGATATTGTACCACCGGAGCCCTTTAAAAAATATTACCAACAAAAGTATGATGGAACTGATACTAATGCAGATCAGTTACTGGATTTTAGATATCAATTGTTGTGGGAGCCAAATTTGAAGGTAAATAAGAGGGATGTTAGTGTTGAGTTTTACACATCGGACCTTGAAGGAGATTTTGAAATCACTTTGGAAGGATTTGCCAATGATGGGACTCCAGTTACATTGACAAAAACTTTTAACGTTAAATAAGACTGGCTATTCAGTTTTATTTCTACCCCTTAAAATCTATTTTTTTATGGGTGCCATCACAATACGGTTTGTTGTTGGAGGCACCACAACGGCAAAAAGCAGTTGAGCGTTTTTTTATTTCTTCAGTGCCATCGGCCAGTACCACTTTTAGATTACCGCTGACCAGTAAAGGCCCGTTTTCAACAATACTGCATTCGGTTACTTTAGTTTCTTCCATTTTGGTTTCTCCTTTTGTTTTATAGGTCAATGCACCGGACGGGCATTTATCAATTTGTGATTTTAAGGCATCAACCGGAGCGTTTTCGGGCTTTATCCAGGGTTTGCCATTTGGGTCGTAAACTTCTGGAAGGGTTTTTACACAAATTTCTGAATGGATACATTTTTTTGGTTTCCAAATAACGGTCAAATCTCCGTTAGTATATTCTTTTATAATTTCTCTTTCCATTTTAGGCAATGTTTATTCCTTTTAAAACTAGAGACCTCCATTCTGGATATCTTTTAATGTACATGGCTACAAAAGGGCACATGGGAACAAGAGTCAAATCCTTTTCCTTAATATCTTCCAATGCTTTTTTAATTAGGGCTGACCCAATGCCTTTTCCCTCTAATCCTATAGGAACTTCGGTGTGGGTTAGATAGATTTTATCTTTGGTTTTAATGTATTCTATTTTTGGGATATGCTCATCTATGTGAAATTCGTATTGTTTCTTTTCTTGATTGTCAAAAAGTGAATGTTCCATGGGTAGTGATTGACTTGCTTAAAGTTACTTTATTTTTTTATATCAACCACGGTCTATAGGCACTACCAAAAAGAAATACAAATCATGAAAAATAAATTATGCATTCATCCAATTTTTAAAATCGCTTGTCTTTTGTCTGCTAACTATAAATTCTTGGTCTCTAGGGTTTAAAATGGAAAGTTTGATCCTGTGGTTAAAATAGGGGTTTATCTTCTGAATTGCTTTTTTTGAAACTAACTGTCCGCGATTGATCTTATAAAATTGATTCTGTTCCAGTGTACTAAATAGTTGGTCTATAGATTCGTCTATAATATATCTTTTAGTGGCGGTTACTCCAAAAGTGATACTTTCTTGGGAATAGAAATACAAAAAATCCAAAATCTTAACTTGAACAAATCCGCCGCCCTCTTTAACCAGTAAGCCTTCTCTTTTTTTAGCTCCTTGTATACTGCTCAGAAGTTGTTTTAAAACAAATGGTGCTACTGTCGATTGTTTATTAGACTTTATAAATTTATTTAAGGCAATACCCAATTCCTCTTTTTGAATGGGTTTTAATAAATAGTCCACACTATTTACTTTAAATGCTTGAATGGCGTATTGGTCAAAAGCAGTTGTAAAAATGATAGGGACTTCAATATCTATTTTTTGAAATATTTCAAAACTTAACCCATCTGCCAATTGGATATCCATAAATATCAGGTCTGGAGCATTGTTTTTTTGAAACCAAAGAACGGCATCTTCTACCGTATCAATAATTCCCAACAAACGATAATCAAAACTACATTGCTGTAGCATACTTTGTAATTGATTTGCCGCACGAGATTCGTCTTCAATGATCAGTATCTCCATGATAATTTTTTTGATCTGATGATTTTAACAATGGAATAGCAATACGAAAATGGTCTTTATCACTTTTTATTTCAATGGATTTACCAGAGATTAAATGATACCGTTTTTCAATATTCTTTAGACCCACTTTTGTTGATGGTATTTGAGTGGATTTTGGTTGAATTTTATTGGCTACAACTAAATAATCATTTTCTACTTCTACATTTATCAAAAGCGGCTTTGCTTTGGAAATAACGTTGTGTTTTATCGCATTTTCCAATAAAAGTTGAAGGCTCATAGGAACTAGCATCCTGTCCAAGGCAATTTCTGGAATGTTCCAGTTCGTTTTAAGATTCTTTCCAAACCTTTCAGATTGTATGTGGATATAGGATTGGGCAAACTTTAATTCTTGTTTTAAGGAAGTAAGATTTGCGTTTCCAGACTCCAATATAAATCGATACACATTGGACAGCTTGTCCACAAATTCTTTTGCATCTTCTTTAGAGTTTTGATCAATGATATCGCGTAAAGTATTTAAGGTATTGAACAAAAAATGGGGCTGTGCCTGATTCTTTAAAGCATCCAACTCTGCTTGTACCATAGCTTGCTTTGCTTGTTCTTCTTCTCGAATGGATTTTTTTAAACGTATATAATAATAAATGGCTTCGTATATAGCCATGGTCATGGTACTGATGATGATAACAGGTAAAAGAATTTTAGATGGACTTAAGGCATTATAATCCTTGCCAAATACTAATGATAAGATTTTATTCCCAACAAAATCTACCGATAATACGGTACATACAATAGCAAGGAATAGTAATGCAAGGCGCTTTCCAACATCAGTAAATTCGGTATATTTTTTTCGTAAAATAATAATCACTTTTCTTGCGATAAACCAGTTGCAAATGGTAAAAAATAAGGAAACGCTCCAACTAATTATAGCTTCACCAAAAGGAAAACGGAAGAAAGATTTACTAAAAAGATAATCTGTAATAAAACTTAGGATTAGAATCCCAACGACTGTAAACCAAAAGTCATCAAAGCCTAAATATTTTATTCGTTTTTCCCTAGCATTGGACATACTGTTTATTAGATTTTAATTAATGCCATACCCATTTTTGCTTGGTAGAATGTGAATCCAATCCAACCTGCATAGAGTAATCCAAAAATTATTACTGCAAATAGTTGCTTTCTAGTATTAATATTCCATTTTTTAGATACCCACAAGGCGAATAATGGTATTACTTGTATGGCATGCAACCCAAAAAAATGTGCTATTCTCAAATCACCAGCAATTGTACTCCAATTTACCAAAGGGAGGCCTGCTCCACCATCTGCAACACCAACATTATGTGCCATTTGGCTTATCATTTGACCACCTACCCAACTCCCAAATACTACAATTATCCAACCTAGTAAGATGGCCCATTGGATGGACTTTGTTGTGTTCAATTTCAATCGTATGGTCTCGAAGATAAACAATACCATTATTAAGACATTTATTGCAATTAAAATTCCCATAGCGGCAAAGAGCATACCATCGAATGCAGAAGAGATATTATAATGTGATTTGACACCTCTTGCTGCTTGGAAGATTACGATGCCAATCTCTAACAATAGTGTTATCGCTACAGTATTGGTAATAATGTTTTTCTTTCTTCTTGAAAAAGGATAAAGTGTTGTAAGAAAACCTAGCGTTAAAATATAGATGCCACCCGAGATTGAAAATTTTAATGGCTTTATCCAGACATTAACACCCATAAGGGTTCTTTCATCAAATGGTAATCCGATTAGACATATTATGGCAAATAGGAAATGAATTATTACAACCCAATAAAGTATTGGACTAGATTGTTTTACAGTGTTTAATAGTTGGTTTATAGTTTTCATTTCTGGTTTTGTTTAATGGTTTTTACAATCATAAAGGCTAAAAATCCGATAGGACCAAACATAAATGTTCCGAACAGGCAGGGAGCCATTAGTAATTGATGAATTTTTAATTCTTTGTTTAGGTTTAGCATCCACATACCCACCAATAGATCAAAGGCTAGATAGTGAACCCAACCTGCTAGTACGGCATTCTCTTCAGTAAATAATGCCATGACAGAAGACAGACTGCCAAAATCCATTGCACCACCTATTTGTATTGCAGTAATAATATAGAAGGCATAAACTAGTGCTAGTGCTATTGGAATAACTTTATAGTCAATTAAGAACCGTGTTACTCTCCATTTAGGAAGGAAAATCATTAGAATCCACATAGGCATAGCGGTCATATTTGCTAAAGAAAAAACATCGGTCGGAGACATAATTAGTTGCTTTAAAAGGTTGATTGGCTTAATTATACATCAAATATGTGGTTGTTACATTGAAAATAAAATTACTTTCAGTTGAATCATCGTTAAAGATGATTGAATTGCCATCGCTAAGGGAATTATATACATTTTCAAACGACTACAAACGACTACAAACGAAAATAAATACTTCCAAACCGAATCTTCTTTCTATCACGTTCTAGGTTTGCAGTGTCAAGTCGAGTTGGCTTGATAGTATTAACTGTTAATCCATAAAATTAGAAAGATGAACGCATTAAAAAACAAAGTACAGTTGATTGGTAATTTAGGGCAAGACCCAGAAATTGTAACCATGGAAAATGGAAACAAATTAGCTAAGTTTTCCATAGCCACAAGTGAAAGCTATAAAAATGTCCAAGGCGAAAAGGTAGAAGATGTGCAATGGCACAATGTTATTGCCTGGGGCAAGACTGCAGAAATTGTTGAGAATTATTTAGTAAAAGGAAAACAAGTGGCTGTAGAGGGTAAACTAACACATCGCTCTTATGAAACTAAAGAAGGTGATAAACGATATGTAACTGAGGTTAGATGTAATGAACTTTTGATGCTTGGCAAATAATAATTAAAAAAAACAAACTATCGATAAAAGAGGGCATTTTGCCCTCTTTCTTTTTTCTTATCAAGTATTAACAATAACTTAATACAAAATGGTGCAACTAAATGTACCTTCAAACGTCTTTTATAAAAGTAGATTAGTGAAACAGCTAGGCACAATAGTACTTGTTTTGATGACCATTCCTTTTGGGTTATGGGGGCAAGGAATGGGTCTTCCGAACACTGAGTCTTTTTATGCTTCGCTAGCGGAAAAAGATACAAGGTACGAGCTAAACTATAATTTTGCCTCTGTAGAAGATGAACGGGATTTTTGGAAAGACCAGAAATCTTTTGAGCGGGTATTGGCACTTAAAAACAGCAAAGCATACCAGTATTATTTAAAATATAAGGCAAAATATTACAGACAGCACAAGCTGGTCTGCTCTTCAAAATGTCTACATAGTGAGCTGTTCGAAAAAAACACTTCCATTTATTTTGAAGCCTACCCAAACAGTACTTCAATTGAGGCGTTGGTTTCGACAAATAAAAATAAATAAGGTTAAGCTACTTTTTTAAGTAAATCATAACAGGGGCAACGCTTACAACGCTTACTTTCAGACTTTTTATACTTTTTACAGCATTTGGTCTTACAGTTGTTTGGCACTAGCTCCTTAAGCTGTGCTTTTTTCTTTTTAGAAGAACTTTTCTTTTTCTTGCCCATTTTCAAAAGAGAATGGGACAAAAATATACTATTTTAAATTAATCTAAATAAGATTAATTGTTAAAATTACTCTTCTAAAGTATCAGAGGCAGCACTTTCAACCGTGAGTTGTTGTATGTCCCTATCAAAAAGGTAAAGCCCTCCCTTGTCGTCACCAATCAGATTTATTTTATCCAAAACAGTACGTGCCAATGCTTCTTCTTCCAATTGTTCTGCTACATACCATTGCAAGAAATTGTGGGTAGCATAATCTTTTTCCTCTAAAGTGACATGTACCAATTCGTTGATACTTTGCGATACAAAAACTTCGTGATCATAGAGCTTTTGAAGCATTTTAGTTAATGTTCCAAATTCTGTTTCTGGTGCTTTCAAGTCAGAAACTATGGCATGACCTCCGCGTTCATTTACGTATTTGACCAATTTTAGCATATGCATACGTTCTTCGTCCGAATGTCCATACATAAACCCAGCAACTCCTTCCAAGCCTTTTACCTCTGCCCAAGATGCCATGGAAAGGTAGGTCTGTGAAGATTCTGCTTCTATTCGTATTTGCTCATTAAGTGCTTTTTCCAGTTTCTTAGATAACATAGTTGCTATTTTTTGATAAAGTTACGAAATCTATTTACTGGACTTAAAAGAAGATTTTCTGGGCTAAACGAAATGTATTGGTATGTGCCTCAACAATAATTTTTATATCTGGGGAATATCCACCGCCCATACTGCATTGTACAGGAATTTTTAAATCATAACAAGTTTGTAGTACAAAACGATCACGTTCCAAACAACCCGCTATGGACATCCCCAAAGTCCCCAATTTGTCAGAGGCTAAAATGTCTACCCCACATAGGTAAAATATAAAATCTGGTTGAAACTTTTCTATAAGTTTTGGAAGGGCTTCCTTTAAAATAGTAAGATAGGTTTCATCATCAGTTCCTTTTTCCAATGGAATATCTAAGTCGGATTTTTCTTTTTTAAAAGGATAGTTTGATGCTCCATGCATGGAAAAGGTAAAGACCGAGTCATCGTTTTGAAAAATTTCTGAGGTGCCGTTCCCTTGATGCACATCTAAGTCTACAATCAATATTTTTTTGGCTAGATTTTTATATTGAAGATACCTAGCTCCAATAGCTTGGTCATTAAGCATACAAAATGCTTCACCTCTATTGGTATAAGCATGATGCGTGCCACCAGCGATATTCATGGCAATTCCGTTTTGGAGTGCAAATTCACAGCATTTAATGGTGCCATCCGCGATAATTTGCTCGCGTAGTACCAACTCTTTAGAGAGTGGAAAACCTATTTTTCGTGCTGCGCTCGGTTTTAAATTTAGATTAACTAAATCTAAATAATAATTTTGATTGTGAACTGCTAAGATTGATTTTTCATCAACAACATCGGGTTCAAAAAAGTTCTCATCTGTGCAAGTTCCCTCATGAAGCAATTGTTGCGGTAACAATTCATACTTAAGCATTGGAAACCGATGCCCATCTGGCAGATGGTGTTTGTAAATAGGGTGGTAAGCTATTTTGAGCATTAGCTAATGGTATCACCATTTGCAACACCAGCTTCATCAGGATTTACAAAAACTAGTTTGCCTTCAGCGTTTTCCGTCATTAAAATCATGCCTTCACTTTCAACGCCACGTAATTTTCTTGGAGCAAGATTTGCCAAAACAGTGACTTGTTTACCTACAATATCCTCTGGTTTAAAACTTTCAGAAATACCAGAGACTATGGTTCGGGTGTCAATTCCAGTATCAACTTTTAGCACCAATAATTTATTTGCTTTAGGCATTTTTTCTGCTTCGAGAATAGTCCCTATACGCATATCTAATTTGGTAAAATCTTCAAAAGTGATAGTTGGCTTTTGGGGTTCAACTTCTTTACTCATTTGCTCATTATGTTTTTTGGTAGCATCCAGTTTCTCTAGCTGCGCTTCAATTTCTTTATCCTCAATTTTACGGAACAGCAGTTCACTTTTATGAATTCTGTGACCAGGAAGTAGGAGAGTTTCTCCAGTGGCGATTGAGTCCCATTCTAGAGATTTCTCACCTTCGTTCGAAATAACATTTAGGATATTCTTTAATTTATTGGAAGTAAAAGGTAAAAAAGGTTCGCTTACAACCGATAGTGCAGTTGCAATTTGTAAAGCAACAAACATTATCGTTTTGGTTCGTTCCTCATCAGTTTTTATGAGTTTCCAAGGTTCTTCATCAGCTAAATACTTATTCCCTAAGCGTGCTAGATTCAATAATTCTTGACTTGCCTCTCTAAAACGATAACGTTCCAATGAGTTTGAAATGATTTCAGGAAATTTTCTTAATTGTTCTTGTGTATCTATATCAACTTGTTGTAGCTCTCCTGGAGTTGGTACTTGCCCATCATAATATTTATGGGTCAATACAGTAACTCGATTAATGAAGTTTCCAAAAATAGCTACTAACTCGTTATTATTTCTTGCCTGAAAGTCTTTCCAAGTAAAATCATTATCCTTGGTTTCTGGTGCATTAGCTGTTAAGGTGTAACGTAATACATCTTGCATATCAGGAAAATCAATCAAATATTCATGTAGCCATACCGCCCAATTTTTAGAAGTGGACAATTTGTTGCCTTCTAGGTTTAAAAACTCATTTGCAGGCACATTTTCAGGCAGAATATAATCGCCATTTGCTTTTAGCATACTTGGAAAAATAATACAGTGAAAAACAATATTATCCTTACCAATAAAATGGAGCATTTTAGTATTATTATCTTTCCAATAGGGCTCCCAATCTTTACCTTCTCTTTCTGCCCACTCTTTAGTAGAAGAAATATAGCCGATAGGGGCATCAAACCAAACGTATAAAACTTTTCCCTCACCGCCTTCAACAGGTACAGGAATACCCCAATCTAAATCTCGCGTAACTGCTCTTGGTTTTAAGCCATCATCAATCCAAGATTTACATTGCCCATAGACATTGGGTTTCCAATCATTTTTATGACCTTTTAGAATCCATTCCTTTAAAAAACCTTCATATCGGTCTAGAGGTAAAAACCAATGTTTTGTCTTTTTAAGTGTTGGGATTGCTCCAGAAATTGTGGATTTTGGATTAATTAAATCGGTGGCATTTAAAGATGAACCACAGTTTTCGCATTGGTCCCCATAGGCTTCTTCATTACCACATTTGGGACAGGTACCAACGACATATCGATCTGCTAAAAATTGATTTGCTTCCGCATCATACAATTGCTCTGTTGTCTCTTCTACAAAATCACCTTGCTCATACAGTTTTTTAAAGAAATCAGATGCGGTTTCATGATGGATAGGAGCAGAGGTTCTAGAATAATTGTCAAAAGAGATTCCAAAATCTTTAAATGATTGTTTGATGATGCCGTGATATTTATCAATAATATCTTGCGGCAACACCCCTTCTTTTTTTGCTTTCATGGGTATGGCAGCACCATGTTCATCACTTCCACAAATAAAAGCTACATCTTTACCTTGTAGCCGTTGATAACGAGAATAAATATCTGCTGGCACATAGACTCCGGCCAAGTGACCAATATGTATAGGACCGTTGGTATATGGTAGTGCTGCTGTTATGGTATAACGAGAGGGTGACCCTTGAGACATCAAAATTCAATTTAAGCCTCAAAAATACTGATTTTAGTGGGGTATTATTACACTAAAGTTTAAAAAGGAAACCCTCGAATCATGTAGCCCTAATTGGGGTGAGGGGTTACACTATCGAGGGTTCTGGAAAATGCAAGTATTGCTTATACTATCATTACAGATTTACTCATCTTTTCGTCACCAACTTGGATTTGATAGATATACTTTCCTGTAGAAAGACTACCTCTCATGCGTTCCCTAATATTTATTTCAGCGGAACCTTCAAGCATCATCTCATTAAATACAGTACCTACGTTTTGTCCAATAATATTATACAACTGAATATCTACATGAGCTGCGAATGGCATTTCTAGATAAATATGTGGTGCATTATCTGTTGGATAATAGGGTTTGTGTATAATTCTGTTTGCCAATTCTGGATCTGTTGGATCCATTGCATCTGGATCATCACTTGGTGGTGTATCCGGCAATGTTGGAGGGTCATCACTCATGGCAATGTCATCAAAAGTTTCTCCACTACAATTAAAGCCTAGGTTTACTGCGGTATATTGAAAATCTAAATGTCTTTCTACAGCTTCTCTTGGAACGCAAAGCCATTCAGCAAGTACAGTACCATATAGATTACGGAAATCCATAGTGTAATCCAGATTACCTCTACCATCACCTTCTACTAAATCTGGATGGTCACCTACAAAGGCACTACCATTTAATCCAGAACCAAAGAAAAGGGTGGGGGCGGCCTTTCCATGGTCGGTTCCATTGGAACCATTTTCAAAAATTCGTCGTCCAAATTCAGAAAAAGTCATACTTAGAACTTTCTCATCCTGTTGTGTAAATGCTAAATCTTCATAGAAATTATTAACGGCTATGGATAGATTCGACATTAGACGTTCATGTGCTAAAGGTTGGTTACCGTGGGTATCAAAACCACCCATAGAAATCATATATACCTTGGTGCCTAGGTTTCCTTTTATCAAACGAGCTAAAAGTGCTAACTGTCTTGCGAAATTATTGTCTTGATATTCCACTTGGTTTTGCCCAGCTTGTGCAGCTGCGTATATTTGACCTGCATATTTTTCTGTGGTATTGGAAACACCTCTTAAAAACTTCACTTGGTCACCATACATACACCCATCAAAAAGTGCTTCATCTAAGCTATAATATTCGCCGTCGTCCGCAATTCTTTCTAATTGCTCTACATTATTTGTTACAAAGGCATAATTGGTTTCTTCACCTTGAAAAACAAGATTGGCTAAATTCCCTATTTGAATAGCAGCTGGTGAAGCTGGTGGGTCTATCAAATAGTTTGGAAAACATTCTTCAAAATGTCTTCCCATCCAACCCGTATCCAAACCTGAAAAACCAGTAGACGTTAAATCGGTATTTGCAAAAATGTCAGAACCTGTAAAATGAGATTGACTTTGACCTTGATAACCAACGCCATGAACGGCCTTAAACTGACCATCACCCCAAAGTGACTCCAAAGAGTTCATGTAACTTGGGATTCCAAAATCATCTGTTAGTTTTAAGACCTTACTTTCTGGGATGTAAATATTTGGTCTCGAATTAGCGTAAGTGTCGTATTGCTGAATAGGAATAACGGTACTAAGGCCATCATTTCCGCCAGAAAGACGTATCAAGATTAATATATTATCAGTTTCAGCGTCACCCATTGCCATTGTTAATGGTGAAGGAGCTGAGGCTGTAAGCATGTTGCTTCCTAAAAACATAGATCCAGAACCAGCAATACCTAGTGCTTGGATAAAGGAACGTCTGCTCCAGTTTTTATGTTCAATATCGTGACCTTCATGTTCAAGGCCTTTATAAGGAGTTGTATCGTGATGTGTATCGCACATAATTGTAGGTTTATTTTAGTTGAAATTCAGGTTCTTTAACAAGATGTAATAATAATAGGTAGACTTGCGAATCCGCATCATCCAACATCATATTCCACGTTCCGGTCTCGTAGACATTATTGTCTTCGTAAGGTTCCCTGAATGCAGCAATAGCAACAGCATAATCTTCTTCTGTTAATAGGCCCTTTGGTAAGAACTTATCAATTATAGCTCTTGCTACAACGTCTGGGTCAGATTCTGTAGCTCCAGTTGGCCCCGTAGCTTGAATACCCAACGTTCTAAACTGCTCCGTATCTGCCTGATAAAATAGCTGTACAAATGTTTCCATGCTCAGCCATCTTCCAATCATAAAATTGGTATTGATCCACTGTCTGTCACGTTGCCAACCTGCAACGTCCACAGGGTCAAAAAGTGATTGACCAATCATTCTAGATGCATCAATAGCATTAACTACTAAACCATCATTATATGTAAAATTCGTTTCTTTTATAAAATTCAGGTATAAATCGAACGGGCTCTTAATAATTACTCCAATTGCAGTCTCATCAAAAAAGTGTTGACTTTTAAATAATTGGGATAATACCGGTGCCAATTCAAAATTGTTGGCAACAAAAGTTGTTGCCAGCTCTGAAATAATCTGAGGGGCATTACTACTTGCATCGGATGAATCTGGATGAACAAAAAATTCGTACAATTTCATACAAATGAAATTGGCAATTAAGTCCTCTTTTTGTGTAAAAAGGATATCAATAACATCATCATAGCCCCAATTTCCAGTTTGGTCAAAGATGGTTTTGTCATCTGTATTAAATTGCTCAGGGTCAAAGGTTATTTGTGTACAACCAACTTCACCTCTTTCTGTATAACCAGTAAGGGCTTTTGAAGTTTCTACAATGTCGTCCTCTGTATATCCGTTTCCTTCGCCCAAAGTAAATAACTCATAAAGTTCGCGGGCATAATTCTCATTTGGTCTATTTCTTCTGTTAAACACCCCGTCTAAATAACGAAGCATAGCACTGGTAAGACCAATTTCGCTAACGAACGTTCTAAAATTGCCAATGGCATTTCTTTGCAAACAGTTTGCATAGTAATAAAGAAAAGAATTACAATCGTAAATATCGTATTCCGTAACAAAGTGGTTACTCCAGAAGAAACTTAAGCGATCTCTTAAATTGTTATCTAGAAGAGAATTACCATAAGAGGTATAAAACTCTTCTCTTTGAGACCTTCTTAGTTGTCTCCTTAAATCATCATCTTCGGGATAATCGGCATCTGTCCAGTCTGCCCAAGCAGGAGCAGGTATTGGAGCAAGATTTATTGCTTCGTTAATTAAAGTATCCACTAAAGCATTGGCTGATTGACCAACTGCTGCATTAATGGTTTGTACAGACGCACTGAAACCTAGTCTACGATACAAATGTTCGACCCTAGTTTTATCTAAAGGTGTGGTGTATTGTGCTAGACTAGAAGTATTACAATTAATGAAATATTCCATAGCAAAATTTGGCGTTAAATAGGTTCATAGTTTATGGGGTTACTATGTGCTTAACGGTAGGTTTGTGGTTCGATTGAGCACTAAATTTACAACCATAACGCAGAAATGGCGATTAACTACTAAATTTTTCGATGAACTGCACACAATTTTTCATATTTTTCAACAGACATGGGAAAACATAACGAATTTGGAAAGCTTGGAGAGCAAAAAGCTTTGGATTTTCTTCTCAAAAATGGTTATGAAATCAAATATAAAAACTACAGATACCTAAAAGCTGAGATTGATATTATAGCTAAAAAGGGAAATATCTTGGCAATCGTTGAGGTGAAATCCCGTAGTTCTGAATTTTTAGAAAACATAGCGGAAACCGTAAATCAGAAAAAGATAAACCTATTAGTTTCTGCTGCAGATCATTATGTCACGGAAAATGACCTTGATATTGATGTTCGTTTTGATATTATTACCATATTAAAAAAGGGAAAACAATTTCAGCTAGAGCATCTTAAGGATGCATTCTATCATTTTTAACCATTTGTTTTATTTGTAACAATATGTTATTTTTGTTTCTAACTTGTATTTGAGATGAAAACCATATCTGCCGTTGTTGAAAATTACATCAAGAAAAAACCCTTTTTACAAAGTGCCCTTGGCCAAGGGATTATAAATCTTACCTCACTTTCTAGAATTGTTAAGCCAGAAATTGAAGAGGAATTGGGAAAAGAGGTACGCAACGGGGCTATAGTAATGGCATTAAAACGTTTGTCCGATGATTTGGAGTTTCGTGCAACCTATAAAATTGTAAAGGTTCTTAAAAACATTGGAGAGATAACGGTACGGTCGAATCTTACTGATTACACCTTTCTTTCTTCGGAAACTATATTGGCCAATCAAGCAAAGTTATTAGAAGAAGTAAATAAAAACCAAGATATTTTTTATACTTCTTCCAGAGGTGTTAATGAGATTAATATTGTTGTAAGCAATAGCTTGGATAAAACCTTAGAGACACTTTTTGCAAGCGAAAGGTGTACACAAAAAGCAGAGAACCTTTCTTCTGTGACGGTAAAGCTTCCATCAGAAAATGTATCTGTTCCAGGTATCTATTACTTCATCTTTCAGCGTTTGGCATGGGAAGGGATTGTGCTGTATGAAGTAATTTCTACCACAAATGAGTTTACTATTTTAGTAAATGATGATCAAGTAGACGTTGCTTTTAAAACTATCAAAGATTTGAAGACCTTATAGTAACTAAGTTCTAAGCAACTACAAGAGACATCTAGATAAAAACCCTTCCAAAAAAAATTAAACTGAGGGCTATTAAACCCTTCAGTGGTATCGATAAACTAAAGCCCTTTCTTTTTCGTTTAGATTTTGTATTGGTAATGAATCATGATAAAAAAAAGAATTCTTTTTGGGTTTCTAGGAGTATTCGCGCTCTACTTATTCTATCTACTTTACATATTTGTCCTCTCTCCAAAAACCAACCTGCAGTCAGTATACCTCATTCCCAAAGACGCTGTTTTTGTCATAGAATCTGAAAAGCCAGTAGAAAGCTGGAAAAAGATTAGTGAAAGTGATGCATGGCATCACCTTCAAAAGAACGATTATTTCGCCGAGCTTACAGAAAATATTCAGAAAGTAGATACCATTTTTAATAACAAGCGAAAGCTTTTTGAGTTTTTTGATGGACGATCTTTGTTCATCTCCATCCATATGGTTTCCAAAAAAGACTATGGGATTTTCTATGTGTTAGACCTAAAACGTATTGCCAAACTCAAACTGCTAAAGACTTATTTGAACACCTTGCTGAACGAAGGTTATGTGTTGAGCAAACGTAACTACCATAACCATGAAATTTTAGAGATTTACGACCGCAAAAGCAAAGAGACCATGCATTTGGCCTTTATTAAAAATCAGTTAGTGGCTTCTTATACCCACACTTTGGTCGAAGCATCTATTGATCAGTACCAAGAACCAGTTTTGGGTCGGGATTTAAATTTTATCGAAATCAACCAAAAAGTTGGTTATGAAGATTTGTTTCGTTTGTACTTACAATATGACTTTCTAGATGAATATTACAAACGTTTTTCCAATGAGCCTCCCGATTGGATGAACCGTGTGAGTGAAAACTTCAAATTCTCGGGCTTTAGTTTTGATTTGGATAAGAACAGTACCATTACAGCAAATGGGTTTACCAATATCAGCTTTGCTAATGAGAATTATTTGGAAGCCCTTCAGAAGTCAGGTACTGCAAAGCGAAGTATTCCAAAAATAGCCCCAAAACGAACAGCTCTTTATGTAAGCTATGGTTTCGACAGTTTCTCTGAGTTTTATAAGAATTTTGAAATGGTTCAAAAGGCAGGTAGCTCAGAAGAATACGAAGCCTACGAGGAGGGGATTGAAAAAGTAGAGAAATTCCTAAAGATTGATGTAAAAGAAAACTTTGTAGATTGGATAGACGATGAAATTGCACTGCTTCAAATACAATCTGATATTTCAAAAGGAAAGAATGATTTGGCACTGGTTTTAAAAGCAATTGATGCCGATGACGCAAAATCAAATCTCAATTTCGTTCTAAAGCAAATCAAGAAAAAAACACCTGTAAAATTTAAAACTGTTACTTATAAGAACTATGAAATCAACTTCCTTTCTATAAAAGGATTCTTTAAAATGTTATTAGGGAATCGCTTTAAAGAATTTGACAAACCATATTTTACGCAAATAGAAGATTATGTGGTTTTTAGCGACAATCCAAACACACTTAAAACAATAATTTCTAATTATACAGCAAAAGAAACATTAGCTACTTCTGAAGATTTTATTGCTTTTGATAAAAAATTTAAAACAGCATCCAGTCTATTTGTCTATAGTAATGTTCCAGTTCTGTATGATAATATGTATTCTTTAGCGGACAGAACAACTAAGACGCAGTTGCGAAAGAATAAAGACTTTATCATTTGCTTTCCACAAGTTGGATTTCAATTAACCCCAGATGATAACTTGTTTGAAAGTACTATGGTGGTAAATTACCAAGACGTGGAAGAGGTAAAAACGAATACACAATTCCAAACTATACAGGTTGTTAACAAGGCAGTATCTAAGGACACAGAAATTACAGACGCTATTTTTAACTTAAAACCAATTTATCCAACGGATTTAAATGCAAACTCCTTCAGCAAAAAATATAGTAATGGAATTACACGGTTTGAGGTTGATTTAAAAGACGGACTCAAAAACGGTCGTTATGTTGAATATTATTCCAATGGTGAAAAGAAAATAACAGGTCGTTTTCGTAAAGATGAACAAGTAGGTACGTGGAGGTATTATACTAGAGGAGGAGAATTACTTCACAAGAAACGATTTTAATCATTAAGAATTGTCACCCTGAGCCTGTCGAAGGATGTTTAAAAGAGCGTAAGAAATCTCAACAAACTCAGTGTTTATAGTAAATGCCGTATAAATGTCGGGTTAAATCCAAGCAAGTTTCTTGTGCTTGTTTTATCTTCAGCGTAACATTGCTTCAAGTTTTAAAAATCAAACGTTATGCAACAACCACAACTGGGATTAAAAATTTCCGAATTACGAAAGCAAAAGGGGCTTACCCAAGAAGAGCTTGTAGAACAGTGTAATATTAATGTAAGAACGTTACAACGTATTGAAAGTGGTGAAGTTTCTCCAAGAAGCTATACCATAAAAACCATTCTCTCAGCATTGGATTATGACTATGAGACATTACAAGAAATTGACAATGTTCAAGATACTAAACTAAGTCCTGTTCCACCAAAAGAAGCGAAGTCGATACATACATTGTTAACGGTTTCTTTAGTCTCAGGTATTTTACTTTTAATTGCTGCAGTATTTGAAGGGATTGGGGATTATGTTCGTTTCGATGATGATGAACTTATCTATGGGCAATGGGGACATTTTACAATAAAAATGCTCGTGCTCATTTTTAATATCCTTTTTATTTATGGTTTCCTTATTTCAGGCAAACTGCTTAAAAATTATTTAATGAAAATTGCAGCTGTATTGATCATCATTGCACTAGTGGCTTTCTATACCTATGATATCATCTCTATTTTTTACGAAACATTCAATTTTGAGGTTGTAATCTTAGCAGAGGCAATAGGTTTTGGAGCGCTAGGAATATTGTTTGGAATTTCAATTTTAAAATCTGGAAAACTTTTACGAACTAGTGCTTTTGCTGCTGGAGGATTAGAGTTACTAATGTCTTTTTGTTTACTAACAGTATTTTTATCTCCAGTAGCTTTGTTCCTGTTTTTTCCAGCAGTAATACTTGAAGTGGTCTTACTTTATAAAATTAGTACACTGGTAAAAGAGCAGATGTGAGAAATCTTAAATCTCAATATATTTGATGAAAATTGAAGCATGACAAAGACGCTCACTTTCGATGACATTGTGCAATTGCCTAGTCGGTATCGCGCCAACTTAATCAGTAAGGTTTCTGGGTTTAAGTCCGCTAATTTAATTGGGACAAAATCAAAAAGTGGCCAAACTAATTTGGCGGTTTTTAATAGTGTGGTCCATATTGGGGCCAACCCGCCGTATTTAGGTTTTATTTTGCGTCCGACGACTGTGGAGCGCCATACCTATGAAAACATTAAAGAAACAGGAGTTTATACCATTAATCAAATAACAACGGCGATTCATAAAAAAGCGCATCAAACTTCTGCCAAATATGAGCGTGAAATTTCAGAGTTTGATGCAGTTGGATTAACGGAAGAATACCACCAAGATTTTCACGCTCCTTTTGTGGCAGAAAGCCATATTAAAATAGGCCTGTCTTTTCAAGAAGAGCAACTTATAAAATGTAATGACACCAGACTGGTCATTGGTAAAATTGAGCATTTGATACTACCAGAGTCATCTATTCTAGAAGATGGAGATGTAATGCTAGAGGATTTGGACACGGCTGCTATTGCTGGATTGTACAACTACTATAAACCTGAGCATTTAGGGAAGTATGGATATATGAAGCCGTAATTCCGAGTGAAACGAAGGAATCAGCTTCTCATTTTGACATTTGTGGGATTAGATTTCTCAATCGTTCCCGATGGTTATCGAAACTCATGTCGAAATGACTTTGAGGTGTTTTAGTCATTTCGAAAGTATGTGAGAAATCTCAAAAAAAATTAACTCCGTTCTAGTTTTGGGGCAGGTTTATTCCAATTAGTCATATTTTGAACAATACCCTCATAAAAATCTAAAGCCATTTTATCCATTAATGTGATAAACTTTTTAACACTGGCGAATGAAACACCTAAGTCACATAAATAAGTTACATGATAAGCTTGAACTTCTTTTCCTTTGGTTAATTCGTTTAGTTGGTCTAGCTCGGTTAGTTTAATTTTTATATTATCTCTTGCAAATTTTATATCTCCTTCAAGCCACACGTTTTTACTTATTCTATTAAATGCTAATTCACTCTTTTTACTACAATTTTCAAGTTGCTTTCCAATCCATGAATTTCTAGCTACTGTTCCTTTATTTAAAGGAGGTATAATTTTTACTGACATCGAAACTGTTCTTTTCTCAAAATCTAAACGCACTTTTATATCTGAAACAGAATTTTTTACACTAAGGCTTCCCAAAAGAGTGTAACTACCTACTAATCTTTTAATATCTGCTTTTAAAGAATTTGGATTTTTAGAACTTGATTTTACAAGAACACCTAATTTTCTACTGAGAAGTAATGCGACATCCTTTTCTTCCTCATGCCAACTTAGTACTGCCTCTTCAACATTTGTATCACTAATTCTTAATTTTTTTCCAGCTTTCACGTATTCGCAGACTTCTTTCCAACCAGGTTTCATTTGCATAAAACCAAGAACTCCAGATAAAGGACTTTCCAAATAACAAAGTACTTCTCTCATTATTTCAATTTGATCTTCGTCTTTAATGTTAAAATCATTTTTAAATAATAATAATTGCCCTCTAGTAAGCAGATATGTCCAAGAGAGGTGATACAGAGATATACTTTTAGGTATTCTTAATTGTACAGGTGAATGTGATGGGTCAGAAACAAACTCATTAGATACAGTAACCATCGTTTGTACCCCAAGTTTTTTTGCAACACTTATATATGTTTCAACTTGATTTTTGTCGATTCCATTGTTTTTGCTCTTCATTTCAAAAAAAGCAGCTTCTTTAATCTTACCAGAAGTTACATTAATAATCATCCCATCAATTCGATTTGAGCTGATTTCCGGAAATGTTACCTCTGTGAAGTAGTATAGTTTTCCAGACCGGCTTAGCTTAATATCTTTAAATATTCCCTCTCTGAATTCATCTATTAACCTAATTGATGATAGAAATATCGAAGTCAGAGCCATTTCATCTCCAGTTTTTAATGTTGGAATAAGAAAGGCGGGCTGGGCTTTTATTTGTGAGGTTTCAATGAATGTGTCAAACAGCTCTTTTTTTATACCGACTAATTTGGTAAGCTTCTTTTTTAACATTTGATTGGTTTAGCTTGTTTAGTTGAAATGTACGAATTTTCAACAAAAAACTAAACCTCTGCTAGTTTTTGAAATGATAATGGTTCTAATACTCTCAAAGCTTTCTCCACACTCGTAATCCTATCAAAAGTTAATAGCAAACGTAATCCGTTTCGGGTTTGTTTTTCTTTTAACTGGCATTGCTGTGGGTGACTTTGCACATACTGCAAAACTTTGGTAAAAGCTGCGGTCTGGTAAAAAGGCGATTGCTGATCGGACAAGAAATAGCCAATAAATTTGTTCTTCTTTAGAATCACTTTTTCCAAACCAATACTGTTGGCGAGCCACTTAATACGAACTGAATTGAACAAGTCCACTGCTTGGGTGGGGAGTTCCCCAAAACGGTCTACCAATTCGGTTTCAAATTTCTGTAGACCTTCTTCATCTTTAACTGTATTTAATTGGGTGTATAAATTAAGTCGCTCAGTAATATTATTGATATAATCATCTGGGAAGAGGAGCTCAAAATCTGTATCCAATTGGGTTTCTTTTACAAAGACCTTGGGTTTTTCACCTTCAACCTCTTCATACAACTCTTTAAACTCATTTTCTTTGAGTTCTTCAATTGCTTCAGCCAAGATTTTTTGGTAGGTTTCAAAACCAATTTCATTAATAAAGCCACTTTGTTCTCCGCCCAGTAAATCCCCAGCACCACGAATCTCCAAATCCTTCATTGCAATATTAAATCCACTACCAAGTTCCGTGAATTGCTCTAAAGCTTCAATACGTTTACGTGCATCAGTGGTCATTACCTCGTATGGCGGAGTGATAAAATAACAGAAGGCTTTTTTATTGCTTCGCCCTACACGACCACGCATTTGGTGTAAATCACTCAGGCCAAAATTGTTGGCGTTGTGGATAAAAATGGTGTTGGCATTGGTAACGTCCAAACCACTTTCTACTATCGTAGTGGAAACCAAAACATCAAACTCACCGTTCATAAAGGCGAGCATTAAGGTTTCCAATTTTTTACCTTCCATTTGGCCATGACCAATACCGATTTTAGCATCAGGCACCAATCGCTGTAGCATCCCTGCTACTTCTTTAATATTCTCTATTCGGTTATGAATAAAGAACACTTGTCCGCCACGTTGAATTTCATAGGAAACCGCATCACGAATCACTTCTTCGTTAAAACGAATCACACGACTTTCAATAGGGTATCGGTTTGGCGGTGGTGTGGTAATCACCGAAAGGTCACGTGCTGCCATTAAACTAAACTGAAGTGTTCTTGGGATGGGCGTAGCAGTTAAAGTCAAGACATCTACATTTTCCTTAATGGATTTTAGCTTGTCTTTTACAGCAACGCCAAACTTCTGTTCTTCATCAACAATCAACAATCCTAAATCCTTGAACTTTACATTTTTATTGACCAGTTGGTGCGTGCCAATAATGATATCCACTTTGCCTTCGGCAAGTCGTTCAAGGGTTTCCCGTTTTTCTTTTGCAGTTCTGAATCGGTTGAGGTAATCCACCGTTACCGGCATTTCTTTAAGTCGTTCTTTAAACGTTCTCGAATGCTGAAAAGCCAAAATGGTCGTAGGCACTAAAACGGCCACTTGTTTGCCATTATCTACGGCTTTAAATGCAGCTCTTATGGCAACTTCCGTTTTACCAAAACCAACATCACCACAAATAAGGCGGTCCATGGGGCGTTCGCTCTCCATGTCTTTTTTTACATCGGCAGTTGACTTTTCTTGGTCTGGTGTGTCTTCGTAGATAAAAGAAGCCTCCAGTTCATGTTGCAAATAACTGTCAGGAGCATATTGGAATCCTTTTTCAAGTCGTCGTTTTGCATAAATTTTGATGAGGTCAAACGCAATTTTTTTGACACGACTCTTGGTCTTGTCTTTTATCTTTTTCCAAGCTCCAGAACCCAGTTTGTAAATTTTAGGTGGCGCTCCATCTTTACCATTGAACTTGGAGATTTTGTGCAGCGAATGTATGCTCACGTAAAGAATATCCCGCTCGCCATACATTAACTTTATTGCTTCCTGCTTTTTGCCCTCTACGTCTATTTTTTGGAGTCCGCCAAACTTTCCAATACCGTGATCTATGTGGGTTACGTAATCTCCAATTTCAAGTTTATTGAGTTCTTTAAGGGTGATGGCCTGCTTTTTAGCGTAGCCATTTTTCAGATGGAATTTATGGTAACGTTCAAAGATTTGATGGTCCGTGTAACAGGCCAGTTTTAAATCATTGTCAATAAATCCTTGATATAGTGGAAATACTATGGTTTTGTAATGAACTGTGCGTTCTGCCTCATCAAAAATATCATGAAAGCGTTTGGCTTGTTGTTCTGTGGAGCAAAAGATATAATTTTTATACCCTGCGGAATGATTATCGTTGAGGTTTTCAATCAATAAATCAAACTTTTTATTGAATGAAGGCTGCGGTTTGATATTGAATTGAATGTGTTCTAGACTGTCATTTCGAGCGGAGTCGAGAAATTTTTGAGAATCTTCTGTCTTCATTTCGACTGCGCTCAATGTGACAGAAGAGTTGCCTAATTCAACTAAACTGAACTCCCGTAATTGCTCTTTTAGCACCTCGGAATTCAAAAATAACTCCTCCGGTTTGGCATGTTTTATTTCTTCACTTAGCTTGCCAAAGCTCTCATTTGCTTTCTCAAAATTGGAATCGATTCTGCCGTAAACCAAATCCAGATTCTTGGAGAATATGACCGTTTTAGGTGAAATGTATTTTAAAAAGCTCTCTCGATTTTCATGGATTGCCTTGTTTGCGACATTAGGGATAACCGTAATCTTTTTAACCTTTTCCGTAGACAGTTGCGTTTCTACATCAAAGGTTCTCATGCTATCCACTTCATCCCCAAAAAATTCAATCCGATAAGGTTCATCATGCGAAAAAGAAAACACATCTACAATACCCCCACGAACAGAAAATTCACCAGGTTCAGTAACAAAATCAACACGCTTAAATTGATATTCGAAAAGAACCTCGTTTAAAAACTCAAGAGAAAGTGTGTCTCCTAATTTTATTTTGAGGGTATTTTTATCCAGCTCTTTTCTGGTGACTACCTTTTCAAAAAGGGCATCTGGATAGGTAACAATGACCGCAGGTTTTTTTCTGGAGTTGATACGATTTAAAACTTCGGCACGCAGAAGAACATTGGCATTGTCGGTTTCTTCAATTTGGTAGGGCCTACGATAACTGCCAGGGTAGAATAGCACATCGTTTTCACCAATCAATTGCTCTAAATCATTTAAATAATACGCGGCTTCTTCTTTGTCGTTTAGCAATACCAAAAACGGTAAATCACTGGTCTTAAATACATCAGAAATCGCAAATGAAAGTGAAGAACCAGTAAGCCCTTTTAAAGAGATTTTTTGATTTGAAGACTTCTCGACTCCGCTCGAAGTGACGGTATTGGATATGATATCCCGCAGTTTTCGTAATTGGGGAGACCGTTCAAAAAGAGCTAAAACAGAAGATTTGGTCAATCTTTAAACTTTGCTGCAAATATAGGGTCAGTATGGTAAGAGCGCAATGTCTTTTTTAATTTTCTAACCTTCTTTCCAATAGTTTCTGTAATGGATTTGTTTTTCTATTTATAAAACCATGAATGGCAGTACTAACTAAAAGAATAATACTACCAATAAGTGCAGTATAGGCGATAGTTTCGTAGTTGGTTTTATGTCGAACATAAATAGCGAACAGTGCCCAAACACCTACTAAAGCAAACTCACGCATGTTACGTTTCCAAATCATAAGTAGATTTAAAAGAGTGGCAACCACTATCATTGTTATCGTCCAGCTTTCTTGCGATAGAAAACTACCATCCCAGCCAATCTTTGTGAGATAAGCAGAGATGTTTGCTATGGTAGCTACCGCTATCCAACCGCTATAGATACAAATGGGCCACCAGACAAAAGCAATAACTTCAACAGGAGCATCCCAAAGTTCCATATTTGTATTTAGAATAATCTTTATCAAAGCGAATAAAATGACTAGCATAATAAGCACAGAAAGTCCTGTGTAATCATAAATAAATGCGAAAACCCAAGCAGAATTCAAAACATTGGCTACAATAAACCAATATCTTGTTTTTTCTATAAAGTTACTTTCCTTGGTACTGAAAAAAGCTCTATGTATTTGAAAAATACCGTAGACGATTAGTCCTAAAAAAATTATACCCCAAATTGCAAAAGAATAACTGGCTGGGGTAAAAAGATTATCATATCTACCACTAATTTCTCCAATAGTTGTGTCGTTCAAACGTAGCACTTGTGATATATAATTGATTGCGATTACAAGTATGATAGAAGTAAAGTTGAGTATTGCTAAAGTTTTTTTCATAGCTATATTTTGGTGAAACTAATAATTCCAGAGTTACTAGCTGTTCTCGATGCAATTTTATCGTGCCTCAAAATCACTCGAACTGACAATCTAAACTTTAATTACTTCATTTTCTACGATGGCATAAACTTCGTCTTCTTTAGTGGGTTCCAAAACGTAAGTGCCAGTGAATTTGCCAAATGCCGGAAGGATAAGCTGCTGTTTCTTCTTAAAAAAACAGGAAAGCTTTAAGCGCTGTCTACCATAACCTTGTAATCTAATTGCAGGGTGAATATGACCACAGAAATTAAAGAAGCTTTCCCTTTCTTCGGGATGATGCGTTAGCAGGAAATTGTCCAGTAGTATTTCTTGAAAAATCTGAATGCCCAAAGCCTCAAATTTCTCTGGAGCGATGATATCATGGTTGCCTGCTACCAACATGATTTCAGAGGGTGTTTTTTCAACCCAATTTTCAAAGAGCTGCCATTCTTTGTTTAGTGAAGAATGAAATAAATCTCCTAAAAAACAGATTTGAAAAGGTTGAAAATGCTTCACTATTTCATCCAACAAAATAAAGTTTTTGTGAATCGCTTTTTGGGGCACAGCAGCGCCAAACTTTCTAAAATGAGCTACCTTTCCAAGATGTACATCACTGATTAACAGCATTGATTTTTCAACCCAGAAAATACCTCCATGGTGATGGAGAATGAATTCTTGGTTTTGTAAGTCAATACTTTGTGTCATTTAGTCAAAATCTTTGTCATTCTTTTGATGCGGTCCGCTAATTTCTCACTGGATAGTTTCTCGCGTAATCTATCCGTAATAATGGGAAATGAGAAAGGTGTAGGATTTTCACATTGTTTCCAAACGATTTGCTGTTCGGCAATACGCTCTAAGGCCATTCGTAAACGCCCCTCTTCCAATTGATGTTCAAAGGTCTCGGTAAATGCCTGTTGATATAATAAATTATCATCTTCAAAATCTTTAAAAACATCAAATAGCAGTTGGGAGCTACTTTGTAAATGTTTCATTTTTATCCCTTTATCAGGATAACCAGTAAAGACCATTCCGCTAATTACGGCAATGTCACGAAACTTTCTTCTTGCCATTTCATTACTGTTCAGACTCTTCTGTAAATCGGATAGCATATATTCCGTAGTCAAAAGATCATTATCCAAAACTTCTTGAATTTCTATAGGTTTATCTGAAAGTAATTCGAACCCATAATCATTGTAAGCCAATGAACAAGTAATAGGCGAAAGCAAGCTAATGCGGTAGGCGAGGAGACTGCTCATAGCTTCATGAACGCCACGACCTTCAAAAGGATAAAAAATATGATGGTATCCATCCCTGGTTTTAAAGGTCTCGATTAAAAACTCATTGGGTTTGGGTACAATACTTTCTTCTCGTTGTTTTGTAAACATGGGAGCAAGCGATTTAATCTCTTTGGATTGTTTAGAAAACTCTAGTTCTGCTGTGTACAATTCTTGCCGCAGCAATTCGGACATTTGAGCGGAAAAACTCAATCGCCCACCCATCCAACTTGGAACTTTACTTGTACGCTTACTAGAATTACGAACATGGGCCTGCATACCTTTGATTCTGATAAACTCTAGATTTCTACCAGCGAATGTAAATACATCACCTGGAGCCAATTTCGAAATAAAATACTCCTCAATAGAACCTATATAACCTCCTTTTTGATAGCGCACCGAAATAGAAGCGTCTCCAACAATAGTCCCTATTTGAAAACGATGGCGCATTGCAATTCCACGATTGTTGACTTTGAATTTCCCATCTGATTCAACTTCAACTTTTTGGTACTCGTCATAGGTTTTTAGGCTTTGGCTACCCATCACCAGAAAGTTCAGAAGCCATTGCCATTGGTCTTCCGTTACCGCTTGATAACAAAAAGTTTGTTTGATTTCCTGATAGATTTCTTCAGGATAAAACCCATCGGAAACGGCAAGTGTGGTCAGATACTGAAGCAGTACGTCAAAACTATTCAGATAGGGAATTCTATCCTCAACAGCAGCGTTTTTTACCGCTTGCTGCATGGCAGAAGCTTCAATAAGTTCCATGGCGTGTGTAGGTAAAAAATGAATCACACTTTCCATACCTGGTTGATGACCACTGCGACCCGCACGTTGTAAAAATCGTGCTACCCCTTTTGGGCCTCCAATCTGAACTACGGTTTCTACAGGAGCAAAATCAACCCCTAAATCTAAACTTGATGTACATACTACAGCTTTTAAACTTTCATTACGGATGGCCTGCTCTACCCAAAGACGAGTTTCTTTGTTTACACTACCATGGTGCATTGCCATTTCACCGGCATATTCTGGATGCTTTTCCAAAATTTTTTGGAACCAAATTTCGCACTGGCTACGGGTATTGGTAAAAAGAAGTGTTGTCTTGCTATTATTGATAATAGGAACAACGTCTTCTAATAAGCGTAATCCCAAATGACCGCGCCATGGGAAAGTTTCCATTTCCTTAGGGATAATACTTTTAACAGTAATCTTTTTGTTAAGCTTAGCTTTGATTAATACAGAATTTTCATAGGCTTGGGTTTCAGGGCCAAGTAGAACTTGACGCGCTTGTTCTAGATTTCCGATGGTTGCAGAAATTCCCCAAACTCGAAGATTAGGACAGATACTTTTTAAGCGGGACAAGCCCAATTCCATTTGAACCCCTCGCTTAGTGCCTAAAAGTTCATGCCATTCGTCTACCACAATTGCTGAACAGTCTTTGAATACTTTATTATAACCTTTTGAGGAAAGCAGCAATTGTAAACTTTCTGGAGTAGTGATCAATAAATCAGGCATAGTAGTTTTTTGCCGTGTACGTTCCTTGGTTGAGGTATCACCAGTGCGGATACCAACGGTCATTTGAGTTTCTAAATCTTGTGTGATTCGTTCTGCCGATTGCTTTATTTCTTGTGATAGTGCTCTTAATGGGGTAATCCAAATAGCTTTTAACCCCTTCTTGTGCGTGGTCTTATAATCGGAATTGTTTTTGATGTAATTTAATACAATTGGAAACCAAAGTGCGTAGGTTTTGCCGCTTCCGGTTGGGGCATTCAGTAAACCGTGTTTCCCCTGTAAAAAGGCTTTCCAACTTTCTTTTTGAAACGCAAAAGGTTTCCAGTTTTGTTTAGCAAACCAGTTTTGGGCGATATCAAAAAGTTGTTGTCTGTTCATATTACGAGCGAAGCGAAGTAATCTGTTGAAGCGTTTTCGATTTCAAGTTTTACTTCTTTTTTACTACCATTCCAAAGATAAGTCCAACCAATTAGGATTGGATGAGTTAATTAATTCTTCTTTACGTTTTCGATTACCAGCTTTTAGTTGTTTCTCTCTTTCAAAAGCCTCATTTACTTGTTCGAATTCTTCAAAATAAACTAACAAATAACAATTATACCTTTTGGTAAACGCCTTGGCATATTTTCCAGTTTTATGTTCCCTAATTCTTCGCTGAATGTCATTTGTAGCTCCTACGTAGAGTACTGTATTGTTTTTATTGGTCAGTATGTAGCAATATCCATTCATAAATAAGTTTCGAGCGCGGGGAAAAAAATCCGTCTTCTATTTAATGCTCTCTTAAACAATAAATATATCGTCTTTCTATTTGGCTTCTATACGGTATGGTTTGTCCTATAGAATTAGGTTTCAGGTTGATTGATTGGCAGATTCCTTCGCTCCGCTCGGAATTAGTGTTTTTAAATCTTCAATAGAATTTGCTTCTTCAATCTTTTTATCTTTTCTCCACTTTAAAATACGGGGAAAACGAGTTGCGACTCCGCTTTTATGTCTTTTAGACAAAGCAATACCTTCAAAGGCAATTTCAAATACATGGTGTGGCGTTACACTCCGTACTGGGCCAAAACGTTCCAAAGTATTTTTCTTTATCCAAGCATCGACCTCCTTAAATTCTTTATCCGTAAGTCCAGAATAGGCTTTTGCGAAAGTAACCAGTTCTTTTTCACCCTCTTCTTTTTCTTGCCAAAGGGCAAAAGTATAATCCGTAAATAAGTTGCTTCGGCGACCATGACCGCGCATGGCATAAGTAAGGACCGCATCTATGGTGAGCGGGTCAATTTTCCATTTCCACCAATCTCCTTTTTTACGACCCACTTGGTATGGTGAATCCAGTTTTTTGAGCATAAGTCCTTCACTCCTTTTTTCTCTTGAAAGTTCCCGTTCTTTAGCTGCCTCATCCCAAGAATTGAATTGCATCCTATCGGAGAGAAGTAATGGTGTTTTCGTCATTTCGAACGAATGTGAGAAATCTTTTTTTGAAGTTTGTTCTTTTTTAGATTTCTGACCTTCTCCTTCGACGGGATCAGGATCACAGTCAGAACTGATTACTTTGGAGCATAGTCTTTCAAGTATTTCCCTTCGTTCTACAAATGGCTTTGCCCGAATGTCTTCCCCTTTCCACTCCAATACATCATACGCTTTTAGCACCACAGGAGTTTTAGCCAATAGATTTTTGGAAACTGTTTTCCGCCCAATACGGGTTTGTAAATCGTTAAAAGTTCCGATTTCGCCATTCGGGTAAGGAAGTAGTTCGCCGTCCAAGACAGTTCCATTAGGAATATTACCAACGAATTGTTGAAATTCTGGATATTTATCGGTCACTAGTTCTTCACCGCGGCTCCACACAAAAAGCTCACCATTTCTAATAATAACTTGGCAACGAATACCATCCCATTTATGTTCAAAAGACCAGTCTGTTACATTGCCCAAATCTTTCACATCACCTTCTACGGCATAGGCCAAATAAAATGGGTAAGGTTTGGATAAGTAGTCGCTTTCATTTTCTTCTAAAATCAGCTCTTGAAATGTAATTTTATTTGGATTCCAATTGCCCATTAATTTATATGCGAGCACATCTTCATCAATACCGGTAGCTTTTGATAAAGCTCTGGTCATTAATTTCTGACTTACTCCAATACGAAATCCACCGGTTATCAATTTGGTGAACACAAAACGTTCGTAATAATTAAGTTGACTCCAATTTTCAAACAGATATGCCTTTTTATCTGCCTCCGATTTTGGTTTAAGAGCAATCATTTCTTGCAAAAATTCAGTCAGACTTTTAGTAGTAGTTTTTTCCCCTGCTGGAACTACTAAGGCAATAGTTTCAGCTAAATCGCCAACGATATGGTAGCTCTCTTCAAATAACCATAAAGGAATATTCGAAAGTTCAGCAGCCCATTCGCGAAGTAATGTTGTGTTTACCGGTCTAGGAGGTCTGCGATGGGAGAGAATAGCGATTGTCCAAACTTTATCATCATCGTTAGCATCTATGAAGTATGCTGACAGAGCGTTTACTTTGACATTGGTCTTATTAGTACTGTCCAGTTTTTTTATAAGCTGTGCAAATTTCTTCATCCAACCTCAGCTTTTGAATTTTCAGAAGTATTTAGTTCTGCTAATTCTCCTTCGTATTGTGTTTGCTCGGTTCGGGCATCATAACCCAGCTCTCTTAAATACTTGGAAAAGATATCCGTATAGCCATGAGTGCAAATAATTTTTTCTGCACCAGTATTTTTTATGGCAGTAAGTAAATCTGGCCAATCACAATGATCACTCAATACAAAACCCTTATCAATGGCACGTCTTCGCCTAGCACCGCGAAAAGCCATCCATCCACTTGCAGAAGCGGTAACAAAGGGGGTCATTTTTCTAATCCAGGTGCTGCCATGTGCAGAAGGTGGGGCAATCACGATATTACCTTTTATGTCTTCCTTTTTGGTGTCTCTGGTGATTAATTCCGTTTCGGGAAAATCAACTAAAGACCTTAATACTTCAGTCATGTTTTCTACAGCTCCATGGGTGTATATTTTGCCTATAGAAGGGTCTAAATGCTTTAATAGACGCTGTGCTTTACCCAAAGAATATCCGAAGAGTACAGAGGTTTGTCCATTAGCTTTATTTTCTGCCCACCAGGTATTAATATCGTTAAAAACTTCCTGTTGTGGTGTCCAAAGAAAGGCGGGCAATCCGAAAGTGCATTCCGTAATGAAGGTGTGGCATTTGATGTTTTTATATGGAGTGGCAACACCATCATCTTCTAGTTTATAATCGCCTGTAAACACCCAAACTTCCCCTTTGTGTTCCACACGTATTTGTGAAGAACCAATAATATGTCCTGCAGGATGCAAACTAAATTTAACCCCATTTACAATAAAATTTTCTCCCCATTCTTTTCCAGTAATATTTACTTCTCCCAGTCTATGTTTGACAATAGGAACATTACGATGATGTGATATATAATTTTTGTGACCCCATCGACTATGATCGGCATGCCCGTGTGATATAATGGCTTTGTCTACAGGCTTCCATGGGTCTAGATAGACATCTGCTTCTTGGCAATAAATTCCTTTGCTCGTAAATTGAAGTAAGGGTACTTTCATAGCAAAGTGAATTTACAAATTTCTTTTGGGGATTATTACCGTATTTTTTATACTTTAAAATTATATTTGCGCAACAAATTTTAATACATGCCAATTTTAGATTTATACGAACACGGAGGTCATAAAAAGAATTTAGCCCATTTTGCAACATTAGCAAGTTTGGCCGCAGTTGATGGTGAGATAAACCCTGAGGAAAAAGCAGTTCTAGATAAATTTGCGTTTAAGCTTAATATTAGTGATGCTGAATATAAAGAGGTGATGAAAAAGGATAACAGATATCCAATCGAGACACCTCATAGCGGGGAAAAGAGACTAAAGCGTCTTTTCGAATTCTTTCAGATGGCGTTTGCTGACCAATCTATTGATGAGGGTCAAAAACAGCTAATAGAGCGTTATGCCATAGGCTTAGGTTATGCACCAGATACAGCTGAAAAAATCATTCAAAAGACCTACGATATTTTTTGTGGTAGAATAGCCTTTGAAGATTATCAATACTTAATGGATAAGTAGCTTAATGGTGCTTGTCCAAAAACTCCTGTAGTTTTAATACCATATTTTTACTTCCGCAGAAAAAAGGCACTCGTTGATGGAGCTCTGTTGGCTGAATATCCAAAATACGGTTTTTACCTCCAGTTGCTAGTCCGTTAGCTTGCTCTGCAATAAATGCCATTGGATTGCATTCATACAACAATCGTAGTTTGCCAGCTTGAGTAATACTGCTCTTGGGGTACATATAGATTCCTCCTTTGATCATATTCCTATGAAAGTCAGAGACCAAAGACCCAATATATCGTGAGGTATATGGTCTGTCTCCTTCCTCCTCTTGGCAATATTTAATGTAATCTTTCACTCCCTGTAAAAAGTGAATATAATTGCCTTCATTGACTGAATATATTTTGCCATCTTCAGGGAATTGCATCTTGGGGTGGGATAAATAAAATGTTCCTAGTGCTGGGTTCAGCGTAAAGCCATTTACACCTGCACCGGTAGTATAGACCAACATGGTTGAAGTTCCATAGACCACATAGCCCGCTGCCACTTGTTGGTTTCCTGGCTGTAAAAAATCTTCAAGCTGGACAGGAGTCCCAACTGGAGTAACACGTCTATAAATTGAGAAAATTGTTCCGACAGATACATTAACATCAATATTTGAAGAGCCATCAAGAGGGTCAATCAAAACAACATACTTATTTTGGTGCTTTTCATCATTACTGTTTATAGAAATAAAAGAATCCTCTTCTTCAGATGCGATACCGCAAACAATTTCTCTGTTAGTAAGGGTTTGGATAAATTTCTCATTGGCAAAAACATCTAGTTTTTGCTGTTCCTCACCTTGAATATTGGTGTCTCCAGCTTGTCCAATAATATCTATAAGCCCAGCTTTATTAACCTCATGATTTACCACTTTTGCCGCTAGTCTTATGGCATTGATTAATTTGGAAAGTTCTCCCGAGGAGTATTGAAATGAAGACTGATTTTCAATTATAAATTCTCCAAGGGTTTGATTTCTTTTGGTCATCTAGGTTACATTATATTTTGACCACAAATATCGCTCATTTTGTGATACTACATCGATTTCGTTATTGATTAGTTTTAGATATTTATAACTTTGTGTTTTATTTGTAACACATATGGATTTTACTATCAGAGAAGCCACTAAAAGAGATATGGCAATGGTTCATGGGTTAATTCAGGAGTTGGCCTTATTCGAGAAGGAGCCTAATTCGGTTGAAGTAACATTAGAAGATTTGATTGATGCTGGTTTTGGAGAAAAACCATTATATAACTGTTTTGTGGCAGAAGCGGATAAAGAAATTGTGGGAATGGCATTGGTTTATCCAAGATATTCTACTTGGCAAGGACCTGTGCTACATTTGGAGGATTTAATAGTTACAGAGAGAATGAGAGGCAGTGGTTTAGGTTCTGCACTTCTTACTGAAGTTGTAAAATATGGTTATGGCCTTGGCGTTAAAAGAATTAGTTGGGAAGTATTGGATTGGAATGAGCCTGCGATAAAGTTTTATGAAAGTAAAGGTGCCAATGTTATGCGTGATTGGGATGTGGTTCAGCTTAATGCAGAAGGAATAAAAAGATTTATAGAAAATACATGAAAATATTCAAATTTGGAGGAGCATCCGTTAAAGATGCAGATGGAGTAAAAAATGTAGTCAAGGTACTTAAAGAAGTAGGGCACCAAAATACTTTAGTTGTGATTTCTGCGATGGGTAAAACAACCAACGCGATGGAAAAAGTGGTGAACCGCTATTTTGATGATAAAAAAGGTCTGGAAGAGGCTATAGATGAAGTCAAAGATGGTCATAAGGTAATAATAAATGACCTTTTTGAAGTTAGAAATCATGAGATACACAACAGGGTAAATGCTCTGATTGAAGAGTTCAGAGGGTTTTTAATGTGGAATAAGTCCCCAAAATACTCCTTCGTTTATGATCAAGTAGTTGGTTATGGGGAATTATTATCCACCACTATTGTCAGTGCCTATTTGAATGAAATGGAACTGGAAAATAAATGGATAGATGTAAGGGAATTAATTAAAACGGATAATAGTTATCGTGATGCACAGGTAAATTGGGAAAGAACACAAGAAGAAATAAACTCCAAGGTCGATAGGAGTAAATTGAATATCACCCAAGGATTTTTGGGTAGTGATGAAAATAACTTTACTACAACTCTTGGGCGCGAAGGTTCAGATTATACTGCAGCAATTTTTGCATATTGTTTAAATGCGGAATCGGTCACTATTTGGAAAGATGTTCCCGGAGTTTTGAATGCGGACCCAAGACATTTTGAGGAGACGGAACTGCTAAATGAAATTTCATATAGAGAGGCCATAGAATTGGCATTTTATGGAGCATCAGTAATCCATCCCAAAACCTTACAGCCATTGCAAGGCAAGGAAATACCTTTGCAAGTAAAATCTTTTTTAAGCCCTAAGGAAACAGGTACTACTGTGGGTAAGGGAACTAAGATTTCCCCAGAGATACCATGTTTTATAGTAAAGCGAGACCAAGTACTGCTCAAATTGTCTTCGCTGGACTTCTCTTTTATTGTGGAGGAGAATATGAGCGAAATCTTTAAACTGTTTCATGACCATAGACTTAAGGTAGACCTAATTCAAAATTCGGCAATTAGTTTTTCAGTCTGTTTGGATAATAAGTTTGGAGGCCTTAAGGAAATACTTTCAGTATTAAAGAAAAAATTTAAAGTGACCTGTGAAGAAGGGGTCTCACTCTACACAATACGACATTTTGACGAAAACTCGGTTGAAAAAATATTAAATGGATATTCCATTTTAGTAGAGCAACGCGGTAAGGAGACTATTCAATTAGTTGTAAAATAAGTAGGTAATAACAGTCCTATCCCCGTATTTTCCTATATTTACCAATACCAAAATTTTGTATTAATGGGGTTGGTATCTGCGAAAGAGGTTGCAAAAGTTTTAAATGTACATAAGCTTGGCTTTTTAGGAACTTTTATTGGTTGGTTGCTTATGGTTGTGACCAAAATCAGTTCCATCAACCGTTTTTATGACGACAATAAAGATTTAGAAGGCACTCGTTTTTTAGAAGAAATTCTTGACCACTACGAAATAGATTTTGAGATACCTGAAGAAGATTTCAAAAGACTGCCCAAAGACGGTTCTTTTATTACAATTTCCAATCATCCACTTGGAGGCATTGATGGCGTACTACTTTTAAAGCTGATGATTCAGCATCGTTCTGATTTTAAAATAATAGCTAATTTTTTGTTACATCGCATAGAACCGATGAAACAATTTATTTTGCCAGTAAATCCTTTCGAAGAACACAAAGATGCCAAAAGTAGTATTACCGGTTTTAAAAATGCAATAAGGCATATTCGTGATGGGCATCCACTTGGTATTTTTCCTGCTGGTGAAGTTTCCACTTATCGAGATGGTAAATTAGTAGTGGATAGGCCATGGGAAGAGGCAGCTTTAAAATTAATTAGGAAAGCAGAGGTTCCCGTAGTCCCCATCTATTTTCATGCTAAGAACAGTAGATTGTTTTATCGTCTTTCAAAAATCAATGATGTTTTTAGAACGGCAAAACTCCCTTCAGAGGTAACCACACAGAATAGAAGGCCCATTAAAGTTAGAATAGGGCAGCCAATTTCTGTAAAAATGCAGAAAGAGGAAGAGACTTTGGAAGGTTTTATAGAATTACTTAGAAAAAAAACATATTTACTTGCTAACGCCTTTGAGAAAGAAAGTTTATTGGACAAAGTCCCCAGTACATTAAAAATACCTAAATCACCTAAAAAGATAGCATCAGCAGTGCGTACCGAAGTTATTCAAGGAGAGATTGAGAAGCTTCGTGAAAAAGAATGCCGTTTGCTACAAAGTAAAAATTATGAGGTTTTCTTAGCTCAAGAGCATGATATGCCTTTTATACTAAAAGAGATAGGTCGCCAACGCGAAGTTACGTTTAGGGCAATAGGAGAGGGAACCAATAATGCGATTGATTTGGACAAGTTTGACTCCTATTATCACCATCTTTTTCTATGGGACGACACTGATAAAGAAATCGTTGGGGCTTATCGTATGGGGTTGGGTTCGCAGATTTTTAAAGACCATGGAATAGATGGTTTTTACCTGCAAGATTTATTTCGCTTTGAACCCGAATTGTATGGCATGATGTCCAAATCCATAGAAATGGGAAGAGCATATATTGTAAAGGAGTATCAACAAAAACCAATGCCATTATTTTTACTTTGGAAAGGAATTGTGCATACGACGTTACGTTATCCAGAACACAAATATTTGATAGGTGGGGTCAGTATAAGCAATCAGTTTTCAAATTTTTCTAAGTCTTTGATGATTGAGTTTATGAAATCCCATTACTGGGATCCCTACGTTGCTCAATACATTTACCCCAAGAAGGAGTTTAAAGTTAAATTGAAAGATGCAGACAAAGAGTTTGTGTTTGATGAAACGCAGGCAGATTTAAATAAGTTCGATAAATTAATTGAAGAAGTAGAACCTGGCAGCTTACGGTTGCCGGTTTTAATAAAGAAATACATTAAACAAAATGCTAAAGTTGTTGCTTTTAATGTTGATCCATTGTTTAATAACTCCGTAGATGGATTAATGTATATTAGAATAGCAGACTTGCCAGAAAGTACCGTAAAACCAGTAATGGAAGAGTTTCAAGCAGAGCTGGAACGAAAGCATGCTGAGGCCTCAAAATAATATTTTACAATATTGATTTGCTAAATACATAGAACAGTTCACTCGCTATTTGAATGCTTCTTTCTCGGTATTTTTCAGCTTGTAGAGGAGTATCATCAAAAGCTTTAGGGTCATTATAAGTAATTGGGAATCGTTTTTCTGCACCTAACACCATTGGGCATGCCTCATTGGCAGAGTCACAGGTCATAATAGCTCCAAAACCTGACTTTGGATTAAAAGAATCGTCATAGGTTTTAGAAAAACCAATAATCGGATGATTATTTTGAGCGTATTTGATGCTGTAGATTGGGTTCTTGGTTTCCGATAGCTTTTTTATCTCAAAACCAGTATTTTTTAAAGTTTCAGCAGCCATTGGGAAAAGTGCTGTTGCCTCTGTGCCACCTGAATAGCAATTCACATTTTTTAAGTCAAAGTAATCTGCTAAAGTTTGTGCCCAAACTTGTGAGAGATGGCTTCGTCTGGAGTTATGTGTGCAAATGAAATTAAGTAGAATAGGTTCCCCATTGGAGATTTTAGCTTTTAAATAATCAATAAGTGGTTGTAAAATTTGCTTTCTCTCAGTAGAGATATCTTCAACTTTGAGCAATTGAATTGTTGTTGTTATTTTAGGAAATAAGGTCACTTTTTTTGTTTCCATGTTCTATTTTATGTTCCTATAGTTTTGCTTCGTTTTTCAAATAATAGGTTGTCTTTCCAAATACCATCTTTGGTTTTCCCCACTTTCTCTCGTTTTCCAATAAAACGAAAACCTACTTTTTCATGTAACTTAATACTTGCTATGTTTTCAGGAAATATCCCAGATTGAATGGTCCAGTATCCTTCTTTCTCACTTTCTTCAATAAGTTTAAGCAATAGTGCCCTTCCAACACCTAAACTTCTGGAATCTGAAGCGATGTAAACGCTAACTTCACCTATGCCGCCATATACACATCTACTGGAGACAGGGGAAAGAGCTGCCCAACCTAAAATTTTGGAGTTCTTTTCTGCAATAAGTCTACATGCTGTAATATGGGCTCTATCCCAACTATTAAAATCGGGAACCGAAGTCTCAAAAGTTGCATAACCGGTAGAAATTCCTTCCAAGTAGATTTTTGCTACTTCAGACCAGTCCTTCTTATTCATATCCCTAATTGTCATCGGCGGATAGCTTTGTTAACAACAACCACTCCCAGGAGCACAACTAGATTCAACTGTTACCTCAGCCTCTACCGGTACTCCACAGGTCTCTTTAGCCTTACAGTCAGTTTTTTTGACAGAGAGCTTAAAAATAATTTTATCATTGTTCCATGCGTAATCATCTACAAACAACTGTGCTGTATGAAAGTTAGCATTACTATATTCAAACTTAACTTCTGCATCTTTAATCATTGGCTTTATGGAATTTACTTTGTTTAATATTCCCAAAGCTTTGTAAGCAGACATAAAAGAGGTTTTTTTCTTTTCTGTAGGGCTTTCCCATAGTTGAATTATAGTTTCTTTCCAAAAATCGACTCCAGCACCACAATCCACACTGTCAATAATAGTGTTTTTTACTTCTGTAATGTGATAATTGGCACCTACAAAAGCTCCTGGTTCATATTCAAAAAGAAGTTCTTTGTCTTTATGATTGCTAAGTAATTTTAAAAATTCATTTGTTTGCATGATTAGCAGCAATTTTGATTAATATTTGAAAAAAAGGAATTGAAAAAGAATTGGAGTTCTGTCCACTTTTCTTTGTTGATGCAGTAGCATAAGTTTTTGCCTTCAAAAGTTCCTTTCAGAAGCCCTATTTTCTTTATTTCGTTCAAGTGTTGGGATATCGTTGGCTGTGCTAATCCTATTACATCAACTAAGTCTGTGCAAATACAATTTTCTTGTTTGCTTATATAATCCAGAATGGCAATACGAGCTGGATGTGCCAAAACTTTAGCAGCCTGTGCCAGCTCATTTTGTGGAATAGAGAATATATGTGTTTTAGTTGCTCCCAACGATTATCTAATTTTAATATTGCAATATTACGATGATATATTTAAATAAAAAAGGCCAGAAGTAATTTTCTGACCTAAATTTTTTAGAACCAAGGCTTTTTGCCTGCCTGATATGTGTTGTAAAATTCTTCATCTGATTTAGTAAGGTAAATGATGCCTTCAATAAGACCTATCAATCCTGTTGCCCAAACTACAAAAACACCTATTCCAACACAGCTTAAAACCATACCTACTACAGTAACTCCTAAGAGAATAAAACCTTCCTTTTGGTATCCTAAAATAAACTTATGAACTCCGAGGGAACCTAAAATAATAGCAAGAATCCCTGCTAATATTTTCTTATTATCATTACCTCCTACAGCTTTATTCAATCCATCACTGAATTCATCTGCCGTTTTTTTGGCTTCGTCGGCAAAATCACCTGCTGCTTCTTTAGCCTTATCACCTAAATCTTTGTTTTCTTCTGACATGATTATAATTTGTTGGTTAAATGAGATTTAAAAGTAGCAAATATTTTTTTAGTTATAAAAAAGCTTTATCAACAGGTTCCCAAAGCTCCAGTTTATTGCCTTCTGGATCTAAAATCCAACCAAATTTTCCATATTCATATTCCTCAACTTCACCTACAATAGTTACCCCTTCTTTTTCTAGCTCAATTAAAAGTTCTTTTAAATTTTCTACACGAAAATTCATCATAAATTGCTTCTCACTTGGTTGAAAATATTTAGTATCCTCATTCATAGGGCTCCACTGTGTAGAGCAATCATTCCCTTCTTTATCTTTCCACCAAAATGTACAGCCATATCTGTCCGTGTTTAAACCCAAATGGTTTTTATACCAATCTTTAATCTTATCTGGATTCTTTGTTTTAAAGAAAAATCCACCTAAACCGGTTACTCTATTCTTCATGAATGTTTATTTTTAATTCCCATGAAAATGCGAATCTGTTTATATGTTTATTTTCTACCTATATTTTTTTCATAAAGATCAATCCAATCTTGAACAGTGATTTTTTGACAAAGTTTAGCTATTAATTCATAGGGGATATTTTCTACTTTTTTAAACCTTACACAGCTTTTTCCCATATCCAATTTTGTTTTCACATGTTTTGGATATTCACCAACGAACCAGTCCAATAAATTTTTGTCGGCATAAATACCAGAATGGTAAAGTGCAACAAAATTTTTCTGTGAAGCGATATTTATAAATGGTAAAGGTAGTTTAGTATCGCAGTGATAACCAGCTGGATATAGCGTATGCGGTACCACATATCCAATCATTTTATAACTGATACATTCTTCAAAACCTTTGGGGAGGTTATTTTTAACTGTATCTCGTAATTTGGAGACAGCTGCTATTCGGTCTTCGGGTAGTTTTGAGATATATTCATCTACTGATTTGGCATCTATAGTCATAACTTAATTTTATTTGCGTTGTAAAACCAATGAAGAAATTAGTGAAATAATCAAACCAATTATAAAAACTGTGGAAGCCATTAGGAAAAAGGTAAAAAACGGGTCTGAAAACATTTCCTTTTGTGATTCAAGCTCAGCCAACTTGGCTTCAAACTCTGCTGCTGGCACGGAATTCCTCATAGTTTCTACAGCATTGGCATAATAGTCAGCGGCAAAATTTGGATTAAGCACTTTTATGTAAAGAACGTCTATAAGACCAAATGCAATAGCTGTAATTAAGCTTATAAGTAGGCCAATGATAAAGGCTTTTTTAAAACTAATTTGACCTTCGTTTTCCTTATCCCTAAAGTGTTTTATTCCAAAAAAGACAAAGCTCAATGACACTATCATTGAGGCGTAACCTATTATTTCCTGAGAAGAATAATCAAGATTTTCACCAATGAACCATCCTAAAAGAAAGAGAATACAGATGGTTATTGCTCCATAAATCCCGTATCGTAATACTGTTTTTTTCATAAGTTTTTAGTTTTAATACTTTCCTCAAAAATAGATTTTAGTCTAAAAACTGTATTCATACTAAAGTACTAAATCATTCATACTTAAGTCGTAAACTGTTGGTTAAGTGGAGATAATATGGAGTTCTTTTGCTTTTTGTATGGCCTGGGTTCGTCTTTTTGAATCTAATTTGACCAATAAATTTGAAACATGGGTCTTGATGGTACTTTCAGTTACAAATAGTTTTTCAGCAATCTCTTTGTTCGAAAGCCCTTTTGAAATTTCAACCAAAACCTCATATTCTCTTTTACTAATACCAAGTTTTTCTATTTTTTCTAAATTGATTTCGTCTACTTGGGGACTGGTCCTATGAAGGCTTTTTTTGTTTAAATAAATTCCGAGACACAGGAAGCTAATGGCAATTATTGCAATAATAATTTCAATCGAAAGGTCGCCAGTTGCATAGGAATACTTGCTTAATTGAAACAACACAAGTAAGGCAATTATAATACCAGAAAATACAAAAATAGTTTTCTTCACAGCTAAATTTAGCAAAATTCAGCTTTGATTTTGTCCACTATAGTTTGTGCCAGTTTTTCTTTGCTTTCAATTGTCCAACCTGCAACATGTGGGGTAAGTAATACATTGGAGGCTTTACGAAGATATTTGAATGGTTTTGGCTTGTTCAAAAACCAGTCCTCAAAGTCAAAAGACTTTTTTTCATATTCCAATACATCCAATCCAGCACCTAAAACTTTTTTAGACTCTAAGCCTTTTACCAAATCTTTGGTGACCACGCACTTTCCACGAGCAGTGTTCAATAGCCAAAATGGCTTTTGGAATGCTTCAATAAATTCGGTATTAACCATTCCCACGGTAAGCTCTGTTTGGGGAACATGTAGACTTATCACATCTGACTTTTGCTGAAGTTCCAATATGCCTACTTGGCGGGCATTGTCGTCACCAACACCGCCAATAATATCGTAGCAAATAATTTCCACATCAAATCCTTGTAATTTTTTGGCGAAGGCTTTGCCTGTATTTCCATAACCAATAATCCCCACAGTTTTTCCATCCAGCTCAGTTCCGCGATTTCCTTCACGGTCCCATTTGCCCTTCCGTACTTCACGATGGGCTTTGTGCATTTGGTTCATTAAGGATAACAACATACCCAAACTATGTTCGGCAACTGCATTTCTGTTTCCTTCTGGAGCATTTGCCAAGAAAATGTTTTTTTGTTTGGCATAGCGGACATCTATATTTTCCATACCAGCCCCAACACGACCTATGAATTTTAAGTTGGTGGCAGCATCCAAAAAATTGGCATCAATGGGAAAACGACTGCGAATAACAATACCGTCATAATCCTTCATTTTTTTCTCGACTTCTTCTTTGGACGAAGTATAATCTTCATGATTTTCAAAACCAAGCTCAGCGAATTGTTCTATTAAAAGGGGATGATTGGTATCTAGGTGGAGGACTTTCATAAATTCAAATATACAATACCCTTATATTTTTGGATAGTGGGTTTGTGTCATTTCATGTTCAACTGCTCCGGTATGTGCTGTATTTTGTTTCTCAAAAAGTAAAAGGTGGACTTCCTCGTCATTCTGGGTCGATGGACAATGCTCCACGCCTTTGGGAACAACAATAATCTCACCCTCATTTACAATTTCTGTTCTATCCCTAAACTTCATGTATAGTGTGCCTTTTAAAACTTGAAATAGTTCATCCTCATTTTCATGGGCATGCCATACAAATTCACCTTTAATTTTTGCCAGTATTACCTGCATATCGTCTACAATAGCAATTTGGTGTGGATGCCATTGTTTGGAAAACAAACTGTGTTTTTCTTTAAGGTTGATGGATTTCATAGTTGAAAAATTTAAATGCCTAAAATCATTTTGGCAATCATAAAGTAAATTAAAATTCCAAAAATATCATTGCTCGTGGTAATAAATGGACCGGTTGCTATGGCAGGGTCAATCCCTCTTTTGTGAAGAAATAACGGCGTAAACGTACCTATAAAACCAGCTACCACAATAACCGCAATTAGTGAGGTAGAAATAGCAAGAGCTGTGTAAAAATCACCTTTCCAAATCCAAGTAAAAAGCAATAACAATGCGGATAGTATTACGCCGTTCAATAGGGCCAAAAGCATTTCTTTTACCAATCTATTGCCAATACTACCTTTAATATCATCATTTGCTAAGCCTTGAACTATAATGGCACTTGATTGTACACCGACGTTACCTGCCATCGCAGCAATTAATGGTGTAAATAGGAAAAGGACCGTGTATTTGCGGAACATTTCTTCAAAACCGCCCATGATTACAGCAGCTGCAGCACCACCAAAAAGACCTAGGACTAGCCAAGGCAATCGGGCTCTGGTTAATTCCCAAATACTGTCATCTGCTTCAACATCTTGTGAAATACCCGCTGCCATTTGGTAATCTTTATCAGCTTCTTCACGGATAACATCTACAATATCATCAATAGTAATTCTACCAACTAGTCTTCCAATCTCATCAACAACCGGGATAGCTTCTAAATCATATTTGGACATGATTTTAGCAACTTCTTCAGGTTTCTCATTTACATTGACCGAATCTACTTTTGGGATATAAACGTCTCTAATATGTGCTTTTGGAGAAGTGGTTAGTAAATCTTTTAGAGAGAGCCTCCCTTTTAATTTATCATCGGCGTCTACCACATAAATGGAGTGTACCCTAGTTACATTTTCTGCCTGGGCACGCATTTCTTTAACGCATGTGGTTACGGTCCAATTCTCTTTGACTTTTACCAGCTCTTTTGCCATTAGACCACCTGCAGAATCTTCATCATACCGGAGCAGGTCAACAATATCTTTTGCATGTTCCTTATCTTCGATTTCTGAGATGACCTCTTGTATGATTTCCTTGGGAAGTTCCCCCACAATATCTGCAGCGTCATCGGTATCCAATTCCTCAATCTCACCAGCAATCTCCTTTGGGGACAAGTTGTTTAAAATTGCCTCACGAACATCCTCATCCAACTCGGTAAGCACATCGGAAGTTTTCTCACTATTAAGAAGCTTAATGAGATAAGTAGCCTCTTCTTCCTCCAATTCATTTGCAATTTCAGCGACATCTGCATAATGAAATTCTTTCATCATTTTTCGCAAATCACCATCCTTCTGATTCTTGATCAGTAGTTGTATGTCTGCTATTAGCTCATCTGTGAGTTTAAACGGAGTCATCTGCTATTCGCTTAGTCAATGAAATAAAATCCTTGACAGCCATCTGTTCTGGGCGTCGGTCAAATATAGTATCTTCTTTGAGATTATCAGAGAGACTAAAGGTTTTAAGGCTATTACGCAATGTTTTTCTTCGTTGATTGAATGCTGCTTTTACCACTTTAAATAGTAATTTTTCATCACAGTCCAGGCGGAAATCCTTTTTTCTAGTCAGTTTTAATACTCCAGATTGTACTTTGGGCGGTGGGTCAAAAACCTGTGGATGTACTGTAAACAGATACTCAGCATCGTAAAAGGCTTGAACCAAAACAGATAAGATACCATAGGTTTTGTTGCCTTCTTTTTCGCAAATACGCTGTGCTACCTCTTTTTGGAACATTCCAGAGAATTCTGGAACCTGCTGGCGCATTTCAAGCATCTTAAAAACAATTTGAGTGGAAATATTGTAGGGAAAATTACCTGTAACGGCAAACTGTTCATCACCGTACAATTGCTTAAGGTCAAATTTTAGAAAGTCCGCCTCAAGTACATTTAATCTACTATTCTGTTGCAAAACTTTTGGGTGTTCCAATGGAAAACTGTGATTAAGGTATACAATGGATTCAGCATCCAAATCCATAGCGACCAAATCCATATCTCGCATTAAAAGATATTTGGTCAATACACCAGTTCCCGGACCTACTTCAATAACATTATTATAACCCTCTAAAGAAAGTGTGTCTGCAATTTGTTGTGCTATTTTTTCATCCTTAAGAAAATGCTGTCCCAAGTGTTTTTTGGCCTTAACCGAAGTAGTGTTTTGCTCATTTGCAGCCCACTTATGCTTTTTATAGGTGCTTTTTTGATTTCGCATCTTTGCCATGAGCAATTTTGATTGTAGTAACTGTCTGTAGATTAAGCTAAGAGCAGCTATCGTTTATAATTTCCATCTCTGTTCTAAAAGCAACAAACTTATTTGGAAAAAGCCTCATCCCTTCAGCTCGCATGCGGCCTGCATCTTCCTCATAGTATTTTTGAAGGGTTGTCATATTTTTGGTAGTATATTGGACAGAGTATGTGGTACCACCCATCTCTTCTTCTATTAGTACTTTGCACATTTTTGCCGTACTAAATTTTTTGGTATCCAACATATCAGGAATATGTTTTTTCTTCATCCAAGTAAGCCATTCTTCATGAACACTTTCATCAATGTTAATGGTCACATTATAAATAATTCCTTCCAATTTTATTGATTTTATTAGTACTGAATAAACAGAATAGCAGTATCTATTCAATAATACCGATTAATTGACTAAATCCCCTCGTAACTTTCGGAAATTTTTACGTGCTTGGGGAAAATAATAACTGTCTTGGTAATTGTAAATGATTTTCTCGTAATGAGGCTTTGCTTTTTCTGGCTCATTTAAAATGTTTTGATATAACTGGCCCAAAGCAAAGTGGGCATCATCTGCTAAAATTCCCGAGGAATAAAATTCTACAATCTTTTGATAATTGAACTTGGCAGCATCGTATTTTTTTTGGGACTCCAAAAGCTCTGCCTGCCTTAACAAAGCCTCATCTTCAATTTTTTCACCTTTGTGATTTTGTAAAATATCTTCTAAGCCATCAATAGCTTGTTGCGTTTTGTTTTGATAAGCCAATAAATCTGCACTGGCATATTTTTTTAAGGCGGTTTGGGTAGAATCCTCCAAAGAATTATCTGAAATTAAAAGACTCAATTGCATAGCATCATTGGCAATCAATTGTGAGGTTGAGCCACGCAACACTTTCAACTGGGTCAAAGCCCAGTCAAAATCCCCTTTGTAGAAACTGGTTTGGGCCACTTTAAAACGTGCGTCTTGACCAAGCACATCGTTTTTTAGGCTTTTTTGTATCTGTGAGAAGTAAATTAAGGCCTCATTGAATTTTTTATCATATACCAAAATATCTCCCAGCGCTAATTTTACATATGCTTTTCCAAACCTGCTCAATGGCAAATCCAATCCTTTTTTAAGTATGGCGATGGCTGGCTCTGGTTTTTCTTTCTTAAAGGTTAAAAAATTGGCATAAGCTATTTGTAGTTGGAGCGTTTTACCTTGATAGCCATAGTCTTCCATTAAGGACTCAAATTCTTTTTCTATGGTATTTAATTTTTTTCCGTTAGCATTTAATAAATCAATATCTATTAAACTAAGTTGTGCATTTAATTTGATAGCAGGCTCAGTAGCCTTGTCTTTAATGTATTCAAAAACTGTTTTGGCAGTTTCTATATCATCACTTTCCTGTGCTATTTCCCCTAAGTTTTTCAATCTATCAAAGGAAAGCCCATCTGTTCTTTTAAAAATAGCCTTTTCCTGCGCAAAGGCACTTTTATATTGCTTTTGTTGGACAAAAAGCCAACTCAATAACTCGTTCCAAAGAACATCAGGATTCTTTTGGGCACTTTGTAGCAAGACTTTTCTAAGAATACCATTGTTTTCATTAGTGGGGTCTTCCGTAATAAAATCATCCACATTTCGTAACACATTGGAGCGGGAAGACTTTCCTTCATAAATGAGTTTTAGATACGAGGTGAACATTTTTTCAATATCACCTTTCTCTCCATAAATCCTAGCTAATTGAAAATCATAATTAAGTTCGGGTTTTAACTGCATTGCTTTGGAGTAGGCAGCAACAGCTTCATCCAACAAGGCATATTTTTGAAAACGATAGCCCACACTATATCCAAAATTCGGATTTTCCCCTAAAGTGTTTATTGCTTTTTGATAGTATTCTTGAGCCTTTTGGGGTTGATCTTGAAGTGTATAATTATATCCTAATTCTATGTAAAACGTAGGAAAGGTAAACTCCTGTTTTATTTTGTCCAAAAGAAAAGCTTCAGCATTCTCATAACGTTCCAATTGTTGGTAACAGGCAATAAGAGCTTCGGAATAATCTGTACGTCTAGGATTTTTTTCGACTAGTTTTTCATAAAAGACAACAGCTTTTTCAAATTCACCGTCACTGAAGTATTGTTTGGCCAAAAAATCTTCTTGTCCATTGATGGAAACAATAAAAAAGAAGCATAAGAAGCTAAATAAATAACGCATTACCCAAATATAATGTACAAAACAGACCTAACGTGTTAAGTGATTCCGAAATTATGGGATTAAGTGTTTTATAGAATAGCAATAAAAGTGTGAGAATTTTCATAAGCTTATTTTAATAATAGAGCTAACAAAGAAATGATATACTATATTAAAGATGATAACAAGCAAGAGTTATTTGTCTACTTAAGAAAGAAACTTTAAACCATTACTTCTATATTTTTCGACCAGTAATTCTTAAAGATGAAAGCCACTTCTTCTTGATGCCGTTTTATTTTCCTTCATACATATCAATGAATTTCTGATCTTGTTCTTTTGAATCTCCATATTTGGTCCTTAGAATATTCAGTTCCTTCTTTAATTTTTTTACAGTTTTAGAATATTTTGGATTATGGTAAACATTGTTCATTTCATTAGGGTCATTTAAGCGGTCGTATAATTCCCATTCATCGATATCATAGTAAAAATGAGCAAGTTTAAACTCTTTTGTAACAATACCGTAATGACGTTTTACCATATGCACTGAAGGATACTCATAGTAATGATAATAAACTGCTTCTCTATCCCATTTTTCCCTATCACCTTTCAATAGGGACACTAAACTTTCACCTTGCATATCTTGAGGAGGGTTTATTTGAGCTGCCTCTAACATTGTTTGGGCAAAATCAAGATTTTGCACCATTTCATTTTCCACTGTCCCTGGTTTTACAACTCCAGGCCATTTTACCAGTAAGGGCGTTTTAAAGGATTCATTATAAATAAATCGTTTATCAAACCAACCATGTTCTCCTAAGAAAAAACCTTGGTCGGAAGTATAAACGACTATTGTATTTTCAGCTAAGCCGCTTTCATCTAGGTAATCCAATAATCTGCCAACATTATCATCAACTGATGATATAGTTCCTAGATAGTCTTGCATGTACCTTTGGTATTTCCATTCCATTTTTTCCTTATCTGACATTTTTGGCCAGTTTTTTAAGAAAAAATTATTAATAGAATCTAAGGTAGGTTTATACTCACTTTTTTGATTCTCCGTAGCTCGATTGTATGGTCCATAAAAGCCATTTTCATATTCCTTAACGCTTGGTTGAACTAAGGCTCCCATTTCAACTAATGTTTCAGGCCTAATTTTACTATCATGACTATACATCATATGGTTAAAAATGCTCATTTCAGCTGTCTTGGCTGCGGTCCCTCTATTTTTATAGTCATCAAATAAAGATTTGGGAAGCGGAAAAGTTTTCTTGCTAAATTCTTTGAATTTATCTGCTCGCGGCCACCACGGTCTATGAGGAGCTTTATGAAGGTACATCATCATAAAAGGCTCTTGGGTATTTGATTCTTCTTTTAACCAATTTAGAGCAAAATCTGTAACAATATCAGTAACATAGCCTTTTACTATGGTGTCTCCATTTTTGGTAATGAATTTGGGATTGATATAGTTTCCCTGGCCTGGGAGAATCTTAAATTCGTCCAACCCTTTAGGATTGTTGCCGAAATGAAGTTTTCCAAACATTGAAGTTTTATATCCATTGCGTTGGAAAATCTGTGGGAACGTCACCTGAGTACTATCAAAAGGAAAATGGTTGTCAATTTTACCATTAATATGATTATGTTTTCCTGTAAGAATGGTAGCTCTTGAGGGTGCGCAAATGGAATTAGTTACACAGGCATTTGAAAATAACATTCCTTCGTTGGCCAATCTATCAATATTGGGCGTCTCGATTAATTTGCTTCCATAAGCACTTATTGCCTGGTAAGCATGATCATCAGACATGATAAAAATAATATTGGGTCTTTTAGTTGGCTCCTTTTTTTCTTTACTGATTTCACCAGAAGATAGGCACACAATACCGGCTAATACTAGAATTATTTTTTTCATAAGCGTAATTTATTGAATTATTGAAAATCCAATATTTGAATTTCCCGTGTCTCGACTAACGTATAATTTTCTATTTGGATTGGTCCCATCACAAGTATGTTTACTGCATAAGTAAGACCCTCCAGCCAATCTTATTTCTTCCTTTTGGTTTCCTGATTTGGTGATATCCCATGTATTCCCAACAACATTTACACTTTTAGCTGGGTAGATTTGATCCGAATCTTTAATAATTTCTCTTTTGTCTTGTTTTACATATGTCCAATACTCTTCATAGCTCGGTATTTTACATCTCAGCCATTCACAATAAACAAGAGCATCTTTATAACTAATCTGTGTAACTGGCATATCTGGTTTTGCTTTATCAACCCCATTAGGAAACCTCCAATTTGCCCCATTCACTATTTTGTAATCATAAACGGTTAGTTGAACAAAAGACCATCCATATTTTTCTGCATCTGTAACGTATTCGGTACTGGATATAAACTCTGAGAAATCGGCAACTGTGACCACTTTTAGCGTTTCCTCTTTACAAGATTCTAACAAGGTAAAAAGAAAAATGATGGTAAAACCTAATTTTAGTTTTAAAATTAACTTCATATATCTTCTATGTTGTGTTCACTTGTAACATTAAACAGAATACTTGTAAATGTAGTTTAGGAGTTATAGTGTATGAGACCGATTTGTATTGAAATATAATAAAATCTATCGACTATTTAATAAATCCTCCTTGCGCTTAATATTATTTCACAGTTTGTGATATAGTCTACTTTAGTAAGTGTATTCTTGGAATTTTTAGCTATAAATCGCAGCTAGAGGGTAACTGTTTTTTCAAACTAGCCGTCTGCAAAAGATTATTGTTTTATCAGAAAATCTTCTAGAGCAAAGCTTGAAGTACTAAGTAAAAAAGATGATGTAGCGCACTACCTAGAAAACCCAGAAAACTGATCTTAGGTGTTAAGTGATTCTGGAACTAGATATCTGTTCTCAAAGTTTTTCTTAAAATGTATTTGATTGACTATGGTTTTTATAGAAGTGATAAGGAAATTGCTTCTTTAGTATTTTAAACCCCAAACTGCCTTAAATGATGGTCCAAATGTTTTGAAAAAAGCGTGTTCCATTGGTTGTCGGTCAAATTTCCAAAAGCAGGATTTTCCAATCCATTAAAGTGTGCTGCACCTAATTCCTGTGTTTTTTTTAGGTAGTCCACTAATCGTTTTTTCTCTACTTCAAAATTCTTTTCTGTTGTAATTTTGAAAATAGGTGAAGTGGGAATATTCTTTTTATACGGCTTATCTCCAATGACCGTGTTTTTAGCAAATAATTTCACCATGACCTTGGCAAAAGCATTAGGTTTAGGATGTTTGTCCGTATACGGTATTTCGTAAGCCACATTGCAGTGTGCCATCATCTGTGCTACGTCCATTTTACCCCAAAGCCTTTGTGTATCTGGAGTTAGTTTGTTAATACGGCCAATTGTTTCTTGACATTCTTCTTTGTCGAATAAATTTTTCCAACTCATAATGTTTTGGTTTTTTGATTGTCTTTACAAGATAAGAAAAAATGGAATTTCAAGTTAGTTGCAGGTTACACGCCGGCAGACCCCAATGTTAAACGCCTTCTGCCTTACCAAATAATTTAACCGTATGGTCAAATAATCCGTATAAACCCTTTTTTCTTATGTTCAGTATTAGCGTCAAATACTATCAAACCCACAATACGGTACTAAAACCTCTGGAATTTGAATCGCGTCTGCGGTTTGGTAGTTTTCTAAAATTCCTGCAAGAACACGTGGTAGCGCCAAGGAACTTCCATTCAACGTATGTGCCAATTGGTTTTTGCCATTTTCATCTTTAAAACGGAGCTTTAAACGGTTTGCTTGGTAGGCTTCAAAATTAGATGCAGAGCTGATTTCCAACCAACGGTCTTGGGCAGTTGAGAAGACTTCAAAATCAAAAGTGAGTGCGGCAGTAAAACCTAAATCGCCACCACACAGGCGTAGGATACGATATGGCAGTTTTAATTCTCTAAGAATATTTTTTACATGTTCCACCATCCCGTCCAAAGCGGCATAAGAATTTTCTGGATGTTCTACACGAACAATTTCAACTTTATCAAATTGATGCAGTCTGTTCAACCCACGCACATGGGCGCCATAGCTTCCTGCTTCACGTCTAAAACAAGGGGTGTAGCCTGTGTATGTTATGGGGAAATCATCAGTTTTTACAATTTCATCACGGAATAAATTAGTGACTGGGACTTCCGCTGTAGGAATCAAATACAAATCATCTGCTTGCACATGGTACATTTGTCCTTCTTTGTCCGGTAATTGTCCAGTACCATAACCAGAGGTTTCATTGACCAAGTGTGGAACTTGGATTTCAGTATAACCAGCTTCGGTGTTTTTATCCAAAAAATAAGCGATTAAAGCACGCTGTAACCGGGCACCTTTGCCTTTATATACAGGGAAACCAGCCCCAGTAATTTTTACCCCAAGCTCAAAATCAATGATGTCATGTTTTTTGGCCAACTCCCAATGTGGTAAGGCGTTTTCTATTAATTCTGGAATATCACCTTCGCGAAAAATTTCTTCATTGTCTTCATCAGTATTCCCAGCTGGTACAGAATCATGTGGGACATTAGGGATTTGATATAATAAGTTTTTTAATTCCTCTGCAATACCATTTAAGTCTTCCCCCAGTTTTTTTGAATTCTCTTTTAGGTTAGCGGTCAAAGACTTCATTTTATTGGCTTCTTCAGCTTTTCCACTTTTAAAGAGCATTCCAATTTCTTTGGAAAGTTTATTGGATTCTGCTAAAGTGCTATCGAGTTCTGTTTGGACTGCCCTACGTTTCTCATCTAAATGTAAAACACCGTTGAGCATCGCATCTGCATCTATATTTCGCTTTTTTAGCGCTTTAGTGATAGCGTCTTTTTGTTCCCGTATTCTTTGCAACTGAAGCATGAAATTTATTTTGGTGAAGCAAATTTAAAGTAATACCAAAGATTAGAAAGAAATTTATTCTTCTTTAGAGGGTAAAATCCACTCATTATGGGAAAAGTGCTTCCATGGGACGTTGGCTAAATCAATATTGGGATCTATAAATTCATGGTATTTTCCTTTATTGATCCGAACCTTGTTAATTACATAAACGCCAACATCTTTTCCTTTTTCAGCATTTTCCATTTTTAAATGTTGGGCAAATTGCCAGATAAAATCTGGGTAACAACCAACTTTTCGTTTTTGCTTTTTGGTTAGGTAATCATCTAATTTAATCTGATCTCGTTTTCCAGTATTCTTATCTTCTACAAAAACACGAATGCTTCCTGTCCTGCTCCGCAACATCATCCGCCAACTTAAACGATGTCCTTCCTCTGTCCATAGGACATCATCTTTTATGAAATAGTGACGTAATGGTAGTGCCAATTGTACCAAAAAGTAAATGCTTAACGCTACCAATACCAATTTATGGTCTTGAGGTTTACTATTAGTTTTGGGAACAGAAACCTTCTTTTTTCTAAGAAATAGGCTTCGTATAGTCTGAGGATCAAAGAAGAAAACACAAAAGGCCAAAGACAGATATGGAAAAATGCCTATTCTAAAAACAAAACTATTAAACAGATGAAAAAAGATGGACAAGGCAAAAGCGATCTTACGGGTAGGTTTAAAAAGTAAAGCAGGTATAATTAGAAGGTCAAAAAGAATTCCGAAAACAGCAATACATTGATGAACCCATCTTTGTTGTAAAAATTCACCAACCAGAAAATAATCTTTCTTACTGGCCATCAAAATCTCAATAATACTATAGTCTAGCCAATCCCCATATAGTTTTGCAATGGAAGCGTATGTGTAAACAATGAAAAGTTGTAAAATAATAATCCATCGGACATAATTGTACATATTGTCCTTTTCCAAAGAAGGGTTTAGTTTGGTATCCAAGGAAAAGCTACGATTGGCAGGGAGAAATGCCATGATAAATGCCAATAGCATTAATAGGTAATAGTGATTATTATAGGAGGTTTTTTGCATTAAATATACTCCTGCCCACATAAAAGCAAAGGTAAGTGCACTATAACGGTATTTATAGCCGATGGTAATAAGTACCCCGCAAAGCCCCATAATAAAAAAGTAGACATACATTCCATTTCCGGGTAGTGGCTGCAACCATTCAAAACCAATAAAAGAAAAAGTGAATTTGGGTTCTATAAATGTTTTTTTTACCCAACCTGTTAGTATCGCTCCAAAACATTCGGCACAAACCAACAAGCCATAAAAAACCCTGAATACTATAAGCTGTGCATTATCAATTCGCTTAAATAAAAATTGATTCAACATTACTTGGTAATTAAGACTAACGAGGTTTGCTTGTCCTTTAAAAGCTGTGTCTTTAAATCCTCAACGGAATCAAACTTATGCTCATCCCTTAAATGGTGCAAGAGCTCCACTTTAAGCTTCTTTTCGTAAAGGTCTTGATTAAAGTCAAAAAAGTGTACTTCAATACTTTTTTCTTTCCCGGCTACAGTAGGGTTAAAACCAATATTCATCATCCCATAAATGGTATTACCATCAATAATACTCTTTGCCACATAAACGCCACTTTTTGGAATGAGTTTATAACTTTCCGCTATTTTTAAGTTTGCAGTAGGGAATGCTATTTGTCTACCCAAGCCTTTACCCCTAACCACACTTCCAGTAAGCATAAAAGGATAGCCCAGATAGGAATTTGCGGTGGTAATATTACCCTCTTCAAGTGCTGTTCTAATTTTAGTGGAACTCACAGAAACCTCATCTACCTCTTGTGCAGAGATTTCTTCTACCTCAAAATCCAACGTGTTTCCAAATGCTATAAGGTCATTGATGTTTGCGTTCCTATTTCTTCCAAAACGATGGTCATACCCAATAACCACTTTTTTTACACTTAGTTGATTTACTAAAATATCCCTTACAAATTCTATTGCTGAAAGCCTTGAAAACTCTTTGGTGAACGGATGTACAATTACATAATCCAAACCTAAACTTTCTAATATCTTTATCTTTTCTTCTAAGGTATTCAGCAGTTTAATGTTACTCTCTTTTTGCAATACCATTCTTGGATGCGGGAAAAAAGTGAGTAGTACGGAATTGTAATTGGCCTCTTTGGCATTATTTATGAGGCGTTGGAGTATTTGGCGGTGACCAACGTGCACTCCATCGAAAGTGCCTATGGTTATCGCGGTAGGAAGCTTACTTTTGAATTTAGAAATTCCTTGGATTTTTTCCACTGGATGCTAAAAATAAAAAAGACTTAAATTTATGAATTCGATACGCCCCTTTTGAATGAGAGCTAAATTACATCTTGTTTTATCAATATCCATATTTTTTGTTGTCTTTTGCGGATGGTCCCAAGATAATTATTGGAAATCTATAGCGCCCAAAGCACAGGATGTAGGTAATGCAAAAGTTGAAAAATCTTCCATGTTTACTTTTGAAGAAAAGTTGTTTCAAAAGGAATTACGTAGTGATTTAAAACCAACCTCAGAAAAATTAGTTTATTTCCCCGAAGCCTCTGGAGATTTAATTGGTTTCACGGTCAAAGAAACCCCAATTTTTCATCCAGACTTAGCAAAAAAATACCCTAATATAAAATCATATACGGGTTGGAGTAGGGATAGAAAACATAAAATTCGTTTTAGTTCATCCCAAAATGGTATTCAAGGAATGCTTATTTCCGTAGCTGATGATAACAAAGCGACATTTATTGAGAAAGAAAAAAAATCCAACAATTATATTGCTTATCGCGGTAGGAGTAGGGCAGTTTCTAAAGATGGTTTTACCTGTAAGACCGAAGACGTTCAAAAAAATAGCATTTCCATGGGAATCTTTTCTAAGGCATTGGTAGATGACCAAACCCTGCGTACCTACAGAATTGCGATTTCTGCTACTGGTGAATACACACAATATCATGGAGGCACTATCGCTGATGCACTTGCCGCTATAAATGCTACCCTCACCAGGGTGAATGAAGTCTTTGAGACCGATTTAAGCGTTCATTTACAGCTCATAGCAAACAATGATTTGGTGATTTTTACCGACCCAGATACAGACCCGTATACAGGAAACTTAAATGCCCAAGCGCAAAGCACATTAACTTCAACAATAGGAGAGGCCAATTATGATGTTGGTCACGTTTTTCAAAATGGACCAAATAATGGGAATGCTGGTTTTATTGGTTCCGTTTGTTCCGATAATCGAAAAGGAAGTGCCTTCTCTTCTGGGGTAGACCCACAAGGTGATTTGTTTGACATTGATTTTGTTTCGCATGAGCTGGGGCACCAATTTGGTGCTAACCACACTTGGTCTTTTGAAACAGAGGATACAGGAGTACAGGCGGAACCTGCCAGTGGAACAACAATCATGGGCTACGCAGGTATTGTAGAAGGAAATGATGTTGAACCCAACGGGGACGATTATTTTCACTATAACAGTATTTTACAAATAACCAATTACTTACAGACCATAGGTTGTGGCCAAACGGTCTCTTTAACAAATTTGCCACCAGTCATAAGTCCGTTGCCAGATTATATCATTCCCAAAGGGACCGCCTTTGTATTGGACGCTGATGTTACGGATGCAGATGCAAGCGATGTTTTGACCTATACTTGGGAACAAATTGATGATGGGGTAGTGGTCACCAGTACTTTTGGGCCAGAAAACGTTAGTGGAGCAAATTTCAGGTCTCAAAAACCGACAACAAGCCCTGAAAGATATTTCCCTAAATTATCACGTATCGTGCAGGGAAACCTAACACAAACGAATCCAGCAGAAAGCTCGGCTTGGGAAACTGTAGCAACGATTGAACGAGAGTTTAATTTTGCTTTCACTGCAAGGGACAATGCTGTTGGAGGAGGTCAAGTAGCTTCAGAATTAACAAAAGTTACCACTGTAAATGCTGCAGGTCCTTTTGTAATTACTTCGCAAACTACCAATGAAACTTATTTGGCTGGTAGTATTCAACAAATTACTTGGGATGTTGCCAATACCAATAATGCTCCAGTAAATGCACAATTAGTAGATATGCTATTATCTGTAGATGGTGGGCTTACATTTCCTTTTTTGATAGCAGATGATATTCCAAATACTGGTAGTGCGGCTATTCAAATTCCTGGGGATGCCACGAGCCAAGCAAGAATTATGGTCAAGGCTGCAAATAACATATTTTTTGCGGTAAATTCCTCAAATTTTACGATACAAGAGTCACAAGTAGTTTTAAATTTTCAGGATTTAGATTTTGAAACTTGTCAACCCGATGATGTAATAATTCCTTTTACGTTTGAAACCTATGGTGGTTTTAGTGAAGAAGTTACTTTTAGCGCAATTAATACTCCTCCGGGTCTATCGGTAGATTTTTCTCCCGCTAGCGCATCGTCAAATAATACAGCTATAACTTTAACTTTCTCCAATACAGGAAGTGTTGCAATTGGGAGTTATCCAATTACTATTAGAGGTGCGGCTACAGGGCTTACCGTTGAAAATACAATTGACCTAAATATATTTAACACAAGCTTTGGCGATGTTACACTGCTTTCTCCCAGCGATTTAGAAACCAATACTCGTATTAACCCCCGATTGGAATGGCAATTTGAACCAAATAGTACACAATATGATATTGAGATTGCTACTGATGTTGGTTTCACTAACATAGTAGAATCGGCTACTGTCGATTTTGAATTTTATCAGCCTAATAGCTTACTTTCTGAAACCACTTATTTTTGGAGGGTTAGGCCTAGAAATGATTGTGGAATAGGAAGTTTTGGAACTCCATTTAGTTTTACCACTTCCCCAATAACGTGTACTAATATAGATGGACAAGGATTGCCTATTGAGATTTCAACAGGTAATGCATCCACAATAACGGCTACAATAAGTGTTTTACAAGATTTGCCCATTTCAGATTTAAATGTGAATTTAGATATTTCGCATTCTTTTCTAGAAGATTTAATAATTAAGCTTACTTCTCCCTCAGGCACAACTATTACACTTTTGTCTAAAAACTGTGGTAATCTAAATAATATTACTGCAATTTTTGATGATGATGGTCTTCCTATCAGCTGTTCTAATACTTCTCCGGCAATTAGCGGAACAATAATGCCCTTGGGTTCTTTAGCTTCCTTTAATGGAGAGTCTTCTTTAGGGGATTGGGTTTTGGAAATTCAAGATACGGCCAATGGGGACGGAGGCTCATTGGATTCTTTTTCTCTAGCACTTTGTGTTGAAGGTATTTTACGCCCAGATGAAGATGAAGATGGGGTTTTTGATGATGGGGATGATTTATGTTTGGGTACTCCAAAAGGAGTTGAGGTAGATGTTACAGGATGTCCTATTTATAGATTTGCGGCTGATAATTTCAGCATAAAAGCACAAAGCGAATCTTGCAGAAATAACAATGACGGGTTAATTGAAATTGATGCAGTAGATGACTCTATTTCGTATTCCGCAACTTTAGTTGGTGATAATGGCAGTTTCAATGGAGATTTTACGGATGTGTTTGAATTTGAAAACCTTTTGGGAGGCACTTATCAATTATGTATTACTGGGTATAATGGAACAATCACGTTTGAAGAAAGTTGTTTTGATATACAGATAGATGAGCCTGAAATTCTTATGGTAGACTCGGTCATTTTAGAGAATTCATCAGAAGCTATTATCAGCCTTCAAGGAGGTACTTTGTATAATGTTGAGGTTAATGGTGTGGTCACTCAAACTGAAGATTCTGAAATAAAAATAGATCTTTTGCCAGGTACAAATAAGCTTAAAGTTTTTACAAATCTTCCATGCCAAGGAAGTTTTGAAGAAACGTTTTTTATTTCCTCGTCCACTGAGATTTATCCCAACCCAGTTCAAGAACGTTTAAATGTCTTATTGAACAACGAAGTCGATAATGTTATTGTAAGACTTTTTGATGCCAATGGACGTTTAGTATACCTGAAAAGTGAAAGAGTAGAAGGCTCTATGTTGGAGTTAGAGTTTGATACTTTTCCAATAGGAATATATTTTCTAAAAATAGAAGGAAGGAACTTTAAAGAAGAATTTAAAGTGTTGAAAAAATGAAGTTGAAGAATTTTGCCATACTGCTATTGCTGTTTATAATTTCTTGCAAAAAAGATGACCCGCCAAGAAATCCGGAGGGAGCTATATTGGTTTTTCCATTACAAAATTCTGAATGTACTACAGGTATAAGTGTGAATGAGACTTTAAGCCAAGTAACTTTTGAATGGCAGCCTTCAGCTAATACGGAGACGTATGTTTTAAGTGTGGTGAATCTGAATACCAATACACCACAAACAATTACGGTGAGTAGCACATCAGCAAGTTTGTCAATACAAAAAGGTGCTCCTTTTTCTTGGACGGTAACTTCCTTTAATTCAAATACCGATGTTACCGCAACCAGTGAAAATTGGCTGTTTTACAATGCGGGACCACAAATTAACTATGCTCCGTTTCCTGCTCAGATTATCACTCCCGTTTCTGGTAGTACGGTACAGGCCAATGAAGCTAATCAAATAGTACTTAGATGGATGGGAGCAGATGTAGAAGATGATATAACAAGCTTTGAGGTATATTTTTCTGAACAAAATCCGCCGAACTTACTCCAAACTATTGATGATGCTGCAACTATGGAAGTGACAGTTGATGTAACATCTGGGAATACTTACTTCTGGAGAGTTGTCACTACAGATAGTAACGGAAATACTTCAGATTCAGGGATATATGATTTTAAGGTATTGTAAGCTAAGTACCATTATACTTGTTCATGGTATTCTGGACCCCATTAAAGATAAAAGATTTAATTAGCTCACAGGATTTATCAAGCCGTTCTGTCAAGTTTTTTGTTTCCTCATCATCCCACTCGCCAAGAACGTAATCCACTTGTCTCCCTTTTCCAAAATCGGCACCTACTCCAAACCTAAAACGGTTGTATTTTGTGGTTTGCAGCGTATTCTGGGTGTCTTTTAATCCGTTGTGGCCACCATCACTACCTTTTGTTTTTAGCCGTAAAGTGCCGAAAGGTAGATTAATATCATCCGTAATTACAAGAATATTTTCTAAAGGGATTTTTTCTTTGTCCATCCAATATTTGATCGCTTTGCCACTCAAGTTCATATAGGTGGATGGTTTAAGGCAAAGTACACTTTTACCTTTGTATTTAAAGGTTGAAATCGCACCTAATTTGGCATCATTAAATACAAATTTTTCACTTTCTGCTAGTGCATCTAAAATTTTGAAGCCAATATTATGACGTGTATTTTTATACTTATCGCCAATATTCCCTAATCCAACAACTAAAAACTTTTTCATGAAATCAGTTTCACTCAGAATTAGATTTTCTGGTTTAAAAATGGATTTTAACCACTTTAGCATTCTTTTGGTATTTGTCCAAAAATACAAAAGCATCCAAAATCAAGTTTTAGAACTCAATTAGGGATGCTTTTATGTTATAGATTTATATTACTCAGCGCCACCTTCAGCTGCAGTAGCTTCAGCTGGGGCATCACCACCTTCAGCTGCACCTTCTGCACCCTCTTCTCCTTCTCCTTCTTCTTCATCCTCCTCGTCTTCAACAACATTACGAGATGCTTTAACTTGAACGACAGCAGTACTGTCTGGGTGAAGAATAGTGTAATCGTCGCTTAATAATGTTTCAACAGCTATTGTGCCTCCAATTTTAAGTTTGGAAATGTCAATAGTGATAAAATCAGGTAATAAATCTGGTAAGGCCTTAATAGAAAGTTTTCTTTTTCTAAATAATAAACGACCACCGTTTCTTACCCCTGGAGAATTACCTTCTAAACGAACAGGGATTCTCATAGTAACGGCCTTATCTGCAAACAATTGATAAAAATCAATATGCAAGATTTTGTCCGTTACCGGGTGAAACTGAATATCTTGTAAAACGGCTTTAAACGTTTCGCCACCTTCCAACTCAATTACAGCTGTATATGCGTTAGGGGTGTACACTAATTTTTTGAACGACAGTTCATCAGCTGAAAAGTGTAATGGTTTTTCCCCTCCGTACAGTACGCAAGGGACCTTTCCAGCATTACGTAAGGCTTTGGTAGAAACCTTGCCCACGCTTTCTCTTTGGGATCCTTTGATAGTAATTGACTTCATTATAAATATTAAAAATTAATAATTCTTTTTAACCCTGCAACCTAATTTATTTTACAACCATGGTAGCAAAGCATAGCCGGAGCTACATTAAAAACTTTGACGATATCGAGGTATTATGGTGTACCCTATGCATTACATCTGCAAAGAGGTCCGCACAACTCAATACCTTTACTTTATCACTTTTTATTTCTATTGGAATTGAATCTGTTATGATTAATTCCTTCAATTTCGAATTTTCTATTTTTTCATACGCATTACCCGAAAGTAAGCCATGCGTAGTAATTGCCCTAACACTTAAAGCACCTCTTTCCATCATAAGATCGGCTGCCTTTGTTAATGTGCCAGCAGTATCGACCATATCATCTACTAGAACTACATTTTTCCCTTCTACATCACCAATCAGTTCCATATGTGATATAACATTGGCCTTTGCACGTTGTTTGTAACAGATAACCACATCGCTTTCCAAGGCTTTCGAGTAAGCATATGCTCTTTTAGAACCGCCCATATCTGGAGAAGCTACACAAAGGTTGTCCAAACCTAATTTTTTTAGATAAGGAAGAAAGAGTGTGGATGCAAATAAATGATCAACTGGTTTTTCGAAAAACCCTTGGATTTGATCTGCATGTAAATCCATTGTTATAATTCTTGTTGCACCAGCTGACTCTAACATTTTGGCAATCAACTTGGCAGCAATAGGCACTCTAGGTTTGTCTTTTCTATCTTGTCTTGCCCAACCAAAGTATGGCATAACAGCAGTAATGTGTCTTGCTGAAGCACGTTTGGCAGCATCAATCATCAACAGCATTTCCATTAAATTTTCAGAACTGGGATTTGTAGATCCAATAATGAAAATTCTAGCACCACGAATAGATTCCTCATAAGAAGGCTGAAACTCCCCATCGCTATATCTTGAAAAAATCACCTTACCAAGTTTGGCACCATAAGAAGCAGCAATTTTTTCTCCTAAAGCGGTACTCTGCGTACAGGCAAAAATCTTTGGTTCTGGAACTTGATAGGACATTATAAATAATTAATGTTGAGCTTTTTAAAGCCTATTTCTTTTAAGGAGGTGCAAATTTAAAAATTAATCTGGGTTGCTAAAGGATAATTGTGTGAATTTTGGTTTTTGAAATGAAATTATTTTTTAGCTTTGCAGTCCGTTTAAAATTTTAATGCTCGAGTGGCGGAACTGGTAGACGCGCTGGATTCAAAATCCAAATTTCGAAAGGCGCAATAAAATATGCCGAAGTGGTGGAATTGGTAGACACGATGGATTCAAAATCCATTGCTCACAAGGCGTGCGGGTTCGATTCCCGCCTTCGGTACGAAAAAAGCTGAGATGAAAATCTCGGCTTTTTTTATGCTCAGGTACAACATAGGTACAACATTTTGTCTTTTTTCAGAACCAAATTGGCTTTAATACTATATCCTTTCATTTGATGCCAAATACTATTTTCTGTATTGAGGATTAATAAATTTTAGGTTATCTCAACCTCTGTACTTCGTAAGAGGGGTTTATTATCATACAATATACACGCAAGGTAAACTCGTAAAATACTTCCATCAAAAGACTACGGCATAAAGCCAACGCTTCTTCCCCTACTCATTTATTCCGTTTCCTTTTGAGCCAAGATTTTATCTTCCGTTTGGTTTCTGCTCAAATATTGTTTAATCAAAAATTTGAGTATTATGACAACAAAAGCGAGTACCACAAAGAAGCGCAGTAGAGCGAAATCTACTGTCAAGAAAGAAGTAAACGGAAAGAAATCATCCGCACTTCAAATTCAGAACTTACCATTGGGTAAAATCAAGCCTGACCTTGAACAGCCGAGAAAGACCTTTAACGAGGATGCGTTAAAGCAGCTTTCTGAGAGTATCGAAAAGCACGGTGTGTTGCAACCGATTACCGTCAGGCAACTAAATGGCCATTACATCATCGTGATGGGCGAACGCCGATATCGTGCAAGTAAATTAGCAGGGAAAAAGACTATACCCAGTATCGTTAGGACTTATGAGAACAATGATATTCTGGAAGTTCAGATTATCGAGAATTTGCAAAGACAGGATGTCGAGCCTACCGAAGAAGCCGAGGCGATTGCTTACCTAAGCGAAAAGTATTCAGCATCTGAAATCGCAAAGCGGTTGGGTAGAACGGATAACTTTATCAGACAACGACTTAAACTGGTTGGATTGATTGATGGTTTTAAGAACTTTGTCCGTAATGGCGAAATGACCATATCATTGGGTGTCGGTGTTGCGCTCTTTGAACCTGAAGAACAGCTAATGATGTTGGAAACAATGGGCGAGGATTTTAGTGCACATCAGATAAACAGGATGATTAAAGACCAGACCTATGACTTGGAAAAAGCATCTTTTGATGTGGCCGACAAAAAATTGGTTCCGAAAGCTGGGTCTTGCGTTGAATGTCCTTTCAACGCGGCAAATCAAGGCAATCTGTTCGGCGATGGTAAAATGGTCTGCACGAAAGCAGCCTGTTTTGAAACGAAGAAAAATAAATCGTTCTTGAACCTGATTGAGAAATCCAAGAAAGAGAACATCTTATTAATTCCTGAAATACGACAGTATTGGGTAGATGACGAAAACAATCAGCTCATTATATCGCAATTGGAAAAGAACGGATTGAAAGTCTATTTACTGGATGATGTTGAAATTTTAGAGAATCCGATTGAGCCAACAATCGAAGCTATTCAGAAAGAGTATCAGCATTATGATTATTCTGAAGATGAATTAAAGGCAGAATTCGATGAAGCTATGCAGGATTATAAAGAAGCATTGGAAAAATTTAATTCAGCAAAAGAAGATGCATATAAGAATGGCATTATGTTTCATCCAGATTCATTCCAGCACAAGGAAATCTTTGTTAAGATTGTTGAAAAATCCAAAAATGATTCTACGGAATATTCTGCACCATTGACCAACAGAAAAATGGCAGATTGTACGCCTGAAGAACAAATCGTAAAAATCAACGAAAGGGAAATCCGTAAGAAGCAAATAGAGAACAACAAGCAGTTTGAAGAAGTTGTGCAGATGATTCGTGAGACCAAATACATTGATACGAAGAAGACACTTTCAAAAGATGAAATGGTCGCATTCTCAATATCGCTATTTGAGAACAATGTGGACTATATGAGTCAACAAAAGTATTTCTCAAAATTCTTAGGGGAAACTTCAAAGATGACCAAAGTTGAAATGGTAGAGAATTTCAAGAAGAAGTTCAAAAAGGAAATCTTCCATAAGTTGATACGGTATATGCTCACAAAGCAAGTGCATTTTGGCGAAAGCAATCACGTCAATAATCTGACGAACATTTCATTTTACAACGCAATGCAGGGATATTACAAATCCAAGATTGTTAGCATAGAAAAGGAATATGCCGACAAAAGGAACAAGCGTGAAGCACGTTTGAAAGAGCGCCTTACTGTTCTTGAAAAGCAAATTGAGGAACTCAACGATTAGCTTTTGTTGTTTGAAGAAGGGTCGGCATTCGTGCTGGCTCTTTTTCTCAATATCTGATTCTGTAAATAAATAGTATATTGACTGTTTGATTAAATACGAAATATGAAAATTAAACTTGGTGTTACATTTGAAGCTTGCTTTCCAAAAGAGAATCGAAAATCTATTGATGAATATTTGAGTGGAATAAGTCGTGATACCTTATTGAAAACAGGTTCTCACTTTCTTGGATTTGATACAGAAAAATCAAAATATAGTGATGTAATCGCCTTTATGAATATGTTCTTCTCGCAAGGTAATCAGAATTTTGCCAATGAAGCATACCAGAATCTCTTGAGCTACGTAGCAGAAGCAGACTATGATATATCTGATTACGAAATTCCGTATGTAGGTAGTAGCCTTCTGTTCTTTGAATATATCTTTGACAATATTTCCGAGGATGTTGAAACAGAAAAGACCAACGAGGAAATGGAGCGTGACATATTTAGAGCTTACCTGCACCTTAATCAGGTCTCATTTACCGATAGGGGAATCGAACAAAAAAAAGCCGATGAAGAATCAGGCTTACAGTTTACTGCTGCTCAAGCAATCCTAATGTTGCAATTTCACAATTATGAATTAATAAACTTTAGAACCGATAAAGTATTTACCTGCCAGTTTCTGCGTGCGGTGTCGTATTTTGAATTTCTTTCTGGTATTGAGCAATGCGGGCCGTTGTTAAATGCCTTTTACAAATATTATGGCGTTGAGAATTACAATGAATACCTACGTCGCCTTTTAGGTATCACTTATTCAGTTTTAATGAAGGATAAGGAAACTCATACAGAGATACATCTCGAAGACCCTGTCCACGAAGATTTTATAGACAAGCATATTCTATCCCCAGATGATATAGCTGCAGAGCTGGATTTTGTGACTTTAAGAAGTAGGCCTCTGTACAAGATTGAAGAATTAAAATACCGTATTATATCGCCATTATTTGTAATAGAAATGATATACAATGGACTATATTTTAGGTTGAAGCTAATCAACGATGAGTTGCCAAATGACCAAAAAGTTAAAGGTTTATATGGCCTTAAAACATACGAATATAGTGAGCAATACGCACTCGATACATTATTAAGAGAAATATTCGGAAAACGATATTTTCAAAAATCAGGAAAGGAACTTGATGAATTGATGGATGGAGCGCCAGACTATTATATCAGAAATGGTAAACGAGCAATGCTATTTGAGTCTAAGGATATATTAATATCTAAAGAATCAAAAACAAGTCCTGATTATACAGTACTTGAAGCCGAGCTCAGGCTAAAGTTGTTTGAGAACGAGAAGGGAAAACCTAAAGCAGTTCGACAATTGGCAACAAATATTGAAATTTTACTCAAAGGTAAAGCAGATTATGACTCACAGTTTCCTTCGAAAAAAGGTATTATCAGGCCGATATTGGTTGTACATTATCGAATGTTTAACACAGCAGGAGCAAATGCCATTCTCAACGGTTGGTTTCGGGATGAACTTGTCAAATTGGAAGAAAATGGTTTAGATATTTCCAGAGTCCAAGATTTGGTTATCATAGATATTGATACACTAATGTTCAATAAAGAAGCTCTTCAATCAAAAAAAATGAATTTATGGGATATCCTATTGGAGTATCAGGAAGATTACCTAAGATTTGAGTTGTCAAAGGCAAAACCGCAACCTCGTTCTGAAGAGGAAGGTATTGCAATGTTAAAGTCATCGTATAAGCCTTTTTCCTTCTTTGTGGACAATAAAGTTGAAAAGCTAAATCTCACGAGAACACCAAAAGAATTATTAGAAAAAGCAGCACCACTATTCCCTGAATAAATAAATCTTAGCTAAAATACCCCTCAGCACATTCCCCTACATTCCACGCTCGCCTGCTGAAAAAGCAGGCAACCACTTCACTTCGGGAAAGAGCTTCACTACATATCTCTTGGACACAATCCCCAATTTCAGCTTTCCATTCCGCTAACCCTTCCCGTCCCGAAACTTCGGGACTGGGAAGGAACACTACATTCCTGAGCCAAAATCGTGAATTAAGTCCGCTTTTCTAATCGGAAAGCCATCGCCTTGATTTTCTTGACAGGATTTTCGGCACGGTCTTCTTGAGCCCTCACTCGAAAATCCTTAAAAACCAAACCGCTGTCTTACACATTTTAAGGGGTTTATAATGGATAAAGCCTTTCTTGTTTTTCGGGGCGTCGAAAAACAGGCACGACATAACCAATTCTAATTTAACCACAGCTACTTATCTCGCTTAACTGTCGGTACGCTCAAACGCAACTGCGTTTAAAAGAATTGCTAATGCCCTTATGGAACTTGTCAAGACTGTACAAGTTTTAGTGAAAAATAAGGTTTCTACTTCCTTGAAATTCCAAGGAATTTACTACGTCGCAAACACACCTGATTTATTCCCAAAAAGTCTTGACAAAACCCACTCTATCCATTGTGCGGTGCACGAAAGAAAAGAACAAACACCCCTTAAAATTTAATCTGTTTTAAATCAATAGGGTAAATATAAATCACTTAAATATTTTATTATGAGTACTATTAGAAATCACGTACAGTTAATTGGAAACGTTGGACAAGAGCCAACAATCACGAACCTTGAAAGCGGTAAGAAAGTAGCCCGCTTCTCACTCGCTACAAACGAGTATTACAAAGACAGCAAAGGCGAAAAGCAAACGGACACCAACTGGCACACCGTAGTGGCTTGGGGCAAGACTGCCGAAATTGTGGAAAAGTTTGTCGAAAAAGGCAAAGAGGTTGGAATTACAGGGAAACTAAAGACCCGAACTTACACCACCGATGATGGCAACCAACGCTACGTTACAGAAGTTGTAGCCGATGAAATCCTGTTACTTGGAAGCAAAGACGACAAGTAATCTTCAAAAACAAAGAGGGCGTTCCTCTCGAAAGTTGCGCCCTCTTTTCATTATTCACACATTTAAATATATGCACAATGAAAGCACAAGTTAACGAAATAAAGATTAGCTACAAAGGCGGGTTAAAATCATCAATGTGGCAGAAAATAAGTAATTCACAAGATGCGGCAGAACTGCTCTTTGAGGATTGGGATAAAGATACAATCGGCATACAAGAAACCTTCAAAGTTGTTCTGTTGAACAACAGCAATAAAGTGAAAGGTGTATATCAACTTTCGCAAGGTGGAATTACAGGTACATTGATAGACCTACGAATTTTGTTTGCCGTCATTTTAAAATCCTTATCGGTAGCTATAATTTTAACGCACAACCACCCAAGTGGAAAATTAGAACCAAGCGATGCAGATAAAAGGTTAACGAACAAGATTAAAAAGGCATCCAAACTATTCGACATTACCATTCTTGACCATTTGATATTTGCACCAGATGGGGATTATTATAGTTTTTCTGATAACGGAATTTTGTAAAATCTAAAGCTATGGTATATCTCAATTTTACAGACTTGAGCGAAGAAGCTCAAAACCGACTTTTGGAAACTTCCAAAGAAGATGTGAAACGAAAATTTGGGGATAGCATTCGCAAATACGTAAAAGAAAATTATGGTTGTTTTGAAACGATGATTGAGGAAGAAGCTCTTCGGAATTTATATTCCTATACATACGTTTTCAATATATAATTTTGGCAATTTTTAAATCAGAACACCTCTGAATTTTTAGAGGTGTTTTTCTATGCAATTAATATATAGTCAAGAAAAAAACGTATCTTTATTTCGCTGAAATTCAGCATTCAATTTTACGTAAGGTTATCCACTTTTCGACTTTCGCCGATAACCGTACACATCGGAAAATAACATATCGGAAAATCATTTTCCCTGAAAATGGCAATCGGCTTTTTAGCCGGATTGTATGGATTTTTGTCACGCTTGCGCGTGACGAAAAGGAATAGCAAGAGGGTAACACGCTGCGCGATGTTTCGGATTCCTTTTCGTTTTCAAATTGCTGATAACCAGCGATTTGAATATGTTTTAAATTCTTGACAATCAACGATTTGCGACAAACGGGCTGGAAACGCCCATTTTTAGGGAAGATTTTGCGACAAATCGGCGAAATATGGACTCATTTACTGGAATTAGATTTAAAAAGGAAACCGCAAAACGTTTCCAAACTTTCTCACGCACATACTTCAAATCGCACACCGAGGCGATGTCCACGATGCTCGATTTTTTCTTCTACAACGAAATATCGCCAAAGGAAAAATTAGGACCAACAGGGCGAACCATCGAAGCTAAATTACTCAAAAGAATCAATGCGGTTATTGCCATAATGCGAGATGTAGAAAAGACACAAACCAAACCTACGGTGGCTATGATTCAGTCCCTTTTTGAGACCGAAGAGCCAACCAAAAAACCGCTGATTGTAGAAAAGAAATATGCGGAAGAAAAGAAGGAAGTCCGTTTTCGAGAAAAGCAAAACACAAGTAATCAACTTTAATTTTTTGAGCTATGTATATCACAATCACACCTCAAAAATTAGGCAACAATTATTCACAAAGTTCAGCTGATTTTGTGGGCTATTTGGAAAAGGAAAATCAAGGTTTGGAACAGCGGGATATGGAACACTTTTTTAACCACTATGGCGATGAGATTTCCGCTGAAGAAGTGGTCAAAGAAATTGATGGAAACACCGCAAAATTAAAAAAGAAAGAACCCAAGTTTTATTCGATTACGGTTAGTCCTTCAAAATATGAATTGCGAAAACTTCAGAACAATAGTCAAGATTTAAAAACCTACACCCGTGAGCTGATGAAAGATTATGTTGCCGGTTTCAATCGGGAAATAAACGGGCGACCTATAACCATCGATGACATAAAATATTATGCGAAAATTGAACACCAAAGAACATTCAAGGGAACAGATTTTCAGATTAAAGAAAACCAACCTTTTGCTACAAAAATTCTTCAGCTGAAAACCGAAATCAGAAACATTCAAGAAGGGCGAGCTGAAGGGAATATTAAAAGGATGGAAAAGGAAATTGCCAAATTGGAACGCCAAGCACCACACCAGCAAAATGACAAACGGATTGTCCAGGGAATGAAAAAGGATGGAAACCAAAGCCATATCCATATCATCGTGAGCAGAAAGGATGCTTCCAATTCGGTCAGTCTTTCCCCAGGAAGTAAACACAAAGCTTCCGAAGTTGAAATGCACGGCAAAAAGGTAAAGCGTGGTTTTGATAGAGATGCCTTTTTCGCGAAAGCAGAAAAAACGTTCGACAAAACTTTTGGCTACAAACGCAACTTTGCCGAGACCTACAAAGCAAGAAAGGATTTTATAAAAAACCCCAACTTGTATTTCGCCGCCTTGATGAAATTACCAGCGAACGAAAAAGCATTAGCGTTTAAAATGATTACCAAATCAGGATTACCGATAGTGCCAAGTATTCCAGTTAGTCAAGCACAAATTGCACTTCGGGTTTTCAAGCGGTTAAGACGTGGTGCAGAAGTGGCAATCAAATCAAGTTCAATAGGAATTTAGGGTATGGAAATAGACAATCTCATAACGATACTTTCAATTATTGCTGTGGCCAGTATCATTTCCTATGCAATGTTTCGAGTGAGCAAGTACGCACTATTCTTGAATTTCACAATGCTTTCTTGCTTGGTTATCTATTTAACCCAAGTGAACGAATTAGTATCGATATTGCTGTATCTGGTCTGCCCGCTAATGCTAATTAATATAGGGTTGTATGTCTTTCTGCATAAAACTGAAACCGTACAGAATGGCGATAGCAAGTACCGAGTCAATTTTGTAACAACCAAAGGAAATTTCAAATTAGATAATATCAAAAGGGGCGCATCCATCATCGGTTCTGCCGGAAGTGGAAAGACCGAAAGTGTAGTATATGGATTTTTAAAACATTTCTGGAAAGAGCGCTTTTGTGGAATCATTCACGACTACAAGGATTTTGAATTAACCGAAATGGCGTATCCGCTTTTCAAGGATAGCGATATTCCGTTTAAGGTCATTTCCTTTGATAAAATCATCCATAGGGTAAATCCTATTGCGCCACGCTATTTAGAGAATGAGGAAAGCGTAAATGAGGTTTCAAGGGTGCTGATTGAAAACCTTTTGGAACAAAGGGAAAGCGGGACTACTGGAACAACAAAATTCTTTAACGATGCCGCTGAAGGCTTGATAGGTGGATTGATTTGGAAACTGAAAACCGACTATCCCAACTACTGTACGCTTCCACATTTGATAGCCATTTATCAAATACTCGATACCGATAGCCTTATCCAATTTCTGGAAACCAACACCACATCGAGAGCAATGGCAGATGCATTTATTAGCGGTAAGGATTCAGATAGACAGACAGCTGGTGTTAAAAGTACTCTGGCAAATGCGCTAAAACGAATTAGTACACAGCGGATTTTTATGGCACTATCCGCAGATGAAGTGCCATTGAATATCAATAGCGAGGAAAATCCTGCAATCATTTCTGTAGTGAACAACCCTAAATATGAAACATCCTATTCGCCAGTAATTGCCACAATCATTCACACCATTACTAAACAAATGAGTGTAAGAAATTCCAAACCGTCATTCCTGTTGATGGAAGAAGCACCAACGATTCGCCTGTTGAATATGCACCGAATTCCGGCAACACTTAGAAGTTATGATATTGCCACCATTTACGTAATGCAGGATAAGATTCAGAACGATATGATGTACGGCGACAAGGCAAGCAAAGCGATTTTGAGCAACCTATCCTACCAGTTCTTTGGCAAAGTCAACGACCCAGACACCGCCAAATACTATGAGCGCTTTTTTGAAATCATCAAAGACCCAACCAAAAGCATCAGCCGAGGCCATAATCTCGATTTTGATACGCGAATCACAACGGGCGAAAAAGAAATCCCGAAAATTAGAGCAGACGTTTTCTTTCGATTAAAACAGGGCGAATTTATAACCTATGCTGATGGTAAGGATAAGAAAGTGCAGTTTAAATTGTCAAGAATTCAGCGGCAGCTTCCTGAAGAATCCAAGCAATTTTCTCAGGCGGATTTAGCGGCTAATTTTGAGCGGGTTTATGATGAGGCGAAGTCTATATTTAGTTAAATTAAAAGCCGTATTTATCCTTTCTAAGTCTAAATGCCTTTTCACCACCTTCCATTACTGAAGTAATTTCGTTTTTTATTTTTTTCCTATCAATTGCGCCTTCAGCTTTTATAACACCTCTGGTTTGCGAGCTTGCATCTTTATAATCACAGCATATTACTAATTCAGCGTCACCATTTACAACTAAGTTGGCGTTATGGCTTGTGAAAATCAACTGTCTTTTCTTTTTAGCATTCCAAATGTTTTTGATTATTGCATCAATCGCTCGGTTATCAATGTCATCCTCTGGCTGGTCTATCAATAAAGGTATTCCTGGTTGATTAAGTAGAACTGTAAGAAGTGCAGTAGCTTGTTGTCCAGCAGATGCATCTCGAAAAGGAATTTCGTCCCCAAGCTCATTATTTGTTGTATAAAAGAATTCTGGATTGAATTCCAATTCCGTTGCTGTTAATTGCAACCAATCATCAGTAGAAATTTTGGATTGAATTTTTAGCTTATGGTCTTCAGAAAATCCTGCTGAATCCAAAATTGGTGTTGCAGGTAAATCTTCTGGATTATCTTCATCCAGCTTGAATTCAGCCAATAGTCGTAGTTCTTCTGAAACAGCTATAAATTGGGTAATAGGGTCTGCTTTACTGCGAATATTTTCCAACAATGCATCTATTCGTTCTTCCCTAATTCTTGTTCCTTCAAGAATAGAACGAAATTTTTCTTTGAAATTTGCAAGATTGATGTTCTTAGTGACTATTGCTTTTATAAGGTTGTTTGACAAATCCGTAAAATTTGTTGCTTGGTCGTTCAAGACACCGACTTTTTCAATGTGTAAGTTTTTCCATTCTTCATTATGGATGTTATAATCAACTTCAGGATTTCCAAGCTTTTTAATAACAGATTTTCTTTCGGCAACTAAACTATTGATTTCAGCCAGACGGTCTTCCAGCTTTTTTATGTTTGATAATTGCTCTTGACTTGATTGAGATTTGCCCTTGGCTGCCTCATATTCAGAATTGAATGCGGCTTCCTTTTTTTCCCATTCTTCAATAATTTCATTGTATGCCTTCAATCCACTTTCACTAAAGACATCCTTTAATTTTTGAACAGCATCGTTGATGTTCTTGAATTTTGAATTGATTTCGGTATCAAGTTTAGCTATTAATTCCTTGTTTTCGACATCTTCAAGGAAAGGCTCAATAGGTTCTGGGTACAACTTCAATAGTTCAAGAAGTTCATCTGTTTTGGAATCAAAAAGGGTCAGTTCAGATTCAGTATTTTCTATAATTGTCTTTTCTAACTCAAATTTTGATTTTTTATCAATCGTTTTTTGGTCGTCTTCCGAAATACCTTTTAAGGATTCACGAATACCCTTAACCTGTCCTTTAATAGAACTACCTTCAATATTAAAATTGGCAATCTCGTTCTGTACCTTTTTCTTGCGCACCAGTTGGTTATAAGCATTTTTTAATTTAAGATTTGTTTCATCTAACTTATATGAGATACGCTCTAAGCTGCTTTTTATAGGTTGCTCTATGAATCGTTTAAGTTCTTCAGTCTTAACACCTACATCACTTAGTTGTTTCTGACTGTATGATTGGATGGGCAGTACCTTACGGATATCCTCTTCACTAACTTTTTGAAATTCCCCATCCCCAATCTTCAAAAGTATTTCCCTGCTTGAAGAATTTCTTTTAACGATATGCCGTACATCATTTTTGACCATTGTTATTCTTACCTCACCGCTAACAGCGGTTAAGGTTTTCTTTATCAGAGTATCTCGACGATTCTGAATGATATCCAGCTCTTGGTAGTTGCCAATTTTTACGGTTTGGTCGCATAGTCCCCATCTGATGTATTCCAATATGGTTGACTTGCCCGTTCCTCTTCCACCTATAAATGCATTATATTGACGATTGAATCTAATATTAAAACTTCCCAAAAATTTTGAGTTTGTAACATCGATTGCTTCAATAAATATTTGTGGCATTTCTGGTTCGGCTTGGGATATTCTGGATTCCTTGGCTAAACACGCCTGTCTAATTGCCTCTGCAGTAGGTTCTGCCCATTTTACCCAAGTAGAATATTTTCCAAACTCACGTCCATCTTCATACCTATTATCAGATGTGGATACAAGACCTATACTTTTATTACCATAATTTACATCACCACCATTAATTTTATTTTGATATCCAGATTCAGACGATATTTCTTTATCGACATAACCGCCAACACAGGGCATTTTAATATAATGCTCTTGGAAACCTTGGCGTATGATTGAATGCTGACCACCTTTACCAACATTTGGAAGAACGATATACCTACCTTTACAATAATTTACTTCATCCAAGATTTTGTGAAGCTGGGAAAGGTTGCTGATGACTTCTTGAGAAATTCTTTGAGTTTGAACTGTCTGTTTATCATATTTGTCTGTAGCCTGAATACCGAGAAAATTGAGAACAGAATTAAGACGTGCATCTTCGAAATCAGCATCAAAAATAATTATGACCTGACTGGCTGGATTGGAAAGACTAAGTTCAATACCCGGAAATACTGTTACAATTTTTTCTGGTTCGCCCATTAATTCGTGTATTTCGTTCTGCTCTTTGGCGACTTTTCTCAAATGCTGGACGAAGACCACATCGTGATGGTCAGTCATTGCGATAGCATTGATTCCAGCACTACTGATTTTATCTAAGTATTCCTTGCAAAATTGTTCGCGATTCTCGTCGATTTGTTGCTTTTCAGCTTCTGATAAATTTGCTATTTGTTCAGCGTTTACACCAAAACGAACACCTGTCCAATTAATATCTCTTGGACTGTGTACTTGAAAATCACATCTATAAAATTTTGCGCCTTTATCCATAAAATATAGTTTTTACAACCACCAAAGGTAATTAACATATTCAGGATTTTAACATTTCAAAGCAGTTTAGTTTTAACAAACATTTTCCTGCATTCGGTATAACTGTAATCTTATTGTAACCGTTTATATCTATTCCCACAATTTAATATCATTATCTTTACTGTCCGATTTTAATTAAATAATGACCGAAACAAACCGCATAGAATACAAACGAGAACTGTCCGATGGACTTGAAAAAGAGGTCATTGCTTTTTTGAACTATCGTGAAGGCGGCATTATCTATATCGGTATTGATAAGGAAGGGAACACTTACGGTCTGGCTGATGCGGATGGCGACCAATTGAAGATTAAGGATAGATTGAAGAACAATATCCGTCCTTCAGCTTTGGGTTTGTTTGATATTGTGAGTGAGGAACGAGATGGTAAAAACATCCTGAAAGTTATTGTGGCGAGCGGTCCTGAAAAACCCTATCATCTCAAAAAATATGGGATGAGTGAAAAGGGTTGTTTTATTCGCTTAGGTTCAGCAGCTGAACCGATGCCACAAAAAATGATTGACGAGCTCTTTGCCAAGCGCACCCGAAATTCCATCAGCAAAATTAAAGCGGGTCGTCAAGATTTAAGCTTTAGCCAGTTGAAAATCTACTACGAGGAATCGGGTCATACCCTTGGTAAAGCTTTTGCAAAGAACTTGGAACTATTGACCGAAAACGGCGCATTCAATTATGCCGGCTATCTCTTGGCAGATAAGAATAACACTTCAATTAAAGTAGCCAAGTATTCGGGCAAAACCCGAACAGACTTGATAGAAAGCAACGAATATGGTCACGAATGCTTAGTAAAAGCGACAAAACAAGTCATTGATAAAATTGCCGTAGAGAACCGAACCAACACAAAAATAACGGCCAAAGAAAGACAACAAGCCAGCCTTTGGAATCCCATCGCATTGCGCGAGGCCATCATCAATGCCTTTGTACATAATGATTATACCAATGAGATTACCCCAAAGTTTGAAATCTTTGCTGATAGAATTGAAATCACATCGGCAGGCGGTCTTCCGGAAGGATTGAGCAAACAGGAATTTTTCGAGGGCTTTTCAGTTCCACGTAACAAAGAACTGATGCGGATTTTTAAGGATTTGGAACTCGTGGAACAATTGGGTTCTGGCATCCCTCGTATTTTGGAACACTATGGCAAAGAGAGTTTTGGCTTTTCAGATAACTTCCTTAGAATGACTTTTAACGCTAAAGAAACTGCTGTTGAAGAAGGTGGTCAAATAGGTGGTCAAATAGGTGGTCTAATGGGTGGTCAAAAAGGTGGTGTAATAGGTGGTGTAATAGGTGGTGTAATTGATGCGACTGAAGCTCTAACTAAAAGACAAAAAGAAGTTCTTAAACTTATTGCGGCTAATCCTTCCATAACCTATAATGAAATAGCTGAAGCTTTGGGTATTAATGAATCTGCTGTTGGTAAGCATATTACAGCTATCAAAAATAAAGGCTTTTTAACGCGTCAAGGCGATACACGAGGTTATTGGGAAATCAATCTCGATAAAAATTAAGAAAAATCTTTTAAAAAGGCCCTTTTTCCCTCGGACCTTTACTGGTCACTTTCCATTGACCGTTTTCCTTAGTCAGTTTAAAAATGCCTGTTTTTCCATCATAGGTCGTGCTGTATTTTACCCAGGCAATTTCGCCATCAACAGCTTCGTCTAAAATTTCTACCTTGATATCTTTATCAGAATCTGGCATCATATTCTGTAAGGTAATCAAACTGGCATAGCCTTCAGAAGTGGTATGCTTTTTTAAAGCTGATTCATCTTTTGAGAAAAAGCTTGACGCAACAACTTTGGCAGTTTCAGAAGGGGATTTTGTTGTGCTTTCTGAACAAGAAAGGAACAACAATACAAGCGAGCAAATGACTAATCTTTTCATAACAGTATTAATTTGGGTTATTGATATATCTATGCGATAGTTTCATTTCTATGTTCCGTTCGCCATCTTTTTCATTCAATTCCAAAATTGCCCTACGGTCATCGGATAATGAAAATTTGGGCAACACATAAACAAATCGAGCCATTTCATTTTCCTTAATCTTGGACGGCAGACTATGTTTATATATCGGTTCTTGATACAGTCGTTGCAATGATTTTCTTTTCCCTTTTTGTCTCGTTTCAATAGACAGGTTCAAGAAATTCAAATCGTAATCCAACGTAGAATTATTTTCAATCTCGATAACGAAATAGAGTTCATCCTTATCAAAAACAATGTTCTCTACGGTCAAGATAATACCTTCGTTTCGTTTCTTGATTCGCGCTATGCGCTGTTTTCTATTGAGAAGATATGAGCAGAATTTCTGGTAATAATAGGTGCTGTTATCTACAAGTTCTTCAGAAGATTCAACAAGAACCGAATCCTTTACAAACGGTTTTTCATTACCGATACTATTGGATAGCGGAATGAAATAATTGAGCTTAGAAAGCTGTTTTTTATACCTTACAATATACGAAAAAATTGAACCATTTCTATTGACTACCAGCAAATTACTTTCCTTCCCAGGTGTTGCTTGAAGAAGCCCAAAATACTGTTCTTTTTCACGGTTGTATGTAAAAACAAAATTGTCTGAACCAGTTATGCCTTGACGGATTGGCTCAGGAAAAAATAGCGCAACGTTTTTGGTATCGTTTGCATAAATAGTGTCGAGTGGTATGGGTTGCTGTTGTGCTTTCGCGGAAGCGGAAATCAACACCGCCAATATTAGGATAAATGTTCTCATAATTTAGGTTTTAGAATTAATCTGTAATTGTTCAATACCGTAACTTTCACGTTTCGGTTGCTTCGCCTTAACACTTTTGTAACACCACCTACTTGCGGTACTGTGGGTATGTTGATATCGCCAATAATATCGTCCAAGACTTCGGTGGTGGCTTCTGCCCGAAAATTGTTCTCTACGTAGATGCCTTCACTACCATCAGACAAATCAAAAGCTTTGAGTTTTGTGGGATGGTGCTTTATGTTTTCAATTTCAATTAAAGCCCGATTAGGCTGAAAGCTGATAAATCCAAACACAGGTGTATTCTTGAGCATCAGCTTACCATTGATGGTAGCAGCTTTGGTCAGGCGCATTCGCAATCTGGTATTCGCTTTTACGACTTGGTCGCCATCCACAACTACGTAAATAGTTTCATCTGTATTTCCGATTATTGAAATTTCATTGGGTTTCGGTGCAGCAGCGAAGAACAACTGATGTTCCAAGCCCAGTTCTTTAGCTTGGATTTTTTGTTCCCGCTTTACTTCAGCAGAATCTATTGTTGATACCACTTTGCGAGCAGTTCTTTTCTGTCCCAAATTTTGGTATCGCTTTTCGGAATATTGAATTTTGCCAGCTTCATAGATACTATCTACGATACGTTCTTTTTCCCGTTCTGGTAAATCTGGGTCGTAAAATCCCAAGGAATCAATCAGCTTTTCATCATAGATGCTGGGTGCATTGTTTTCACGTACTTTTTTCAAGTCGTTAATTGCATCCAGTTTGGAATCATACTCTTTTTGGTCTTTTTCCAAATCGGGAACTAATGTCTGTTTAAGGTTTTCCGTTTCACTTTCATCATCGCCCATTACCATTACCGAATAGGAAATAAGGAATATGAAAATCACGGCCAATACCGCTGCAAATACAATCTTGTTTTTTTCTACTTTCATAAGAGTGAGTTTTTAAGTGCCGATTACCTGCCTGACGGTAGGCAGGTCGGCTCAGTTTTCATCTGATATTTTCTTTAAGGTGTTTTCGAAATAGTTGGTAATCAAAAGTCCGTGTGGATTGTTGGGAAAGTTTCGGTCAACCATAATCAAGTTTCCGGTAGAAACCAGCTCGTAGGTGTCGATTATTGAACCTCTATTGATTTCAAAAATGGTAGTCGTCGTAAAACCATACGAACCATCATTTTCAGATATTCTTGAATCGATGCTCAGTACTTTTTGAACCAATGAATATTGCAACAATCGGTTATAGACACCATCGGCTTTTTTCTGGCGGTAGAGATTGTCCACGGAACTATTGCCCAACCACAACGCCTTTTCCAAGTTCCGTTCGTAATTGCTGGCATCGATGTTATAGAAGTAGTTATGGAACAGATCCAAATGTGCTAAAGCTTCAACCCTAAAATTTTCCTTTTGGGTCACGAGCTTCAGCGGAATGATACTGCCATCGGTATTGATGGCAAAGGCGCTATTGAGCGCTTTTTGATTGGTGTTGAATACCATCCAAACTGAAAATGTACTGGACAGCAACGCACACACAACAACCGCCAAAACGATAAATCGATTCAGCTTTAAGACGTTGTAAATATTCTTGTATGGTGTTTTCATATTTTTGTTTTTAATCTGCCTTAGGCAGTAAATAGTCTGAGAGTGAATGACGTGGCACGTTTATACAGTTTGAATTTCAAGAAAACGATAAATCCAACCGAACCTAACTGAACAACAGGCGCAAAAAAGCCTTGACCTGTATCGGTTCCAAAAAGGTTGACCCAAAAATTGGTGTTGATTTCCGTATAAATGGCATTGATAAATACATTGACCAAAAAGAACGCTGGAACGAGCATATACACGGCTGCATATAATTTGAAGAACGTATAAGCTAACGAACGGAACTTTTCAAAGACTGCAAGGCTAATGACCAAGGGAAAAAAAGTTTGCATTATTCCGAGTAGAAAAAACCGTTCTGCCAAGAATAAGGGGTAGATGAACAAATCCAATATCCAGAGGAACAGGCTAATGATGAATGCAAATATTTTGAATCCGTAAAGCGGTGTGACCAAGGCTTCATACAATAGTGTCATAGCAGCTTGGGCAACCTCTATTATGCTAACGTCCTCTTCAATGGGAATATCTTGCATCTGTAAAGGCAATAAAGCAGGTGCTGTGCCACGATATTGTCCTTCAATAGCCACCAAGATTCCATCGAAAAAGCCTAACACCTGTGTCGAGAATATGACCAAAATGACAATGGCAAAATTCTTGGCAAGTTCGCCTGGACTCAATCCCCAAGTGTAACCATCCTTATCTGCAATGCCTTCATTGTATTTTTTGAGAATGTTGACCAGAAAGAACAGGACAGCGAGCGTTTTCATTCCCGCAATCGTATATTGCGAAAAGTCGCTGGCCTGTATGGTCTGGAAAACGGTATCTATATATTCCAGCCCAATTCCTAAGAGAATGGTCGCCGTCATTTTTAGTATTCGGTTTCTCGGTTATTGACTTTATCCTGCATTTTTCTGAAGGAAATAATATCACGATAGCGTTTTGTTTTTGTAGTGATGTTGGAAACCATTTGTTTGGATTCCTTCTCTTTTGCTTTAAGAATTTCAGCACGTTCGGCATCGCTCATTTTTAGGTAATCGCTGGATAGGACTTCATCGATAAAATCTACCGTGTCCAATGAATTTTGAACTATGGCATCGAAAGATTCCACAACCCTTGAAACTTCATCGGGTTTGATGTAGGGCGAATTCAAAATATCCTGCAAATCATTTTGCATTACGTTGATAAGACGCTGATTATTCTGTCCAATTTCCTCAACTGCTCTCAGTTGCTCAACAACGCTTGATACTTTCTCTATTGCCTCTTTTGCATCTTTTAGGAATTTTACAGACTTAATCATCTGAGCTGTCTGTTTACCTGATTCTATAAGTTGTTTTACCAAACTGATAAAATTGGTGTTGTCATAAGTGGGCATTCCTTGTGCGGTAGCATTACCTGACATAAACAAGGTCAGGGCTACAGTCATTACTAAAATTTTAATTTTTGTTTTACTCATTGTAAAAAAACTGTTTTGGTATTCGTGAATCTTCGATTTCATAATATTATGTTTTAGATGTGAATTGAATTATTGCTTTTTGCATATCGTGATGCTCGTTGTAGAGCTTCATTATTTCTTCATTTTCCTGTCCATCGGTCAAGTAAGCTGCATATACTTCCTTCGGAACTTCGAGACGGAAAATGTTGCTTTCTCTACCTATCTTAATAAACATTTCGGTGTACTTGCGTGGACCGGAAAGATTGTTTTTGATTGATTTCAGTTGGTTAAGGTCGTGGCTGGATAAGTTGAGCCTTTTGACCAGTTCATCATATCCTTTTTCATTGTTCAGACTATAAATGACTTGCGTGTTTTCGAGAATACTCGCAGAAGTTGAATTGTTCGGAAGCTGATTTATGGATTGCAGAATAATCCCAATCGCACCATTTTGTTTACGGATGGCTTGATAGTAGAATTCTACACTTTCCAGTACGTTTTCAAACTTTAGTTGTTTGGCAAACTCATCAAATAGGATGATACCCTTTTCAGCTCTGTTTTTCCAAATCGTTCTTTGGATTGCGGACTTAATGAGCTTGAGCATCACGGACAGGATTTCCTTGTTGTCCTTTACTTCATCCAGTTCAAAAACTATCAAACGTTTGTCCTCGATTTTGTAAGTCTGGTCCTCGCTTACTTCAAACAGAAAACTATATAGACCATCGCCGACATATTCGGACATTACGTGCAAAAAGCTCGTGACATTGAAGTAGTCGGGATGGATTTTTAGGGTGTCCAGAAGGTCTTTCTGATTCCTTTCTATAAAACTGTAAAAACCATCCAACGAGTGATTTTCTGAAGTGCTATCGTAATAATGGCGCAGTATTTTTTTGACCGATACTGATTGTGCTTTGGTCACTTTTAAATCCGAAGCAAATAACTCAAACAAAAAGACGGATAGGTCTTCCAGTCGTTCAGGTGTGAGGTCATTAGTATCACTTATATAAAATGGATTGATACCTAAGTTTTTTCCACTTTCGTAGCGAAGCACGGTGTATTTTTCAGGATAGAGTTTGGCAAATTTGGTGTAGGATCCACCGAGGTCTATGATGACCAAGCGAACGCCGTTCTCAAAATATTGGCGCAATATGTTATTGGCCAAAAAAGACTTGCCCTCGCCTGTTGGCGCAAAAATGGCGAAGTTTCTTGCCTTGATGCGTCTCTTCTTTTCATCCCAAACATCCTTTAAAACAGGAATGTTATGCTCACGGTCATTAAAGATGATTCCGGTGTTATCACTTTTGTAATTGGTGTTATTTATAAACAGACAGAGCGCGTGTTTTAAATCGGTTACATATAAATCGTTGTTTGAGAAATTGGAAGAGAAACAGCAGTAACTATTTAGGATATAATTCTTACGTTCTTCGCCTCTTGGATAATACGGGATGATATCCAATTCCTTAAATTCTGTTTTGATTTTTGAGGTTATTTTATCGAGCTCTTTAGCTTCCTTTGCCCAATAGACAATATTGAGATGACCACGAATAATTCGGGCATTATCATCGGCATTGATTTGGTCGAGAATGTGCTGGATTTTGCCAAGCACTACTTTATTCTGCGAACCAAAATTTGAACTTTTGTTCAGTTCTTCAATTTTCTTATCCAATAGCTTGCGCCACTTCTGTTTGTCATCTAAATACAAAATTTGATTAACAATATGATTTTCGTTAAGCGTAAGCCCTATGCCATCAATAAACCCTTGATGAAACACAAAATCGTCTGAAGTGAATTTCTCATTGGTTTTGCTACTCTGTACACTTTCGCCAAAGCACAGTTCACTATTGATGGCAAGGGCATCAAAATGGTTTTCGCCAATATTGACGTTTGTCTTATCCAGTAAAATATCAGTATCATAGCCTTCATTAAAGCCGTTGAAATAGGAATTAGTCAGTTGTTGTATTTCTTCCGCTTTAAGCGAAACAAAATCCATCTTTCGGCTATTGTTGATAAAGGAAACCGAATCACTTACTGAGTTTGCGAAGCTCTTTATGTTATCATCCAGTTCCTGTACGATACCTTTTGAAACCTTTCTGAAAGGGTTGACATATTTAGGATTGTTGAGCGCCTTATTTTTAGTCAAGATGAAGAACAGATAGCAGCTGTGCTCGATATGTCCACGACCTTTAAAATGCTCGTGGGTAGCTTTTTCCAAAAAGGTGGAATTCGGAAGTTGTTCTGAAGTATAAGATTTCTTCAGGTAGATATCTTGTTTGTGAACAACGGTTCCGACAGGCAATGACTTCAAAGCTTGAAACCAAGCACCGTGCATATCCTCAAAATCCCTTTCAGATAAGGAATAGATTTCTGGTAGATTACCTTTGTAGCACAGAATAACATTGCCGTTGTTGGCAAATACGATATTGTCCTGAATATCTACGATGGGTTGATATGCCGAAAGGTTAATCTTGTTCATAATCGAAGCCTGAATTTCTTTTGTTACTGATAATTTTTGGAAAAGCCTTAGCCATTTGGAATAGTTGCGGATTGTGGGTTATTCTTGTCAAAGCCACATATAGGGAAGCATTGAAGACCAATACACCTATTATTATCCCAAAGCTGAAAGAGAAGATGATGATGAGCAACGAAGCCAAAACGGAAACCATCATTAAGGCAAACAGGGAAATTGGCAGCCCAAATATGACTGCCCTTTTCCTGATGTTTTTATAGACCTCGAACCGTTTCATTTATACTACGATTCCTATTAAGTATGTGAAGATGCCCACAACTGCGCCAGCAATCAAAACAAATACAAGTACTCTGGTAATCCCTTTTTTAAGGTCAGCATTTTCGCCAAAGAAGTGTCCCGCATTAAAAAGGAAGCCTACCAAGAAGATGACACCTAATAAAATTGGAAATATGGTCCTGATGGTATCGCCTACATCGTTAACGGAATCTTCAATGCCACCAATTTGAGCAAAAAGCGAAGTGGATAAGAGCGAAAGAATTGATGCTAAATAGTGTGATTTTTTCATATCGGAAAAGTTTAAATTTTTAGTTCATTTTCGTTATTGGAAATTTACATATATTTGAATATAAATAACTGAAAATCAAATATTTGTGAATAAAATATTATTTGATATAGATTGAATTCTGTTGCTGTTATTTGACATCAAATCCTATGGATTTTTGAAGTGAAGTTGTTGATAACCCGAAAATTGAAAATGAAAAAAGTGCTCAAAAACGTCAGTTTTGTGATTTTGTTTCTAAAAATGTGTGTCATTTTTGGACAAGAAACGGATGCTCAAAAACGAATTGTTATTGACGTTGGACACGGCGGAAAAGATTCTGGTGCAATTGGTATAAATGGCATCCAAGAAAAGGATGTGGTTTTGTCCATTGCAAATGCCATTTTAAAGCTGAATAAAGAAATGGATAAGCCTTTGGATATTTATTTGACCAGGTATAGTGATACGCTTATTTCTTTATCAGACAGAACAAAGCTGGCCGAAGCCTTGAATGCTGATTTGTTTGTGTCTTTGCATTGCAATCATTCCGATAATCCAGATGCGAGAGGTATAGAGGTTTATGCTTCAAGAAAACAAAAGGAATTCTCAAAAGCATCGGTTCTTATAGGTTATCAAATTGAACGAGCCCTTTGTGAAGCCATTGCTTATGAAAGTCGAGGTGTGAAGTTTGCCAACTTTCAGGTACTTGGGGAAACTGTTGAGTATTGCGCCTCATTACTATTGGAATTGGGTTTTTTGAGCAATAAAGATGAAGGCAGCTATATTTTGGATAATAACAATATTGAACGCATTGCACTATCGATATTATTATCCATTCAAAAATCAATAGAATTATGAAAGATATTTTTTTAGAGTTAACGAAGAGCTTGAAGGACATTGTTTTACAATGTGTTTCAGAAGTTATTTTACTGTACAAATCCTTTAGAAGTTAGATTACCTAAGTTTATTATCTACACATTATAAAAAACAATTTATTCAATAGTGTATTTAAGTATTTGCTTAAATAATATAATAATGATATATTTGTGGCCACTTTAAATCAAAAAAGATGAGCTTGGAAATAACCTGTACACGGAACGAAGCAGACAAGAAGCAAATATCGAGATGTAAGGAAACCATAGAGAATTCTTCAGGTAGCTTAGAAGCAATAAGCAAAATTTTGTCTCTTGCGGGAAGCGAGGTACGACTGAAAATTCTATTTCTATTGAACATAGAGAATGAACTGTGTCCTTGCGATATTGCTGACATTCTTGAAATGAGTGTTCCTGCCGTATCCCAACATATCCGTAAAATGAAGGATGCGGGAATTATTACATCGAGACGTGAAGGGCAAACATTGTATTATTCGCTGGTAAAGAGTGAGGACAATGTTTTGAATGGAGTTTTCAATTCAATTTCAGCAAGAAAGAAAACAGCTTAGAAAGTTTACATTATGGCACCGAATAAAACTTCAAATACCGCGGCCTATACCGGCATTTTTACCGCAGTTGCAGCATCAATATGTTGTATAACCCCTGTCTTGGCATTAATTGCTGGAACAAGCGGAATTGCATCTACATTCTCTTGGGTCGAGCCATTTAGACCCTATCTTATCGGCTTGACCATTATTGTTTTGGTCTTTGCCTGGTACCAGAAACTACGACCGAAAACACAGGAAGAAATAGATTGCGCCTGTGAAGATGATGCGAAACCATCGTTTTGGCAATCCAAACGGTTCTTATTGATAGTAACACTATTCGCCGCATTGATGCTGGCCTTCCCGTACTATTCCAATCTATTTTATGCACAGCCCGCCAAGGATATCGTCTATGTCTCTCAATCCAATATCAAAAAACAGACTTTTGAAGTCGCTGGAATGACCTGTGCAGGTTGTGAGGCACACGTAGAAAGCGAAGTCAATAAATTGGACGGAATTATTTCTATCAAAGCCAGCTACGAAAATGCTAATACCATAGTGGAATTTGACAAGACCAAAACCGATTTGCCCACAATCCGAAAAGCTATAGAAAGCACGGGGTACAAAATAATAGAATAATGAAGATTCAATTAAAATCTACGATTACCTGTCCAGAATGCGGCCACAAAAAGGCTGAAGAAATGCCAACCACCGCCTGTCAATTCTTTTATGAATGTGAGAATTGCAAAACGGTTCTGAAACCAAAAGAAGGGGATTGTTGTGTATTCTGTTCTTATGGTACTGTGGCTTGTCCGCCGATTCAAGAAAATAAAAATTGTTGTTAAAAAGCCATACCTTAAATTCACTTCCGTTTATCCCCAGCTTTAGTATCAAAAGCAATCAAATTAAAAAGTTCTCGCATTCGGCTACGCACACGATTACCATAGCGTTCTTCCAGTTCTTCAGCATTGAGATTGGTTGTGGCGTGCGTCTTGATTTTGTGTTTGGTTTGTAAGTAAAGCTCGTATCGGGATAAGAGCACTTCGCCCATTACGTTCAAATCCTTTCCGTAGAATCTACCAGATGGTTCCACACCTAAATCATCAAAACAGTAAAATTTGGTATTACCATACTCTTCAACCGTTTTAAACCCAAGATGGTTGAAACTGAAGGTTACATTCCGGCAGGGAATCATTTCGTAAGGTCTTTGTAGTGGAACCAAATGGCGCAACAATTTCATCAAACTGGTTTTGCCGCAGCCAACGGGTCCGGAAAGTAGAATGCCTTTGTCAATGTCAATACCATAAGTCTCACAGTTGTCTTTATCCTTGATGAAGTAGGAACAGAGCTTCAGCAAAATATCCTTGTCTTCATCATATATCCTAAACTTTTCGCCAAACAAAAGTTTGCCTTTGGCATTCAGGTAAATCAAGATTTTTGGAAAATCATAGATCACACTTTTACCATGAAATTTTCCGAGCGAATATTCCACGCCACCTTCGGTTATTTTAGAGGGGTTGTCCATAATCTTTGTTTTTAGTGGTTCGCAAGTTGTCCTTGATTTGGGACGCTTGTTTTTTGTTTGGTTTGTTTTCCTCGTCGAATATTTCGGTTCTGTCCATCCAGTTGATGGCTACGGCTCGCCAATCTCTGATTTCCTTGCCATCGCCAGTTTGCCAATTTCTGGTCTGGTAATGCTCATAGAATTTTTTAGCTTCATCAGCATCAAAACCTTTTTCTTCAAAAAAAATAAAAACGGCCTGCCAGCCCTTTGGTTGTTTTATATAGTTTTCTTGTTTGATATTGTTTGTATTAGATACCAATGCTTGTCCATCTATGGGACGGTGCTGGTTCGCAACCTGTCCATTTTTGGGATGGTGGTGTCCCTCAAGCGGTACACCTCTGGGATGGTACTGTTCCGCAAGCTGTTCTAAAATGGGATTGTACTGTCCCACAACCGGTTCATCGCTTGTCCCAATAATGGCCATCTTTATTTTGCTGCCTTTGTAGGGATTGTTGGAAGGGAAATAGGTTAAGTATTGCCAAGAATCTAACTCGACGATGCATCTGTGATATGTAGACTTAGAACCTATTTTAGCACATCGCATCAAATCGCGACGGTTTACATAAAATTCATCCATAAAGCGGCAACTGTTCCATTCTTGGAATAGCGCCATATACAAACTGATATGGGATGGGTTAAGGCGGTCATCAAAATAGAACTTTTCAAAAGCCGCATTAAGTAGCTTTATATAGTTCATCGCTTAAGAATTTAGACCGTGGTGCACACGGTTGGCATCCATAACTTTTTGAATTTCCTCGGTATCGTAATAGATAATGCCACCCACCTTGGTGTATGGTAATGTGCCATTGATACGAAGATTTTGTAAAGTGCCTGGACTTACTTGTAGCAAGTCCATAACCTCAGAAGATTTGAGGTATTTTTTGAGTTTCCCGCTGGCTTGTCTGGTAAGTAATTGTTTAATGTCATCGAGCAATTCCATTTTGAATTCCCGAAGGTCGTCTGTGGTAATAATACTTGTTGGCATAATAGAACGGTTTTAAAAGAAAGGGACTATCTGGGTTTATGATTTTAAATGATAGTCCCTGACCTGATTTGACTTTCGTTCTACAAATTTGAATAGGTTTATTGGATTTTATTCCCCAGTACGACCGTACTACGGTCAAAATTTAACATTTTGAAATTTGATGGGTTTTGTAGTATTATGGTGCTTCTAAAGTGGAAACGGTGTGCTAAATCATATCAAATTATATGAAGACGCCTTCCAAAATAAAAAGACCGTAGGTCAACCGTAGTACGGTCTTTTGTTAACAGTAAAATAGCTTGTTATTCTTCGCTTTTGTCCATTTCTATCAGTAACGAGGTGGAAAGCTCATCGAGAAATAGTGTCCTACTGTTCTTGCGGTTTTTGATGTCCTGATAGGTTTTGTAGATGTCCTTTGGCTCAATATCGAAAAGCTGTTGCATTTTTTTGGAAACCTGCATTATGGCTTGATTATCCTGTTTGCCCAATCCCTTTGAGCAGAGTGCATAAACGAGTTCAACATAATCTGTATTTGAAAATGGCCAATGTATCTTTTCAATTGGTTTAGCACCATTTAATTTGCCGTTCAATCCTTTCCGAATTCGATGCTTTTTTTCATCCAAATATATCACTAACAAATCATACGCCTTGTATTTGCCAAGTAGCATATCCCTTGGTGTGCAAAACTCTGGGTCTTGAAAGTAAAATTTGGAAGTTGTTATATGGAATGTTTCGAGATAATCTCTGGTGTAGTATTCCTTGTCAAAATGGGTAGCACCGGAATTTACATAACGTCCAAAATCGATATTGTACAGGAAAAAGCGATTTATTTTGCTGATTTTCTTTTTAATCGATTTTAGTTGGGCATCCTTATCGCCCTTTGGAAGTTGAATCTCAAAGGAATGTATTTCTGAAAAGTAGATGAGCCTTATAAGAGGAACCTGCTTTACCTTTTTAAAGAAATTTATTTCATCTTGTATCGTCTGAAATTTAGTGTCAATGATTTCCTTTTTGTAAGAACTCAATAGTTTGCGACAGGCTTTGATGGAAAGATATGCCTGTTCTAAAATATTTCCATTCTGAATTTTAAACTCATCCAGATCCTTTAATAATTTTTTTGATTGTAATTGCGAATTCATAAGCAGGAACTTTAACGTTGTAAACCATAGAAATGGGATTTAGTTGATACGATTTATTGGTGGTTGTCATAGTCCTACAAAATGATGTAAATGAAAGTCACGGAACATAAAATTTGTGGCTCATTGTTGTATTTTAGGGAACTATGTGTAAAGTAGCTTTACTTTGTAATTGTACAAGGAAAACGTGCCGTATATAATTACGGAATAGTCCGTATTTTTCTACGGATTATTTGTTAGGTACTGCAAATAGTGGTTTTTATATAAACTCAATTTACTTACTTTTTCTTCCGAAATCGCTTCAAAAATTCACGCCTATTCTTTACGCCCGTTTTTTTGAAGATATTTGATGCGTGTTTTGATACGGTACTTTCTGCAATGAATAAATCTTTGGCGATGTTTCTGTAGCTTAAATTACTTAAAATTGACAAAGCCACTTCGACTTCTCTACGGGTCAAATCTTCATAGATGATTTTGCGCTCGACCGATTCGTCACGTTGTTTTTTCTTCAACGCAAAGACCTCATACATTCGGTTATTGTTTTCTATGAAGTACAAATACCTATCTGCTTCAATGGCGGTTATGGCAAAGAAAGCCAAGTTCATTACGGTAAATGTTATCCATTGATAGTCGCCGATGACTGTGCAGATAGGTAACAGGGCAATACTTGCTACACTTACCATTGAGAGTTTGTTTCGTCTTACTATGAAAGGATTTGGATTGCTGGGATTCGATATGCGACGATAGAAAATAAACAGAAAAACAAAAGCGACAGCAGATATAGGAATGGTAAATAGAAAACGTGCAGAATTAAGTGAATCTGTCAGGAAATAAGGGATAAGAAACAGCACTACAAAACTCACGCTTGCGAGTATAGCAAGGTTTCTTATGGATGAGTTGAATTTTAAAACGACAATATCGTACTCTTTGTAGAGATAATAAACGATATAAACACACAAGGCGATGGCAACACCATAGGTAATAATATACTGCAAAATAAAAGGACCTGGGAAGTTGTCAATTGGTAAAAAACCACCAGTAGCATTATAAGCAACAAACAAGATTCCGAGGTAGAGGAAACGCCTTAGACTACTACGCGTTTTCTTTCTGGAAAAGTAGAGTGTAAGCAATACTATGAACGTATCTATTAATAGATAGAAAAAAGTCGTCCAATGTATCGAAGTACCAAACATCTATTTTACTACTCATTGCGCTCAAATTTGTTGGTTTCTAAATTCTTGGAAACATTGTTCCAATTAAAAATTTGTCCGTTCATAGCAATATAAACATCCGGTTTTAGAAGCTGTAAAGAGCTAATTGCATACCCTAAATTAAATGGTGCATCTGTCTCTGCAGATGAACCTAATATGAAAGCCCCAACCAAAACGATTGTTTTGTTCAAATTGAGTTTTCCTATATATTTTGCAGTATCTTCCATTGTGAAAGTACCGTGGGTAATCAGTATCTTAGTCGCATTAGTTTCCTTTATCTTGCTCGCCAACAACTTTCTGTCATCATCTGTTATGGCACGACTGTCTTTTTTGAAAACACCTTCTATGGTATATTCAAAATTTATATTTGCTTTATCCAAAAAATCTTCAATCCCTACGTCGGATGACATTATACCACTATCATCAATATAGTCCAGCCCCTCGATTGTGCCACCTGTTGTGAAAATGTGAATCATTGATTAAGACTTATTCTGACTTATAAAGATAGCTTTAATTTATTTGAAACTACTTTCATTTGCTCGGCCGTAATAAGCGTTCTAAGAATCCTGCCACTTCATTTTCTGCAATCTGACGGCATTGAGGATAGCAAGCAGCGCAACACCTACATCTGCAAAAACGGCTTCCCACATTGTTGCGAGACCACCTGCCCCGAGAATGAGGACTATAACCTTTACACCAAAGGCAAGCCCAATATTCTGCCAGACAATTCTTCGCGTTGAACGACCAATTTTAATCGCTCTTGCAATCTTACTGGGTTGGTCGGTCTGTATGATAACATCGGCTGTTTCTATAGCAACGTCGCTACCCAAACCACCCATTGCAATACCTACACCACTTGCTGCCAAAACGGGTGCATCATTAATACCATCACCAATAAATGCAACTTTGGTTTCGGGTTGCTTTTTGAGCTCTTCCACCTCATTCAGTTTATCTTCGGGTAACAACCCACCTTTTGCCCAATCGATGTTCAGCTCTTTTGCAACCTGTTGTGTAATTGAATCTTTGTCGCCTGATAGCATTATGATTTTTGAAATCCCTGCATCTCTAATTTGTTTAATGGCTTGGTGCGCATCATCCTTCAATTCATCTGCAATGGTTACATAACCTGCAAAATTTCCATCAATGGATACCATTACGATGGATTCTACAATACCATCTGTTTCTGAAGGAACTTCTATGTTGTTTGAAGTCATCAAAGCTTTGTTGCCTACCAACACCGTTTTCCCATTAACTGTTCCCTTCAATCCCTTTCCAGCAACCTCTGAAACATCAGTCGCTTCATAATCCGAACCGTCTGCTTTGTATTCGAGAATCGCTTTTGCAATAGGATGGGTAGATTGCTCTTCCATTGCCATCAAGTACTTCATAAATTCGGCTTCCTCAAATGTGATGGAATTGATTTCTTTGATTTTAAAAACCCCTTTGGTAACGGTTCCTGTTTTGTCCATTACGACCGTGTTTACTTGGGTCATTGCATCTAAAAAGGATGCACCTTTAAAAAGAATACCATTGCGCGATGCCGCACCCAAACCGCCAAAATAGCCGAGAGGAATAGAGATGACCAACGCACAAGGACACGAAATCACGAGGAATATCAATGCTCTATATAGCCAATCCCTAAACACGTAGTCATCTACAAAAAAGAAAGGTAGGAACGTAAGTCCGATGGCGAGGAATACAACAATAGGCGTATAAATTCGTGCAAATTTTCTAATGAACAATTCGGTCTTTGATTTTCTGGCAGTTGCATTTTGCACCATATCCAGAATTCGTGCAATGGAACTATCC